>CAZVXI010000070.1:0-9707 GCA_964631295.1 uncultured Isosphaeraceae bacterium
TGCTGGTGTCTCTGCAGGCTTTAATGCGAACCTGTTCATCACGGGGCTGGACCCGATGCTCGCGGGCTTTGGGAATACGGGCGGGCAGGTGATTGATCCCGACTATGAAATGAACCCGGCATGCAACTGGTACTTCATGATCGCATCGACATTTGTGATGACCCTCACGGGCTGGGCGGTCACGTCCTTCTTTGTTGAGCGGCGCCTGCACAACAAGTCGCCGGAAGATGGCGGGCCCGTAGTGCCGACACAGGACGACCTTGCCGAGCAGCAACTCAAGCCAGAAGAAAAGCGAAGCATGACGGTTGCGTGTGGCGCTCTCGTCGTCTCTCTCTCGATCTTCTTTGCTATGATTCTGATCCCGGGAGCACCTCTTTATACATATCAGATGCCCGTGCTGAATGATCAGGGCCAGGTCCGGCTGGATGATCAAGATGAGATCCTCCGGTGGCAGAAAGCAGAACTGCACAATATGGAGGAAGCTGTGGCGGGTGCGTCTCTCCCGCTGAAAGGTTGGATCGCCAACGATGATGGTGACGGGGAATACGACCCGGGCGAGACCGTCCTCGTGCCAGCCGATGGCTTCGCGCGGTGGGTGGACTCGATCGTCCCGCTGATTTTCTTCTGCTTTATTGTTCCGGGTCTCGCATATGGCGTCGCGATCGGGAACATCCGCAACGACAAGGACGCAGCAAAACTGATGGTCGAATCCATGGCTTACATGGCACCAATCATCGTCCTTGCATTTGTCGCGGCTCAGTTCATCGAGTACTTCAAGTACTCAGGAATGGACAAGATGCTCGCCATGTGGGGCGGGCAGACACTCGGTCAGGCGGACATGCCGATCGGCGCGCTGATCATTGCATTCATCCTCGTGACCATGCTTTTTAACATGTTTATTGGCTCGATGAGCGCGAAGTACGCGATGTTCGCGCCGATCTTCATTCCCATGTTTATGCTGGTTGGCATCTCGCCGGAACTCACGCAGGCTGCATATCGCATTGGTGATTCTGTCACAAATATCATCACGCCGCTGAACGCCTACCTGATCATCATTCTTGTGTTTATGCAGAAGTTCGTTCCGAAGGGCGGCATGGGCACGCTGATATCAACCATGCTGCCGTACACGATCGTATTCACGATCGTCTGGTGCATCATGCTTCTGATCTGGATTCAGTTCGACATTCCTCTTGGTCCGGACGGCTACCTCACCTGGCCGCACCCGGTACAAGATTTACAGCCATGATGTCTCAAAGAAAAACGCCCCCGGCTGTGAGTGCCGGGGGCGAGTCGCATACTCAGTGGATTGGCCGAATCACACATTGCCGATGGCTGCGGCTTCTGCCTCTGCTTCAAGTTCATCATCCTCACCCTGGATGTAGGTCTTACCCTTGTATCGCAGCGCGAAGAAGATGAACGCCACCGCGGTGATCGCCATCAACACTGTGAAGAACCAGTAGTAGTTTGCGCCATCGAGCGCGGATGTGCCATCTTCACTCTTCAGCAGACCAATACCTGCATTCACTCCACTGGTGAAGAGGTTGCCGAGCGACACGCCGAGGAAGTAGATTCCCATGATGAATGACTTCATTTTACGCGGCGCCTGTGTGTAGGCGAACTCAAGGCATACAATCGACACCATGATCTCTGCGCTTGTGAGGATGATATACGCAAGGAACTGCCAGATGATGTTGGGCATGTCTTTGAGATAGCTGTTGACCGTCTCCTTGCTCCATTCGATCTCATTCTCACTCGCTGCTTTCGGGAGCAATCGTGTTGCGGCAACCGCGCCGTTGAGCAGCGTCACTGTTGGCCCGGTCGTATCGACATCTGCCAGCGATCGGAACAATGACACTGCCTGTACTTGGGTAATCGGCTGGTTCGCATCGCGCAGGCTGGCGAGCGTGTCTGAGTTTATACCGATTGCAGCCGCGATCTGTTCACTTGACCACTTGCTGATATCGGCGGCAGTCAAGGCAGCGCGACTCCACTTCGTGATCGGATCTTCTTCATCCGCATCGGCAGCCGGGCCGAGTTGCCTTGTCTCCAGATCCGCGGCGAGATCAGCAAAAACGTTCTGCGCAACTGTTCGCTGCTTCGATTCGACACTCGTCTCGATCGCTGCGCTGATACAGAATGCTCCGCATGTGAGGAACAAGCCGATGCCGATCTTGCGCAGCGGTGTTGGCTCAAAAAACTTGCCCATGAATGGATAGATCACGTACGTAAAGACCGGGATGCCAATGAGAATCAGCAAGGGGTTGATCGCCTGTATCTGCGATGGCAGCCAGACGAAACCAAGCTCGCGGTCCATCTTGTCCGCCTGCAGAACCCACGCCGAGCCAGTCTGGTCAAAAATCGCCCAGAACATCGGCACAAAAATCAGGAACAACGGAGACAGGTTCAACACCGCGCGGATGCCGTCCTTCGAGAACGTCTCCTCCTTCCAAGCCTTGAAGCCGGCCGCAGGTACGTGGATGAACTTATGTCGACCGAGCCAGAAGAGAAAGGTTGCGATCGCCATGAGTACGCCCGGCAGCCCGAATGCGGCCCACGGTCCGTAGGTGACCAGCAGCAAGGGCGTGAGTAGCGTGCTCGTCGCAGCGCCCACATTGATCGCAAAGTAAAACCAGTTGAAGATCTGTGTGAGCAGATGTTTGTTCTGCGAGCCAAATTGATCGCCCACATGAGCGCTCACACACGGCTTGATGCCGCCGGCACCCATCGCGATCAGTATCAGCCCCGCAAAGAGAAACGGCTTCATATCCCACAAACCAAGCTCAGGGCCGAGATCCATCAGCGCGAGCATTCCGTGGCCGAAGCAGTACATCAGCGAGATGATCAGGATCGTCTTGTACTTTCCCCACAGAATGTCCGAGATCATCGCACCGATGATGGGGAAGAAATACGCTGCGGCGGTGAAGAGGTGATAGGTCGCTTTGGCGTCCTCCTCGTTCATGAATGCAGGCTCGCCCGCGCGGCTGAGCAGGTGCTGCGTCATGAAGACCGTCAGAATGCCCTTCATTCCGTAGAAACTGAATCGCTCCGCAAACTCGTTTCCGATGATGTAGGGGATGCCGCCCGGGAGGCGAGTGGATTGATCTGGCGTGCTGCGATACTTCGCCATCATGGTCCTTCCTGCGATTGTGATGCTGGCACGGGAGCCTCGCGCACTGCTCGGCCCTCGGCCGAACAAGCTAGCAGATCAGGACCGATACTCAAACTCAAAGTCTGCTGCGTCGACGATTATCAGCGTTGAGGGTCCGCGATGTCTGCTGCATCCTCATCCGGGAGCAGTTGCATGCCCGTGATGCCGACCATACCGGATTCATTCGGTGCCAGAAGCACGTAGGACCATGGGCCGCGTCGTACTGTGCGAGGAATGGCAATGCCTGCGAGCAGTGAGTTACTGTCGAGCGGCTTGCCGAGCGCGTGTCGATAGAGTTCGGGACGATGGTCGCCCTCGGCGACGATCAGCATGTGCCCGTCATCATCGAGCAACCCCGCGATAGATCGCTGGCGCGAAAGAACTGCCTCGTTGCCAGTTTCAGAGTACGGCTGCCACACGGCAATACGCTTCTTGAACGGGTGCCAGAAAATGAATGATTCACCGGCCGCATCCTGTCCATTGCCGATAACAGTCGTCTGATACGCGACACGGTCATATGCCTCCGTCGCGAGCGGAAGACGGCGCATCGACTGGCCGAATGCGATCTCACTTGACGCGTTCCCGAAAAGCGCATCAAGGAAGCCATTTTGCAGGCTCAGCACAAAGAGCGAGTCGCCACGACCCGACCAAGTCGGCATGAGCACGTCAGCGCCTGGCAGTTGGCGTGTCCATTCGCTCGATGGAGTTCGCACAACAAGTTCGAAATGTTCTGTATCGGGAGCACGCCGCGACCAAGCCAGTTGCCCAGCCCGGCCGAGCGCCGCAAACGCGTTGATGTTCGAGTCCTGAACAAGCCAGTCAATCTCACCGCTCGTCCACGACGCTTTGCCGATCCAGCGGGCTCCATCGTCGCGGACGGATTCAACGAGAAACCCCTGTGCATCGCGCGAGCGGCCGAGCATGACCGGCTCATTGATAGCGTGCACAAGCACCGGCGGCTCCTGTCCCCAGCCGAGCCGGAAGACTTCGATCCGCGTCGCACGCGGGACCTCGGCCCCCGGGCGGGCGAGAACAGTATCCCACGTTGGTGTGACGCCAACCTGTGTTGCGATCCAGCGACCATCGGGGCTGACGATCGGCACGGTCTGGCGATCGTTGGGGACCGCGCCCATTGCAACGACCGATGCGCGCACACGCGCTGTTCGAAGTGGAGCACGGCGAACTGTGCCGGTGCCAAGATCAGTGGAGGGACTCGTATCGGTCCACCCGCGATCGCGCGAAGTTGTCGCCTCGGGACCACAACCGATCAAAGAAATTGCTGTCGCAAAGAAAACCGCGATCAATGCTGAGTGTGCGAGCATGTGGAGTCTGGAAATCATGGGTCTGGAAACGAGCCGGCCCGCCTCCCCCACAAAGGCGGGCCGTATCTGAAGTCACATCAGGTTAATCGTCCTGAGAGCCGCCTGTTGCTTTGACATCGCTTGGAAGAATGGCTTCGCGAATCTTCTGCTTGGTAGACGAGTCTTTCAACTGCTGCTCCAGCGGCCGCGAGAGTTCCATGAGGCGGCGGCGAGCGTCGTCATTGAAGTTCTCGTAGTTCTCTTCTGGGTCTTCAACCACGATCGGCGTAATGAATGCGATCAGTTCTGTGGTGACGCTTGAGTCCTCGTATGACGTGAACAGCGGTCCGATAAGCGGTATATCGCCAAGCAGCGGGATCTTTCGCCGGATCTTCGCCTCGCGGTCTGTCAATATGCCGGAGAGAACGATCGTCTGCTCGTTCTTCAGGACGACATGCGTTTCGGTCACGCGGCGGTCGATGATGAACGCGCCGAACTGTGTCTGGCCGGGTACAACGCTGGACAACTCAAGATACACGTCGAGGTCGACATCTCTGTTGACTGTGATGCGTGGCCGCGCGTTGAGGAAGATACCGACAGGGCGGTAGTCGGTTGATTCTGTGATGCCGCCGTTGTCAGTCACCTGGGTGTCTGTCAGGAACGGAACGTCCTGGCCGTCAAAGAACTGAGCTTCTTCGTTGTCCGCGGTGAACACCTGCGGCTGTTGCAGAATCCGCACGTTGGTTTGTTCATTCAACGCCTGCAGCACGGCATTGACCTGCACGCCGACATCGAGGACGGATGTGTCAAAGAGGCCGTCGAGCAATGGTGTGGTCTGGCCATCAAAGTCCGCAGTCCCTCCGAGACGATTGTCGGAGTTGCCGCCACCAAGGATGTCGCCACTGTTGCTGACGCGCAGGCCCAGAGCGAGTTCATCAGTAAGTTCCACCTCAGCGATAACCGCACGAATCATGACCTGACGACCGGGACGGTCGAACTGATAAATCAGATCGCGCATGGACTCGCGCATGGATGCGGGAGCGAGCACCGCGAGTGCGTTCTGTCGTGAAATTGGCACGACGCGCGTCTTGCCGATGAGCGGCGACTCGGGCACGCGGTCATCGGCCTGCCTCCCGCGCTGCCATGGGAAGTCGAACGTGGCATCGGCCTGGCCGGCATCGTTGCCTCCACCGGTCCCACCATCGGTCAGCGACTGTATCCCTTCACCGGACAGCCCTTGCTCCGGTCGGCTTATCCCGCTGCCGGCACCAGCTTCAGCGAGCAGCGCGTTGATCTGCTCAGCAAGATGAAAGGCGTCAGCATGCTTCAATTCCACGACCATGGGCAAGCCTGCCTCGGAGGGCTGATCGATCTCGGTGATCAGCATGTCGAGAAAGTTGAGGCTTGCTTCGGTCTTGGACAGTACGAGGACACTGTTGGCGTCGGGAAACGCTTCGATCTTGTAGATGCCACCGAGAATCGATGTTACATCGCCGCCGCCGCCACCGCCCGCGCGGGCTCGACCTGCAGCGGCCGCGTTCGTGCCGCCGCCGCTGCCAAGCAGTTCGTTCAGTGTATCACGCACACGAATACAGTCGGTGTACCTGAGTTCGTAACGCCGCGCACTGCCTTCGGGTCGAGGCAGATCCCAGTAGGTATTGATCAGCGTCTCGATCTCCTGCACGATCTTGCGTTCGCCGATCACCGACACGGTGTTCTGCGCGGTGTTGACGGTGAGACGCAGCGGTGCCTGCGGCAGGGGAGAGCCAGCCGTCGGCTGCTGCGGTTGACCGCCTGGCTGTCGCCTGCGCTGTGTATTGCGGTTCGCAGCCTGCCCAGCAGAGCCATCGTCTTCGAAGAGTTCAAGCACGTTGTCATATACTTCAGTTGCGTCGGCATAGTTCAATTTGAACGTGCGCTTGACTTCCTGCATGTAGTTGCGGTCGAGTTGGTCGATGAGTTCCTGCACGCGCTGGCAGAGCGCGATATCCGCGAGCAGGATCAACTGATTGCTGTTCGGATCGACCGACAGCTTTGCATAATCGGGAAGCATTTCTTCGATCTGTTCAGCCACGCCGTCTGCGACGGCTTCCGTGAGCGCGAAGATTTTAATAACGATTGTACCGACGTCTGTGCGGTCGCGCGGGTCTTCGTTCGGGCCGAGCACAGGTACTTCACCGCCATTGGCCTCAGCAAGCATGTTGAGGATGATGAGGTTATCCTGCTCGATGACGGCCACGCCGTTCTGGCGAAAGGTCTGGAAGAGCAAATCGACCAGGCGGCTGCGTGGCATCAGCTCGTCGTTCATCAACGTGATCTTCTGGTTGCGCAGCACCATCGGGCGGACAGGCATCACGACCTTGCCTGTTGACTCGACGATGAACGGGATCATGTCCATCACGGAAACGTCGTTAAAGTTCGCCATCACAGGACCCGCGTCCGGCAGCTTGCGGCGAGTTTCGTTGGGATTCGTGGCCTTGGTGCCATTGGTTGCGCGAGGCCCAGCAGGCGGTGAATCCTCGGCCTGGCTCTGTGCGGAGGCTGGCTTGGGGCGACCGTTGCCGTTGCTTTGCTCATCTTGCGCAATAACCGGCGATGCCAGCAGCAGCGTCGCAGGCAGCAGGGCCATCCAGCCGAGTCGGTTCCAGTTCTGTGGTTGTTTGCCGTTCACGTCTTTGGCCTCGGTCTTTCTTGTGCCTGGTTCTGCCCAGGTAGCTGGTGTGATATCGACCTGATCCCGCCGGCTGGTGGGTGGTCTGAGAGATTCTTTCCGTTCAAGTTGTCGCACGTGCGGGTTGATGCATCCTGTCGGCAGCCGCCAGTGCGAGTACTGTTCCGATTATTCAGGCGGGCCCTTCTCTGATTTATCAGACGCGGGCTTTGTGTCTTTGCTGATTGCAGGTGACGTTTGTGGTTTAACGTCGCTTTCGGTGGATATATTGCCCGGGCGACGAAGATCCGAAATCGTCACATTTGAGCCTTCGCTCGATGTCTTGGATACCTCGGCTTCGATCAGGCCGGGGACTGGTCGCGATGGCCGTGCAGTCGTGCTCAGGCCGATCGATGAGTTCCAACTCTCAAAGATGGGGACCTCATACTCACCACGACGCCAGCCGACTTTCACAAAACGCGGCGCATTCACCTCGATGATCGTGTGCTCGTTCACTGTCTCACCGACCTTCACTTTGAAGGGATCATCGCCGTTCTCGAACCATACCTCGTCACCGACGACGAAGAGGATCGGTGGTCCGGCATAGCGAGGCGGCGGTGGCGGCGGCCCCACGGGTCCTTTCTCCTCCGGCTCGGTCTTGTTCGTGGGCGGAGGGGGCGGAGGAGGGGTGTATTCCCGCGGTTTCGGTGTCGGGTTCGGCGTGCGGAAAATCGAGCGACCATCAAACTGAGCCTGATAGTTGGCAAGCTTCGCCTCGTGCTCCTGTTCGAACTCCTGCAGTTGCGCGGTGGCCTCGTTCGCGCCAAGTCCGGGTCCGAACGCTGCTGCGAGAACACCCCAGAGATTGACGAGCGCGACAATGACAACAAGCGCGAGGAAGATGCTGCTCGCGATCAACGGTGCTGTAATGTGGATGCGGTTTGTCATGACATTTGTGCTCTTATGCGGTGCTGGTCAACGGCGCTGGTTTCCTGTCTCTGCAATGACCCATGCTTCGAACTCGATCATTGCGCGGACATCATCTCGGCCAAGGTGGGTCAGTCGAACGGAACGCACCGCCTCAATATGCTCATCTGCTTCGAGCGATGCAATGATTTGACTGACTACAAGCCGATTCGCTTCCAACTCGAGTTTCCCACTCAGGCGTTCCGCTGATCGTGATGCGCCGATAAGGCGAGCAGCATCGCGCTTGTCGAGCATGCGGCCGCTGGTCAACTCGAAGCTGTCTTCACTGATCGCCGAACGGTGTTCATCAAGGATTCGATTCACAGACGAGTTGATTTTCTCCGACGCGGCGCGACGGCTCTCGGGTACATCCACTTTGCCAATGGAGACAATCGTGTTTTTCTGGTTCTCAAAATCGCGCGCCAAATCGCTCGCGGAGCGCACTTCTGCGATGCGTGACTCATAGTCACTGGCCTGCTCTGCCCACGCCTGCCGCCTGGGATCAATCACTTCGGACCAGATCATGAATGCGGCAATAAATACGAGTGCATAGATGCCCCACTGAACCGCACGTTGCTGTTTTTCAATTGTGTCAAACAGTCTGTCGAACATCATTTCATCTCCCGCAGGCGCTCCATCAGCATCTGGAACTGGCCGTCGAGCTTTTCCAACGCTGCTTCATCATTTTGAAAGTCGCGCTTTGCATTGGCAACTTCTGTCAGTGCTTCCATGACCTGCCCGCGATCCATCTGACCGACCTGGTCTTTTGTGAGTAACTCGGGCATGACCTTGGTATTGGCCGACTCACTCTTCGCTTCGTCGCGCGTCGAACCGGATATCTGGTCGTTCCCAATGGTGCCCCGACGATTCGGATTGCGCCGCCCACGCGATCCGCGGTCATCCTCTTCCGCAGCGGCACTGCCCGTCGCATCCTCGGCCATGGCAATCTGCGGATCGTCCTGCGGCGGCGTTGCGACTGTTGTCGGCGTGTCATCACTCCGCGAAGGCTGCGTGCTCCCAGCAGTGCTGGCGACTGTGGAATCAGCCGTACTTTCCTCGGTTGCAGCGTCGCTGTCCGGACCTTTTCCATCCACTCGCTGCTGCATGGTGAACTTGGCAAAGTCACGCTGATCGCCATAATCGACGGGGCGATGCGGATCCGCCACAAGTGCTGTAAGATCGAACGCATAACTGCCGACCATCTTCGACCGATCACCGAGGCTGTAAGTCACGTTTGTGAAGATGCGGGAATCCTGCATATCGCGCTGCATATTTGCGATCAACTGGAATGCATTCAGTTCACCAAGTGGGCGCGCAGTCCCTGAGACGGTGACGATTTCGCCCTGTGTGATGCGAATCGTTTCGAGTTCGATGCCCGGCGGGGTATTGGCGGCAAGGTCTGCGAGGAGTTTGCTCATCGGCCAGGCCTGCTCATCAAGCAGGCGGTACATTTCGAGCTGTTTCTCGGCGCGTTTGACTTTCGTCAGCTCGTTTTGCAAGTCACTGTGTCGGACTTTGAGTGCCGTCAGGCGCAGCCCGGTCATCAGCGTTGGCAGCGTACCCATCAGGATCAGGCAGGCGGCAATGGTGAGAACGGCGGCTCGTGGCGACGACAGCGCGCTTGCAAACTGCAGAATGCGCG
>CAZVXI010000070.1:9717-15162 GCA_964631295.1 uncultured Isosphaeraceae bacterium
CGGTTTTTCCTGCGGGGGCTCCTGCTGAATGGCAGTGAGATCTTCGATTCCATCGTGACCCGCAAGCAGCACGCCGACGGCGATGCCGAACTTCGACCACCAGTCGACATCGGCCTTTGCACCGTTTACACGCGTTGTCAGCGTGTTCATGATTTCAGGGGGCACGAGCAGTCGTGATTCGCCTGGGGCGACCGTTCGCAGTGTTTGCTGCACAGCGTTGATCATGGAATCGATGAACGCGTCATCGTGTCCGGCGTTGATGGCGGTTTCTGCGAACACACCGGCTGTCCGCTTGGACCATGCCTCGGTATCGCCGTCACTCTCGCATGCAGCACGATAGCGAATTCCCGAGGCGTGTGGCATTGCGATGCCAATGGCGCCGGTGTGTCGGTCCACGACGGCCAGCGGATCTGCTGGGCGGTTCTTGCCGATGATCCCGATGAGCCCCGCGATGTCGCCAGTGAAAGTCATCTGACGATCAATCTCGGGAAGCTCGGGCTGTGCAGACTCAGGCCAGGCCAAGATAACACCATGACGCGATGTTTCGCCCGCAGCCGCAGGCAACGGCGCCATTGCAAGACGGTGTGATGGTGCAATGCCGACGAGGTGCGCCTCAGCCTGCAACTCCAGCACGCTGGGCAGTTGCGATTCCGGTACGTCGGGCAGATCAACGGTCCGGCAGATGATCGCCGACGCGGGCAGTGCACAGATGATCTTCGATGGCGAATGCTTTCCGATGAACGTGTTGAGCCGGGTAGAATCTTCTGAGCGAAACTCCTGCGTCTCGATGATGCGAGGCTTATTGCCCTGCGTATCTGCGATAAGAACGCACCATGTCCGCCCGGCCTTGTGCAGGACTGCGGTCAGGTTTGCGTTCGTCTGGATGGATTCCTTGCGATTTGCCATGGTGTCTTACTGCTCCCGGTATTCCAGTATGCGGACGGGCAGGGTGGAACGATCAACCACCACAATCATGTCTATCGTAATTCCGCTCGCGTTCGAGCGGCCTCTTGAGACAATCGTGTAAATGTTGGAGACGGTGTCGAATCGTTGCGCTAATTGCAGCCAAATCTCATCGGTAAGTCCGGGAATCTCGCGCAGGTCGAGCATGCTGACGATGCCCTCTGCCCGTGAATCACGGAGGAAGATGATTTCGTCTGCGAGCGCTTCATCACCCAGCAGGTCACGCAGGTACTGCTGCGGAATGGTGTTGATGTTGATCCTGCCCGGTGGACGCGTGGCAGGGTGTACAACCGATGTTTCCTGCAACACGGCGAGCACCTGGGCTTCGGTCAGAGGTGGCACGAGATTCGCATCCAGGCCGGGCTGTGGCTGTGGTTGCCCACCTGGCTGGCCCGGCTGACCGGGCTGTTGCTGCTGTTGTTGCTGCACATTGCCATTCTCGTCAATCTCGGACAACTCAACGACAGCAAGCTGCTCTAGTTGATTGTCGAGGTTCTCGCCGAAATCCAACAGTTTCTCTGCTTGCAGTTCATCAACGCCAAGTCGGTCAACGAGTTCTTCGGGTGTTGCGCCGCGAAGCCAGATGCGAGGGTCGCCAGAGGCAGTTGCGCCGTAATCGAGCGAATACGCGGTCAGGTATTGCGACCAGCCGCCGTCCAGCCGGCCATCAACATTGTCCCTCGGCCACGTCGCGGATTCGTCATTCTCGTTCGGGTCGAGTTGGTAGTTGAGGTTCCAGTCCTCGCCGCGGAGGTACTCGGGCCAGATGCCTGCGACGAGTTCAAGTTCCGCGATCGTTCGAATGAGATCGTTGCGCGGATCGTAGGGGGATTCGAGCGCGCGGTAGTAGTCTTCCTCAACGCCAAGCAGGCTTGGCTCATTGTCCTCATCGCGCCAGTCAATCATCGCCGAGGCGACGTCGATCGTCATATCATCAAGCAACATGAGGTCGCCCTCTGAGACGAGGTTCACGTTGAATCGGGAATGCTCATCGAGTGGACCAGCCCAGTGGCGATCATCGCGCCAATGGCGGATTGTGTACGTTGCCAGTCCGACATCGCCGGCGGATACGAACTCCATTTCGCGCACCATTGCAAAGGCATCGTCAGGCTCGGGCCGATCTGTGAAATCTGCCATGACGGCAATTGTGTTCTCGACTCCGGCGCGCGCGGCCCAGCGGGACTGAATGCGCTGCACGACATCCTGACTCATCATCGCCTGTCGCCAGCCGAACAACTGAACAGATGCTGCAATTGTCGCACCAATGGCGATTGCCCAGACTGCTGCGAGCACTGTGGTGCCGCGACGGTTTCCGCTTCGTGTTGGTCGGATAAAGTGCGTTTGAAACATCACTCATCCCCCGATCCGCCTGAGCCCGGCCTTGGCGGTGGGCGATTGGAAAGCCCGTCGTTTACTTCATCCATGTTGGTAACGCCTGAGTTGTTGATGGCGTCGATGACTGACTGATCCAGACCGTTGGGATTGTCGTTGCCACCACTGCCGCCGGATTCATCATCAACATCAAGCAGCGGCGTCCCGAAGACATCTTCCAGGCCCAGCAGTGCAAGTTCTTCTTCTGAGGGAAGCAGATATTCCTGCAGCGGTGTCACACGATCAAACGGGACAACCGTGCGGAGGGTCGTGAATGATGTGTCTTCGTACGGGTCTTCACCCATGCGGTGACCACTGGCAATGAGCGTGATGCGCACTGCTTTGGGCAGGCCGAGGTCGTCTGATCGCCACTCGCTGTGCCACCCGAATCCGTCGAAGGCTTCAAAGCTCAGGCCGACGATTCCTTCGATCATCGGCGACGCCTGTCCACCGCCGAATGTGTATTGATCGGGGACCGGGTCGCGCCGCTGCCAGAGCGCCGGGCCGAGTGAGTCATCTTCGACGCGGTACTGGGTTTCGTATTCCAGGCCTTCGCCGTTGTAGTCGATGTCGCGCACAGGTCGCAGGGCTGTGTTGAAGAACAGAATCTCATCGCGGTCAACTTCGCCGATGGGACTCTGCTGCACGCCATCGGTGAGGTAGAACTGGCAGTCAAACAGGTCGTCACTGCGCGTCAGTGAGATCAGGTTGGCCCGAATCTCGCGCAAGGCAGCATCCGCGCGAAGCGTGGCGTCGAGTCGTTCCTTTGTGCCGTTCTTTGATCGCGCGAGCAGGCCGAGACTCGTTGAGATCGCGCTGATCACAAATGCCATGATGACGGTGGCGACCATCATCTCAACGAGTGTGAAGCCGCGCCGCGGGCGATTTGGGATGTGTTTACAGATCAACATCATCGCCGTACTCACTTTGTCGAATTTTCTCTTCCCAGCGTTCATTGCGATCAAGCGGCTCGATCGGCTCGCGCGGGAACGGTGTTTCCCGCTCTATTGGCTGCGTGATGAGTGTCGTCAGTTGTACGGGCGGCTTCGCTCCCGGCCAGGTGACCGTGACGTTGACTTCAAAGGGGAGGTTGACGCCCTTGTCGCGCACTTCCACGTAGTACTCGAACTGTTCGAACGGCTCGGAGAACGATCCCGCCGAGTCATACTTCTTGGGGTAGTACTCAGGTCCCTCGACAAGCACCATTGAGAGGATCTCATCAGCAAGCCATGCAGCCTGCACGCGATTGACTCCATCTGCCTGTGCGGCAAGTGCGCGCGATGACACGGAGATTAACGCTGCAATACCGACCGCCAGTAACGTGCCGCCGACGATTGCATCTGCGAGTGCAAAGCCGCGCCGGGTATGTGCCCGTTGTCGGGCAGGCAGAGTAGTTCGAGGATGTGTACGCATCACCAGTCCTCCCGATCGCGTCCCTGCATGTCAAGATCAACGGCCTGCCTGTCGGGCGCGCCGCCAAAGCTTGGGCCGCCACTGTCGCGGATGCGCGGACCGACCGCGTGGCCGGGCAAATCGATGACCGCCTCGCGCGTCTCCCACACAAGGGTGATTGCAATATCCGGTCGCTGTGCATTTGGCTGCGCCGAGAGCGGCCAGATGGAAAAGTCGTAGTACTCGCCGTTCTCGGTTGCCCACACATTCTCGCCGGGACGAATGAACTCCGGCAGCTTCACAGGCCGATTGAGCGTGTCGCGAAACCACTCACCAGTGCGGCCGTCTTCGTCTGTTGCATCATAGTTGACGAGCAGAATCTCGTGTCGATCCATGTCATAAGTGATTCCAACACGGGTCGATCCAAGTGAGTCGCGCTGCGCATATGCGATCAGCAAATCAGCAACCTGCTCGACGGCAAGCCTGAACCGGCGTCCCTCTGTGTCCCACATTCGAGGCATCGCAACTGTGGCGAGCATCGCGATGATGATCACAACAATCAGGACTTCAAGCAGTGTGAAGCCGTTTGGGGTGCATCGTGATGTGCGTTGCCGCTGGAGCATGTCAGTTGATAATGTCCTCGCTTTCACCTTCGCCGCCAGGCTGGCCATCCGCGGCATAGGTGACGATGTCAAACTCTGGATTCTCATCACCCGGGATGAGAATGATGTATGGCCTGTCCCACGGATCGATCAGATCCTTCTCGCGCAAGTAGCCGTCAGCAACGAGCACATCAAGCTCGAAGTCGTCCGGTGGAATGCTGTAGCCTTGTCCAGCACACCATTGCATGACCTGTGACGCAATCTGCGAAACCTCGCTCGAGGCGATCTTGTGCTTGCTCTCGCCGATACGTCCGAGCAGTCGTGGCGCGATCATTGCTGCAAGCAATGCGATAATGGTTACCACGACAATCACTTCGAGCAGTGTGAATGCGCGTCGCGTCGTGCGGCGGGTCTGTCGTCGAGTGATTGAGTGGGTCATTTTTCTGGCTTTCATCGTGTGTCGATCTCCAAAGTCGTTCCGCTGCAGTAGAACGTTGGTGCATTATGAATCTTGCATTGGTTCGAGTGCTTACCCACCGGTTGCGAGACTCTGCAACTCAAGCAGTGGTAACAGGATGGCTGCCAGCACGAATCCACCGACGGTGGCCATGATGACCAGCAGCAGGGGCGGCAGCGCCTTTGTAAACAGCTTGATGGATGTCTCCACGCGACGGTCAAACGCCTTGGCTGCATGCAGCAGCATCGACTCCAATCGCCCGGAACGCTCACCAAGATTGACGACTTGAATCAGCAGCGGCGGGAACAGGCCGGAACGCTCAAGCGGCACAGCGAGAGACTTCCCTGCTGTGACCTGTTCCTTGACTGCGTCGATCGCATGCATCATCGCGCGGTTGCCGAGAATTCCCTGCGTCACACGCAAGGCATCAAGTATCGGCAAGCCGGCTGATGCCAGCGTCCCCAGTGTACGGGTGAATCGCGCAACGGCGACGTCTCGAACGAGCGGCCCGAGGATTGGCAGTTTGAGTTTCACACGGTCAAACAGAAATCGATTCGCCGGTACGCTCAACCATGCTCGAATGCCCACGATTGCGCCGCCAACTCCAAGCAGGCAGTAGATCCAGTACATTTCCAGGAAGTTCGCGACTGCCAGAACAAC
>CAZVXI010000071.1:0-14716 GCA_964631295.1 uncultured Isosphaeraceae bacterium
ATGATGTACACCGCCGGGTGGCTGTAGAACCAGAAGAAGTGCTGGTACAGCACCGGGTCGCCGCCAAGCGCCGGATCAAAGAAGCCGATGCCGAACGCTCGCTCCATAATCAGCAGCAACAGCGTGATGGCGAGCACGGGCGTGGCCATCACCTGAATGATCGCTGTCGCGTAGATCGCCCACAGAAACAGCGGCATGCGGAACCATGACATGCCCGGCGGGCGCAGCCGGTGAATCGTCACGATGAAGTTCATCCCCGTGAAGATCGAACTGAAGCCGAGAATGAACGCGCCGGTGACGGCCGGGATCACACCCGCCATCGCCGAGCCGCTGTCCGTGCTGTACGGCGTGTAGAACGTCCAGCCGGTATCGAGCCCGCTGAACAGGGCGATCAGAAAGAACACCGCGCCGAACATCCACAGATAGAAGCTGCCAAGATTCAGCCGCGGGAAGGCGACATCCTTCGCGCCGAGCATGATCGGCAGTATGAAGTTGCCGAGCGCCGCGGGCACCGAGGGAATAATCACGAGGAACACCATGATCGCCCCGTGCACGGTGAACCACTGGTTGTAGAGGTCCGGGCTGGAGGTGATCGTCGCGCCGGGCGCGATCAGTTCCGTGCGCACGAGCAGCGCGAACACGCCGCCCAGCAGGAAACTGCTGAGCACCGCAATGAGATACATGACCCCGATGCGTTTGTGGTCCAGCGTGAGCGCCCACGAGAGGAACCCTCGCGTGTGCGTGAGATAGTTATCGCCCGGCTCGGCGGCATGTGTGAGGTCAGGGGTCGTGTCGATCGTGGTCATGACTCAACCTTCGCTTGATTCGCTGCCGTCGGCGGCAGGCGCAGCGTCTCCATCTTCTTCAGTAACTTCCTCGATTGGCGCGAATTCGGGCTTGCGTTGCTCCGTACCGTCGGCAGCGACGACATCCGTCAGGTTCTTGAGCAGACTGACGAGCCCGTCGATTTCCTGTTCCTTGAGTTGCCCCTTGAACGTGGGCATTGCATTGGCATACGGAGCTGCGATGTGCTTCGCCGGGTTCAGGATTGAATCGCGAATATAGTTTTCGTCAACTGTCACCGTGGTGCCATCGTTCATCAGCCGCTCCTGCCCCCACAGCGAGTGGGTTGCCTGCCAGGATGGGCCGGTGCCGTCGCTGCCATCCACCGAGTGGCATGATGAGCACCGCGGGTAGATGCGTTCGTAGGCCTCCCACTGCACTTGCAGCGGCGACATGCCCTTCCACCACTCCCCGCGTTTGGCGATCTCGATGTCGAACTGTTCGCGCGCCATGACATGCACCGTCGTCGTCATCGAGGAGTGGTCCTTGCCGCAGTATTCCGTGCAGTAAAGGTCGAAGATGTCGTATCCATCCGCGGGCTCCTGCGCCTCGAACCACATGTACGTGTAGCGCCCGGGCACGACATCCTGCTTCACGCGGAACGCGGGGACAAACAGGCTGTGCAACACATCGTTGGACTTCATGATCAGCTTCACCGGCTCACCTGCCGGGACGACGAGTTCCGTCGTGATCGCGCCGTTCGGATAGGTGAATGTCCACGACCACTTCTGCGCCGTCACATTGATTTCATACGCGTTCGGCGGCACGTTCCGCAGGTTCACGAAGCCCTGCACACCAACGTAAAAGATCGCGATCACGAGCAGCAGCGGAATGATCGTCCAGACGAGTTCCAGCGGCGTGTTATGCGTGGTGGGTTTCTCAGGATTCGGCTCGTGGCCGGATCGCTTGTATTTGATGATGAACCAGATTTCGACCAGCACGATGGCGACGAAGAAAATGACCGACAGCCACGTGATGAAGTTGAACACACTGTCGATGCCATCGGAGACGGTCGACGCTGACTCCGGGTTGGCAAACCCGCGCTCGAGCGTGTTGGGATTGTCGATCAGTGGCGAGACTTCTTCATCGGCCGACTGCATCAACATCAGGGTTTTCGCGAGTTGGTGTAACATATCAGTGCATTCGTTCTATCGCAGGCAATGACTCAGCATCGTGCCCACGCTCAGCGTCAGAGCCACGGCGGAAGAGAATGATCAAGCCCACAGCAATCCCCACGATCGTGAGAATCGCCATCGATCGCATCAGCTTCCACGCTGCCATGCCGTAACGATTGTTTTCCGTATCAAACTGGTAACAGGTGAACAGCAGGAACTTCTCGATGGGCGAGCCGATGGAACCTTCCGATGCTTCGATCAATGCAAATCGCAGATCGCGCGGCTTGAACATCACATCGTTCATGTACTGGCTGATCTCACCATCGGGCGTGAGGAACATGATGCTCGCGGAGTGCGCAATCAGGCCATCCGGCTGGCGTTTGTAGTGGAAGCCGACAGCATTGCTGAGTGCCTCGACAGACTCCTTGTCACCTGTGAGGAAGTCCCAGCCATCCTCTGCACCCTCGCGTCCGTACATGTTGATATAGCCGAGCTTCTTGGGCTTGGCGACCTGCGGCTTCTCACGCTCGTCGATCGAGTACGTGACGATGCGGAACTCCTTGCCCGCAGACCACTCAACATCCTTGAGTCCGTCGACAAGGCCATTGATGACCTGCGTGCACAACATCGGGCAGTTGTAATACACGGGCGTGAGGATGACAGGTTTGTCATCCTTGAAGTAGTCGCGCAGCGCAACTTTGTTGCCATCCTGATCGGCAAACGTGAGGTCAAGCGGAATCGTGTCGCCGAGGTTCTGCTCGATGCGCACGTCCGCGATCTCTTCCGGCGTCTGATCGGCCAACCCCTGCGCATACGACGCATCCATCAGCGCACACGCCAGGGCAGCGGGCAGCAACAACAGGATGGAACGGGGCAACTTCATGCTTACTCGTCGTTTGATGCAACCGTCGATGCATCACCTTTCAAAGACGCGGACTGATCGCGACGCAGTTGCTCAGCCATGAGATCCATGGAGCGGTCGATCGGGATTGTCCACCGGTTTTCTGCCTCCCCCTCAGCGTTGTCGACCGTCATCCATGTATTCGTCTGAATCTGCTCTCTGGCTGCACGCTCGACGGCCTCGACCGGCAGTTCCGCCTCGGCCTGGTACTTGCTCGAATCGTCTGTGCGATCTGAATCGCGGTACACGGCGGTGATGCCGAAATAAATCACCACGAGGATCAACAGACCGATAATGCCCATCATCCACGTCATGCCGGGAGCCGGATCTTCATGATCACCCGGGTTGTGTTCGAATGTCTGGCTCACTTTCGATTCCTCATCAGAAACAACATCACAATCACTCACATATTCTCGAACGCGAGTGATTCAGGCAGGCGCGGGTCGTTCACGGCGAGCAGCGCCCCGCGTGACAGTGCGCGCGTCGTCATCGTCACCAGCAAACCCGCCATGCCGAGCACCAGCGACAGCGCGTACAGGATTGCTGTCACGTTCATGCCGACGTCGGCCGGCGTTGCAGTCTCCACAAAGCCTGCGATCGACGTCGATTCTTCGATCATCTGCATCGGGATCGTCGGCACAATCAGGTAGACCATGTCCGCGGCGTGCATGGCCAGCATAAACAGCGCGATGGCGGCCAGCACCGGCACAATGCGCTTCGTGTGTCTGGTGATCAACAGCAGGAAGGGAACGGCGAAGTGCCCGACGATCAGCAGCAGGCCGAGCCACTGCCAGCCTTCAACCTGTCTGGTCAGGTACCAGCCGGTTTCTTCCGGGATGTTCGCGTACCAGATCAGCATGAACTGGCTGAAGGCGATGTACGCCCAGAAGACCACGCCGAACGCGAAGAGCAGTTTCCCGAGGTCCTGAAAGTGTTCCTTCGTCACTTCGTTGACGAGCTTGCCGCTGCGGTTGAGCACTGCCGCGATGATGATGTAGGTGGCGAAGAATCCGCAGCAACTGCCCGCGAAGAAGTACACGCCAAACATCGTGCTGAACCAGTGCGCCTCGAGCGACATAATCCAGTCGAACGCGGCGAACGTCTGCGTCAGTGCATACGCCAGCAGGCCCAGCGGCGCCCACCATTGCATGCGGCTGGTCAGCGAGGCATCACCCGTGTCATCCTGCCGAAGCGATGTCCGGTGGAAGAACCGCGAGAGCAGCACCCAGATGCCCACGAACACCACCGCGCGCACAAGCCAGAACACGGGAACGTGGCTGGTCATCTCGCCGGATGCGTCAACCGGGTTGAACCCGAAGAAGTACTTGATTTTGTGCATCAACACAGTGTCGCCGACCGGGTGCATCCAGTGGTAGATGTGTGTCGTGAACGGCGCGATCAGAATCGGAATGAACAGAATCCAGATCCACTGCAGGTTGCTTGCAACAGCTTCGGCGATGCGGCGGACTGCCACACTCCAGCCGGCGCGCGTCGCATGCTGAATCATCGTCCAGAACAGCCCGCCGAGGCAGATGGACAGCCCGAAGCAGAACGCCACGAGCCAGCCACGCGTGAGCTGGTCGATATCGAGCCCGCCCACGAGCGCGAAGATCGCCGCCCCGGTAGCGCCGACACCTGCGATACCCAGGCCAATCATCGTGCCGCGACGTTTCAGGTCGCCCAGATAATGCCGATCATCTTTGTGAAGCGCAGCACTCACGATCCACTCACCTCCAGGTCGGCATCGCCGGGCGATGCGCTCGCTTCAGACGATGGTGCCGGCTGCTTCGGGCGAAGGTCGTCCGGCAGCGTGTTCGGGTCCGCGTTCTGACTCATCTGCAGCGCCTTCACATATGCCACGATCGCCCAGCGGTCTTCCGTGGGAATCTGCGATGCATACCCGGCCATGTTGCGGATGCCGTTGGTAATCGAGTTGTACGTCTTGCCGATCGGCTGCTCGGCGATCGCTGTCTCATGCAGCGACTTGGGCTGCACCCATTCGGTGCCATTCACGCCCTGCGTGAGCAGAACCATGGCACGCTGGTGCACTATGCCGTTGCCATAGCCACTGTATCCGTGACAGGGCGTGCAATAGATGTTGAAACGCTCCTGCCCGCGTTCGAGCAGTGCGCGGTCGATGGTGAGCTGCGCCGGGAAGGTGGTCGCCCACTGCTCGTTGACGACGCCACGCTGGAAGTGGTCGTCCTCGGGGAGCCCTCCGCGTCGGACAGTCCCTTCGACAATCGGGCGCATCGTGCGACCATCACGGAAGATGTCCGTCGCCTGCTGCGTTTTGAAACGCGGCTGGTTGTCCATGTCCTGCACGAGATGGATGCGCGGCTTGGCGCTGAGCTGCGTGCGCCGCCATGCAATCAGGGCCGGCGGAATCAACAGCAGCGTCAGCAGGAGCAGGATGCCATAGAGCATGACCTTTGGCATGGGATCAGTCCTCCACCTGCTCAACAGCGATCGGGTTCAGCGACTCCATAAACGCTCGTGTCTTATCGCGGAAGAACCCCGGGTCGCGCGACTCAATCACGAGGAAGAAACGATCGTTGGTCGCACGGGCAAAACGCTTGCTCTTGAACAGCGGGTGATACAGGCGTGGCAGGCCGTTGAGCAGCAGCATGAGAACCACGCAGCCCACGCCAGCCAGCAGAACCGTGAGTTCGAAGATCACCGGGATCCACGCGGGCACTGATGACAGCGGCTTGCCGCTGATGAGAAAATCGTACCCGCGGATCGGCACGAGCGCCCAGAAGTCGAAGCTCGTTCCGTTGGTGAACCACTGCAGCAGGATGCCAGTGATCGTGCCAGTGAGGCCGCAGAAGAAAACAAGCACCGGCAGGATTGTCGGCTTGATGCCCATCGCCTTGTCGAGCCCGTGTACAGGGAACGGCGTGCAGGTGTCCCAGAACTTGTAGCCCGCATCACGCGTGCGTTCGGCTGCATGCATGATCGCTGCTGGTGAATCGAACTCGGCAAGCAGGCCGTACAACTTCCCCTGGTGCTTCGGCCGGGGTCGGAGCGGTTGTGTCTCAGGTGCTGGGGTTGGCGGCGTGAATGTCGTCATGCGTCCGCCTCCGTTCTGTTGTCATGTGCGCCACCGTCCGGGTGGCTGCTGCTGGTTGCGTCGGCGTTGGCGTTGGCGTGCGGCTCGCCGTGGTCATCGTGGTGGTGATGTGCGTGCGGGTTCGCTTCGGGCATGACTGCCTTGATTTCCGCGATCGCGATCACCGGCAGGTAGCGAATGAACAGCAGGAACAGCGTGAGGAACAGGCCGAAACTGCCGATCAGCATCCCAAAGTCAACCCATGTGGGCAGGTAGTAATCCCACGAGCTCGGGAGGAAGTCCATTTCAAGCGAGAGCACAATCACGAAACGCTCAAACCACATTCCCACGTTCACGCACATCACAACGAAGAACATCACCGGGATGCTCGTGCGGAAGCGTTTGAACCAGAACAACTGCGGCGCAAACACGTTGCAGGAGAACATGATCCAGTACGCCCACGAGTGCTGCCCGAAGGCGCGGTTGATGAACGCGAAGCTTTCATACATCGCGCCGGAGTACCACGCGATGAAGAACTCCATGATGTACGCATAGCCGACGATGGACCCGGTCAGGAGAATGATCTTGTTCATATTCTCCAGATGCCGCATCGTGATGAAGTTCTTCAGCCCCCACATTTGACGTGCAGGCACGGCGAGCGTGACGACCATCGCGAAGCCGCCGAAGATCGCGCCCGCGACGAAGTACGGCGGGAAGATCGTCGTGTGCCAGCCGGGCAACTGCGCGACGGCAAAGTCGAACGACACGACCGAGTGCACGGAAAGCACGAGCGGCGTCGCCAGCGCTGCGAGCAGCAGGTACGCCCGCTCATAGCGGTGCCAGTGCCGCGTGCTGCCACGCCAGCCCAGCGAGAAGATGCCGTACAGGATCGCGCGAATCTTCGTGCGTGAACGATCGCGCAGGGTCGCGAGGTCGGGAATCAGCCCGACATACCAGAACAGCAGCGAAATCGTAAAGTACGTCCCAACTGCGAACACATCCCACAGCAGCGGGCTGCGGAACTGAGGCCACATTTCCATCTGATTCGGAATCGGGAACAGCCAGTACACCACCCAGATGCGCCCGACGTGAATGCCCGGGAACGTCCCTGCGCAGATGACCGCGAAGATTGTCATGGCCTCGGCGAAGCGGTTGATTGCAGTGCGCCACTTCTGCCGAAACAGGAACAGGATTGCTGAGATCAGCGTGCCTGCGTGGCCGATGCCGACCCAGAACACGAAGTTGACGATCGGGAAGCCCCACATGACCGGGTGGCTGTTGCCCCACACGCCAACACCTGTCGCGAACAGGTAGGCGATGAGTATGCCCAGAAGCCCGGCAAGCGCGGCGCTGATGCCAAACGAAATGTACCACGCGCGGGGCGGGCGGGCTTCTTCGTTGGGGCTCAGGGCATCTTCCGTCACGCCGTCGAACGTGGTGTGGTTGAGCACCAGCGGCGAGCGCTTCGTGGGATCATCCCATGTGTTGTCAATGACGAGCGTACTCATCAGTGTTTTGCTCCTTCGCCATGCCCGTCAGACGAGTGGCCGTGGCCATGCTCCTGAGCATCAACCTTGGAGCCTTTCTCCGATGGATTCCAGATTCGCGCGAGGTACTTGGTTCGCGGGTCGGTGTTGAGTTCCTGAAGCAGCATGTACGCACGCGGGTTCTTCTGCATGCCGCTGACCTTGCTTGACTTGTCTTCGAGATCGCCGAACTCAATCGCCTGCGTCGGGCAGGCCTGCTGGCAGGCCGTCTTGATGCGGCCATCCGCGACGCGTGTCTTTTCAGGCCGAACGTTCGGATCCTGCTTGACGAACTCGTTCTTGGCTTCGATCTTCGCTTCCTGGATACGTTGCACGCAGTACGTGCATTTTTCCATCACGCCGCGAACACGCACGGTCACTTCCGGGTTCAACTGCATCTGCTGAAGCGGGTCGGATGCTGCCTGCTCACGTGTGTAGTACTCCGGCTCGACCTGCAACAACGTGCTGGGCTGCTCGCGATACGGAGCACGGCGGCGATAGTCGAAGTAGTTGAACCGGCGCACCTTGTACGGGCAGTTGTTGGAGCAGTACCGCGTGCCGATGCAGCGGTTATAGACCATAACGTTCAGGCCATCGGAATCGTGAACTGTTGCCGCGACCGGACAGACCTGTTCGCACGGCGCATTCTCACAGTGGACGCACATGACCGGTTGCATGGCAACAGTCTTGACCTTCGTGCCATCAGGCTTGCCGGCGTCGTCCTTCCCGAACGTGAAGTAGCGGTCGATCCGCAGCCAGTGCATCTCCCGACTCTTGCGGACCTGCTCTTTCCCGACAATCGGGATGTTGTTCTCTGCCTGGCATGCAACGACGCAGGCACTGCACCCGATGCATGTGTTGAGGTCGACCGACATACCCCAACGGTAATGGGCTCCCTCGAGGTTGCTTTCTTCAAACAGCGACAGAGAGTGCGGCACGTGCACCTTATGCTTGATCGCTTCGGGGTGGGCCTTGTAGTCGTCGAGTTCTGCCTCGCGCACGATGGTCGGCACGCGCTGCGCCATGCCCTTGCCGCCAACCGAATCAATCGCATGGTGATCCTGCGTGAGTGCGAGCTGATGCGTGCCGGTGGCCTTCGTTGCATTGGCGCCGCAGGCGAACCCCATGGTGTTGATGGTGCGCAGGGTGTATGTGTTGAAGCCGGCATCGGTCGCGATGCGCGAGCGATCGCCGAGCGCGCCTTCGATTTCCCGGCCGAACCCGAGTGGCAGGACAACCGCGTTGCTGTGCATGCCGGGCACGACGAGCACGGGGATCGGCAGCGACGCATTGCCCGCTGCAAGATTGATCATGCCTTCCGTGTCGACTTCGAGTCGCTCGGCAAGTTCCGGGCTGATCAACGCTGCGTTATCCCACGTGAGCTTCGTGATCGGGTCAGGCGTTTCCTGAAGCCAGCCGTTGTTGGCAAAGCGGCCGTCAAACACGCAAGCGTCCGGCCGGAAGATGATGTCGAGACCGTCGCGCGTCAGGCCGGCCCACCACGTTGCGAGTGTGGTGCCGACCGCGGCAACGTTTGACTGGTTGATGGTGCCGCTCATGCCTCCATCGCTGCTGCCGGTCACGAAGCCGTCATGCAGCGCCTGCTGCCACTGCCGCTCGAAGTTGCCCGAGCCGTGCATATCGCGGAACGTGCGCTGCACAATATCACGGCTCTCGGTGACGCCATCGTCCATGAACGCGGCAAGCAGTTCGGTCATCGTCTTGCCTGCGAACAGCGGCTCGATAAGCGGCTGGCCGAGCAGGATCGTGCCGTTTGCAGCACGTCCGTCGCCCCACGACTCGAGGAAATGAGCACGATTGATGTGCCACGTGACCGCGTCGTGCTGCGATGTCTCATCAACGTAGTCGCTCAGATGCACAACACTGGCTGCGTTGCTCAGTGCCGACGCGAAGTCAAGGTCGGCCGGCGCGTTGTACACCGGGTTGCCGCCGAGGATCAGCAGCGTGTCGATCTCATTGTTGTTCAGCGCGCTGGCGACTTCAGCAATGCTTCCATCTGCGCCGCCTGCGGGGACATACCTGACGGTCTGCCCGGCGTTGCCGAGCGCTGCGTTGATCGCTGCGACGAGGCAGTGGACTTCTGCTGGCTGCCCATCGCCGGCCACGACGATTGACGAACCGCGATGATTGCGAAGGTCGCTGATCGCGTGGGCGAGATTGGCCTTGAGATCGTCAGAGAGTGCTGCATCCGCTTCGGGTGCATTGGCAAGCGCGTTGCCGCCGACGACGCCGAGAGCAGAAGCGATCTTCGCTGTGATGATGGCAATGTCCGACGGACGTACCGGCACGCGATCATCTGCGTTGCTGCCGGTAAGCGACAACCCGCTCTCGTAGCAATACATGCGGCTCATCGTGTGGTCGGAACTGTCGACACCGCGTCGGCTGTCAGCGAAGCCGCGTGCCTGCGCGATTTTTGCCGGCGAACCGACGAGCAGTTCCGCATCAAGCGAAACGATGCACTGCGCTTGCGCAAGGTCGTACACGGGTCGCATCGGCGCGCCGAGCGCCATCTGCAGGCCGGCCACCACTGCGCCATCACCGGCTGGTTCGTACTCGTACCACTTGAGATCTGCAAAGTCTGCCGCGAGGCGGTTGCGCATCCATTGCACGCTTGGCGAACTTGTTGCCTCTGCGAGGATGGCAATGCCGCTGCCTTCGCGATTGCGAATCGCGGTGCGCTGCCGCTTCGCCCATGCAGCAAACTCCGCCCAGGAAGCATCGCCGATCTCGCCGCCGGTGCGATGGCGAATGCGGCGGGAACGGTCGGGATCGTACAGGTCGAGGATGCTCGCCTGATCCTGCATCGTCGTGGCGCCGCGGTTCTGGGATGACTCGGGGTTGCCCTCGATCTTGATCGGCCGCTGGTCGATCGCCCTCACCAGCAGCGCGCTGGCGACCCCGCCCTGCTCGCGGCAGGTGGCGTAATGCGTCGCCGCACCGGGGATGAAGTCCTCCGGACGCGATGCGTACGGGCGAATCTCCTCGCGAGGCCAGCGCCGGCAGCCCGCGAGCCCCATGCCGGCCAGCGCCATGGACGCGCCCATGATCTTGAGAAAATGGCGCCGATCCGGCCCGGAGAGTTGGTCGATCGCACCGGCAGGAAACTCGCGATGCATGAACTCGCGGAACTCGTCGGTCTCCGCCAACTCATTGAGGCTTCGCCAATACTGCTTGCCGGTCTGGTTGGTGTCGCTTAGCGATGGCATGTGGAGCAGTCGTCGTTCGGGTTGAGTTGGAGTTGTTGATTGAGTTGCTCGAAGTAGTCGAGCCGCTCCTGCTTGGTGCCCTCGAAGGTCCAGCCAAGTTCGGTAACGAGGTGCGGATCGCGCACCTTCACTTTGTAATCGTTGCGATGGCACTCGAGACACCAGCCCATGCTCAGTGTTTCATGCTGGTAGACGACTTCCATCTGGTCGATCCGGCCGTGACATTCCACGCAACTCACGCCGCGATTCACGTGCGCCGCGTGGTTGAAGTATGCGTAGCCGGGCAGATCGTGTACACGCACCCATTCCATCGAGTCGCCTGTTTCCCAACTCTTGCGCAACGGTTCGAGTTTCGCGCTGAGTTTGTGAATCTGCGCGTGGCAGTTCATGCAGGTTTGCGTGGGCGGGATGGCAGCATGTGCAGCGTGCTCCACGGTGTTGTGGCAATAGCGACAATCCATGCCAAGATCACCCGCGTGCGTCTTGTGACTGAACGGGACCGGTTGCTGCGGCGCGTAGCCGACATCAGTGGTCTGCGGACTGAACCCGTACGCCACGATGAACACGACATACAACGGTGCCAGTCCGCCACCGATCAGCGCCAACGGAAGGAGCAAATTGCTCCACTTGGGAAAGACGAAGTGGTAGCGGCCCATACTTTGTGCCTTTTTTCACAAACTCAACCGGACATGCTAAGCAGCGTCCGTAAACAGTCAACCGAGCGAATACCTCCCATCGTAGTTGAGAATGCGTCTCAACTGCGAACAAATCTTCAGGCGCACGTGCGTCAGGGTAGCGAATACAGGCAACTCGTGGGCAACACCAAGTCCCCGGGCGGTCAGTTTTTGCACGCGAAGGCATATGGGCTCGTCAGCGCGTCCGCCGCAACAGCCGCAGCACGGCCCCTGCATCGGGCGCATCCATAATTCCATCCACCGCGCCGGGCACCATCAGCCGTCGGGCGATGTCGGCAAGCGTCTCGAGGTGGCCCTCACTGTCGTTGCGCGGGCTGATGACCATAAACGCCAGTCGCACCGGGTCAGGAGCATTGTCGTGGTACGCGGTCCCGTCCGGAACGCGTATGACCGCGCACAGCCGGCCTTTCACCGCGTCACTGTACGCATGCGGCACCGCCACGCCGGGCGCGACGATCGTCGGGAACATCTGTTCGCGGTCCTCAAGTTCCTTGAGCATCTGATCACGCGGCAGATCGGGCGCAACACCCACGAGCAGATCAACACCCTGCTCGAGCAGGTCCTTGAGCCCCTCTGGTTTGATCGTCGCGACAAGTTCCGGCCGCAACGCCCGGCTGAGCGCATCGCCCCTGCGTTTGATGACAAGCAGTCGCCGCTCGTCGGAGACTTCATCGTCGTCTGGCGGGGGGGGAGGCGTCATGTCGTCGCTCACCAGCGTGACATTGCCATTCTCCACCGAGACCAGCGGCATCGCGACACGCGCGAATCGCCCGCCATCGTCGCGCATCGATGCATCACCTCGTGTGAGTTCTGCAGCGAGCACCGTCGGGCGAGGCAGAGCCTGCCAGACCATTCGGCCGACTTCTTCTTCATCATCGTTGTCGCGAACAACATCTGCCATGGTCGGCGGTGCCCATCGGAACACATGCTCCTCCCCCACCACGTTTGCCCACAGCCGGCACAGTCGGACGTTGAGATCTTCATTGTCTGTCAGCGCCAGCACGTTGCCGACCTCGACAAAGTCGGGCCGATCCTGCAATGCTGCCGTATCGCGCGCATCAGCGATGAACGCGTACAACCCATCATCGCGCGCATCGCGCACGGCCCGCGCGTTCGAGTCCACAAGGATCGCCCCCACACCCGGCACGGAACTCAAAAACTGCGCAATTCGCCGGCTGAACGGATGGGCGCCGATGATCAGCCAGTCTCGTGGTTCGGGCCGCGTGACCTGCAGCCACTTCGAAAGAGGCCCCGCTGAGAACCCCTGCAACACGATCGTGGCGATGATGACCGAGTAGGTAAATGTCTCGATGAAACGTGCATCCTCCACGCCCATGTCGGTCAGGCGAATCGCGAACAGCGAAGCCATCGATGCTGCCACGATGCCGCGCGGCGCCACCCATGAGAGGAACACCTTCTCGCGCAGATTCAAGTTGAGACGCAGCGAACACAGCACCACGCTCAGCGGGCGGATGACGAGCATGACAATCGCCACGATCATCGCACCGCGCATGCCGAAGTCCTGAAACTGCGCAAACTCAAGCCGGGCCGCGAGCAGGATGAACAGCGTGCCGATGAGCAGGTCCGTCAGCTCTGCCTTGAACTGCCGCACCTGCCTGATCTTCGCCGATGGCGACAACCCGAACACAAAGCCCGCCACCGTCACCGAGAGCAGCCCCGCCTCGTTGCGCACAGCCTCAGCAGCGCCGAAGATCAGCATCGCCATCCCAAGCGCGAAGACGTTGATCATCTCTGTCGGAACCATCTTGCGGCGGATGAGAAACGCGAGCAGCCATCCGCCCACGCCGCCGAACACCAGTCCCGCGCCAATGCGCTGCAGGAAGTTGACCGCAGCTATCTCACCCTGCGCTTCGCCGAACCACTCGAAACACAGCACCGCGATGAACACGCCGATCGGGTCGATCAGCACGCCCTCCCAGTGCAGCACGCTGTGCAGCCGCTGCGAAACCTTGATCCTCTTGAGCAGTGGTGCAATCACTGTCGGCCCGGTGACAATCACCAGCGACCCGCCGATGATCGCCTGCTGCGCGGACGCATCCCAGATGAGCCAGATCGCCGCCGCGGTGCCAAGCCAGGTCGTCAGCACGCCGAACGTCAGCAGCCGCCTGATCATCGTCGGCGCCGAGCGGTAACCGTCGACATCAAGCGTGAGCCCGCCCTCGAAGAGAATCAGCCCGACCGCCATCGCGACGATGACCCGCAGCCCGTCGCCCAGCGATTCGGGGTCAACCAACTCAATGCCAGCCCACTGCGTCAGTGGGCCGGATGGTCCAAGCACAACCCCGCCGGCGAGCAGCACCACGATGGCCGGAATATTCAGCCGCCGGGCAACGACGATGAGGATCACACCTGCCGAAATGGCGGTGACCATCGTCATCAACTGCATGTGGCTTGCATCAGTGGCAGCGAGCAGCATCTGCCGGGAACTCCCTTTGATCAATCATGATCCATCAACCGCGCACGCTGCGCCACTGGAGCGGGCATTCTACAGGAGTCGGGCCGCCCGGGCGCTACCATCGGCCAGTCCATCATGATTGATACGCACTGCCATCTGACGTTTCGTAACTACGCAGGCCGCGTGGACGAGGTCGTCGCCGACGCCCGAGCTGCAGGCGTGGGTGGAATGATCACCATCGCCACCACATTCGCCGACGCTCTTGCTGCGCTCGAGATCGCCCGTAATCACAGCAATATCTGGTGCAGCGCTGGCGTGCATCCGCTGCACTGCGATGATGATGACATCGCCCCGCCGCGCGACTGGTCGCGCCTGCTGCAGGTCGCGCGCGACCCGAAGTGCGTCGCATGGGGGGAACTCGGCCTTGATCATCACTATGACAAACCCGACCGCGCCCTTCAGCAGACTGTCCTGCACGAGCAACTGGATTTCATCAGACGCGCACGCGATGAGCACAATATTTCCAGGCCGATTGTTATCCACTGCCGGAAAGCCTTCGATGCGCTGCTGCCGATCCTGCGCAACTCGCAACTGCCTGCCGACCGATTCGTCTTCCACTGCTTTACCGGATCAGTTGATGATGCCCGCGCAGTGCTCGACTTCGGTGCATGGATCAGTTTCACCGGCATCGTGACGTTTGCCAACGCACGCGAAGTTGCCGACGCAGCACAGATCGTACCGGTCGATCGGATCATGGCTGAAACCGATGCGCCATTTCTCAGCCCGGAACCGGTGCGCACGACCCGGCCAAACGAGCCGAAATATGTTGTGCACATCGCGCGCTTCCTCGCCGACCTGCACAGCACCGACCACGCGACATTCGAACAACAACTCGACGACAACGCGGAACGCTTCTTCGGCGTGCGGGTTGTGGAAGACAA
>CAZVXI010000072.1:0-14215 GCA_964631295.1 uncultured Isosphaeraceae bacterium
GCCAGAGTGGACTCGAACCACCGACCTCACCCTTATCAGGGGTGCGCTCTAGCCAGCTGAGCTACTAGCCCGGATTGTCAGAATCTTCGGCCAGATCTGGACGCTGATTCAGGTCGCGAGTATAGACGCAGCCACCCATGATGCCAACCCGACTGAAGATCGCTGTGGGCGGTTCTGCACCTCACGAACCCGCACGCGGGGTGGCCTGCAACTGTTGGAGGTATCGAACAATGCCCGAGCAGTTCATGCCGACGAGCGAGTCGGTCACATGCCGAGCGATTTCTGCGTCGTTCAGCCCTGCATCTGCCGCATGCTGACCGAGCCACATCCGATAGCTGAGGCGAATGTCCTCGCCCGGATCGCCGGCCTCAAATCGTTCTCTGAGAAACGCGACATGCTCCCGCAATGCCGCGGCGACCCGGTCCAGCCACACATCAGGCGGCTCGGCGATCCTGCCAAAGTGCGTCGGATACAGCGCATCAAACCCGCGCGCCCGGATGCGCTCGATGCTCGTGAGCCATTGCTCGAGATCAAACTCAGGCGGCGGCGTCGGCAGTGAGACGAACGCAGGCCGGCCGGGCACGGTCATCGCTGCGACGTCGCCACAGAAGCAGATCGATTCATCGTTCAGATTCATCGTGTAGGCATGATGGTGCCTGGCGTGCCCGGGTGTTTCGATTGCTTCAAGTTCGATGTCGCCAAAGCGCAGGACATCACAAGCATTGACCGCGCGCACCTGAGATGCGTCGATGGGGTTCAGCGAGCCCCACATCGGCTTCATCTGCGCGCCATAGATGCGCAGTGCGGATGCTGTGAGTCTGCTCGGGTCAATCAGATGCTTGGCGCCGAACGAGTGCACATACACAGTCGGCTTTTGCGAGGTTGTGCCAGCATGCTGTGCCCACCACCAGGCAGAGCCGGCATGATCGAGATGAATATGTGTCACGATAATGTGACGAACGTCATCGGGAGATAATCCGTATGATTCCAGACCGGCGCGCAGCGAATCCACGGTCGAATGCGGGCCGGGATCGATCAACACCACACCATCGGTCGTGGACAGGGCATAGGTTGCAATCGCTTTCGCGTGGCCGAGCCAGTTCAGGTCAATCGTAAGCAGTGCTGTGGTGGATGCCGGTGACATTCTCGCTCCGTTGCGGTGGCCGATACTGATACGATAGCGGCAGTATCCAAGTTTCGATCGAGGAGTTGTGCTGTGCCTGATCCGGTTCTCATCTCAACATGGTCTTTCGGCAAGCGTGGCAACGATGCGGCCTGGCCCGTGCTGGCGAATGGCGGCACGGCGCTGGATGCTGTCGAACAGGTTGCGAGAACGGTCGAAGCCGATGTCGAAGTCGATTCGGTCGGCCTCGGCGGCTTGCCCGATGCAGATGGTCATGTATCACTCGATGGCTGCATTATGTGCTCACCTGCGCAGTCGGGCAGTGTCGTCGCTGTGCGCTCGCACCTGCATGTGGTTTCGATCGCGCGGCAGGTGATGGTGCGCACGCCGCATTTTATGCTCGCGGGTAAAGCAGCAGATGACTTTGCCGACCAGTGCGGGTTTGAACAGCAAGACCTGTTGACCGATGCGGCGAGGCAGAAGTGGCAGGCCTGGCGCGATGATCCGCAATCCATGCCGGACCGCAAGAACTACGGGATGTCATCCATGCGGCCGATCGACACTGGCAGTGCTGCGCTCTTTGCAGATGCTGATGCAGGGCCGATACGACGCACCAGCGAATCAGACTGGGCGCATCATGATACCGTCAGCGTCCTCGCGCTTGATACATTCGGGACACTCGCGGGCGCCTGTTCGACAAGTGGGACGCCATATAAAGTGCCGGGGCGCGTCGGCGATTCACCCATCATCGGGCACGGTTTGTATGTTGATCCGCAGGTCGGCGGCGCAGCGGCCACGGGCACGGGCGAACTGTTCATGGGAACATGCGCATCGTTTCTTGCGGTTGAGTTCATGCGGCAGGGGCGCACGCCGATTGATGCGCTGGTCGGCGCGCTGGAGCGCATTCGATCGTGCTTTGATTTGCAGGAACATCACCAGGCAGCGATGATTGCCCTCACGCCGGGCGGCGCCTTCGCATCTGCCGCATTGCGCCCGGGTTACAAGACATCAATCGCAACAAAGCACCGTGAAGAGATCATCGAGCCGGATGCGGTGGTGATCGAGTGATTGCTGGTGATCAGAAAGATTCACCCGCGGACGCACACGACACGAGACAGGTGACGAAGTTTCCTGCTGAAGCTCGTTGCCGATAACCTATCGTAAACACTGTTGAGAAAAGCAGTTACACAGACATTCTCGTCGATTGCTCGTACCGACGTGCATCGTCGGTGGATAACACGAAGTTGAACACTTTTGCGTGACCGCGGAACGGAATCTGGTAGCATCCGGATGGAGCGGGTGGGCTTACATTTCTCCTCTAGGGCTCTAGGGAATGAAAACACCACAGCCAGCACTGGATTTTTTTGGGGGGCGCTCTTTTTGCTGGGCTGGCTTCTGCTCGGCATAACTGCGGCCGAAGCCCGATCCCAGGATGAAGCAACTACTCCGGAGTGGGGTTATGAACTCGTGGGCTTCAAAGGCACACGGGCGGGGCTGCTCAGCCCTGAACAGGCACTCGAACTCGCCGACGAACTGGTAAGTGATCCAGGTGCAACTGCTCAACCAAGGGCGCAGTTCAAGTACTTGCTCATGCTTGACGGCATGGTCTGGGGCAACAGCGAAGACGAGTTCGTGGCACAGTTCTACGATCGCTCAGTGACCCACCCGGCCTCAGTGTGGTCTTGGTTCGGTGAACCAGACCGCACCGATTTTCCAGCCGGAACACTTATAGCGGGCACGAATGGTCTCTTTCGATGGGCCGGCGCACCGAACGCCGTTGTAGAGGTCCTTGCGACAGATGATATGGCTCGTCCAGGCGTCACCGGGACGATCAATGCTGTACTTCGCTTTATCAGATTCGCACTTGATCCACAGCTTGCGATCAAGCGATATGCACCGCAGGTCAGCCAATGGGATGAGGTAGAGATAGATGCGCTCCTTCCGCGGCGACATGTGAAACTGAGTGTCCGTGGTCTGGGTGACGAGGCAGCGGGTCGCGAGCATCGGCTGATCGTTTGGGAACGGGAGGTGCCCGACGAAGCAGGTGTCCAGAAGCTCACTGGGTGGCTTCATCTGACACACAACCCCACGGAAAAGACATCGTTCATCGTCTTCGGTGAGTTGCGGGCGATTGGGACCGATACATATCGTCTGCCCATGACACCAGGCGATATCTTGACGTGTCACCATCGCCTGCCGTCGCTTGCCGACGCAATCATCCACGACTACACAGGAACCGCGGACTGGCCCGCGGGAGATGTCGTGCAGAAGGACCACCATGCCAATTGGACACCGCTCCGTCGAGCGGTCGGAAGCTTCCTGTGCGCAGCAGTGTTGCTGCTGCACTTGACTCGATGTCATCTGGCAAAGGAGAGAACCACGTGAAGATACTCCAGTCCTCCCTCACCATCGTGCTTGCAACCGTAGGCATAAGCACGCTCGCCATAGGCGAAGGTGCGGAGCCAACCTGCTTCAATACCGAGCATCAGCAACTCTGCGGGAGTCCCGGTGTCGGAAGCACCTTACAGTGTCCGACGACATCAGGCCCGTCGTGGATCATCATCGCTCCTGAGATTCGTACCTGAATCGGTGCGGTCGGGAGTGGAAGAAAGGATTGTGACAACTCAGGAGCACAGGTTCAGCAGGTGATGAACGTGTATCATTGCGATCCCGAGTATGAACTGCAGCAGGTCATTAACATGACGCCGTGCAACACTGCCAAGCGTTCTGGCTCAAGCTGTTGACCCCGGGTGACTGCAGTAGCGTCTGCTGTCAGGCGCAGCTGCGATTTCTTGTTGGAGCCGGTACCCATGCGACACTTGGTTTCAGCCCTCACCGGAGTTGTGTTCGTTGTTGCCGGTGTGGCGAAGGCGCTTAGCCCTGAGGACACCGACGCTGTGCTCGCCATGTTTACCGATCACGCGCTTCTAAGAGAAGGCGTTCTGGTTGCGTTGCCAAGAGTGGAGTGTGCACTCGGCATAGCGTTTGTAGGGGGGATTCGTTCTTCACGCCTGTACGGCTATACCCTTGCTCTGCTCGGATCTTTCACGGCATTCCTCGCCATGCTATGGATCGCCGATCCGATGGAGACGTGCAGTTGCTTCGGCCCTGTGATTGATTCCTGGACGGGCGGCGGCATTGTTGCTGGGGTTCTCCGCAATACCGTGTTGATGATGCTCGTTTGGCTCTTGTGGCTCTGTGATCTTCGCTCAAAGACGACAAGACAGGGAGTGCTGTCATGACGGCCATGAACATGAACATTCGAGGCGGCAGCAATCCTGGCTGCCTGTTGATCTACCTTGCAGCGGCCCTCTTTGCGTTGTGGACTGCGCCTTGTGCAAGCGCGCAAGTGATCGCTCCCTGGGTGCCCGGCTTTGAGCATCCGTTCCGATCATCGGTTTATCCGAAGCTGGTCGATGCGTTGGTTGAGCAGGTAAGACTCAGTGATGCCCAGAGGCGGGCGGTTCAGCGACTGCAAGAAGAACATCGGGCTCGTTTTGACACGTTCGCGAAGGCGGGTGAGAAGCTGCGTTCCGAGCTGGATGCCGCCATCACCGATGCTGAGAATGGCCACGTCAAGGTCGCTGCCATCATCGAGCGCGAAGAGCAACTTGCCAAGTTGGCCGACGAGCAGGCGGCGCTCGATGAGCGATTCTTCACATCCATCGAGCCGCTGCTGGCCGAGGAGCAACTGCCCGCGTGGGAGATGTTCCGTTACCGCGTCGTCCGGACGCGCTGGCTGGCGCGAGCCGGTGGGTTTCCCGAAGCCGAAGTCGACCTGATCGACCTGCTCGAAACGATCGCAGTCGATCACGAGCTTGAACGAACAAGGGAACTCAGCACGGAACCGGAAGCATTCACGCTTCTGATGACCGAGTATGCGCGTGATATCGACCGTGCCGTGCGCGCGGTCGCCGAGTTCAGGATCAAGCAGAATCGCACGCTGGATCGCAGCCGGAACCTGCAGACGGATGGAGAGCGAGTCTGGAGTGGCGGGATGCCGATCGGATCACCGGAGCATCGTGAATGGCTGCGTGAGCGTCGGCGCGGCGTTGATCTGCAACGCAACATCCGCGACATCACACGCCAATACCGTGACCTGTTCGTCGGCATCCTTGATGAACAGTTCGTCGCTGCGTTTGGGGATGCATTCTTCACGCGCGCTGCACAGCGATGGATGAATCCCGAGCGGTTTCAGGCACCACCGCTGCTGCAGTCACTGGATCGAATGGAAGCAACGCCACTGAGTGATGAACAGCGATCAGCGATCACATCGCTCGTGAACACGCATGACCTCACGGTACAGCAGGTACGGCGCGAGATCATCGCCGGCATCGATGCGAGCATCGAATCCCGCGCTGACCCTGATCTGACTCAAGCGGCGAGCGAAGCGATCGACGCGAAGATCTATGCAGCCATCGAGCGTCGTAACGAGTTGGACCGACAACTTGTGCGTGATATCTGGCCGATCCTCACGCCGGCCCAGCAGGAAGCGATTCCCCGGCCATCAGCGCTGCCAACGTTGCAGGCAGATGACGATGATGTTGAGGCGTGAGTGTTTGTTGTCCTGATTCGATCGAGAAAAATCCAGAACTGCGCTTCACTCCCTTACCGCTTGGGTCTGGTGATGAGCGATCGCACTTCGGTTCCTTGCGGCCGGGGTTGCGTCCTATCATCCGCCCATGCCGCATGCTTTGATCATCACAACTGCCGGGATCAACTGCGATCAGGAACTGGCGCGTGCCTTCGCGCTGGCCGGCGCAACGCCGGTGCATGTGCATCTCAACACGTTGATTGCTGATCCTGCTTTGATCGACAGCTACCACCTGATCGGCATGCCTGGCGGATTCAGTTATGGTGATGCCATCGCTGCCGGGCGCGTGATGGCCCAGCTGATGCGCCAGCATCTGTACCCGGCACTGGTCCGCGCAATCGAGCGTGGTGTGCCGATTTTCGCGCCGTGCAATGGATTCCAGATTGCAGTTCAACTCGGGCTCTTGCCGGGACCGAATCCCGGCGATCCCTGGCCTGCCGAGCCGCCGCGCGCAAATGTCACACTGACTGACAATGCGTCCGCCCGATTTGTCGACTGCTGGTCGCGTGTCGACGTTCCCGCGAACACCCGGTGCATCTGGACGCAGGGGCTTTCATTCGATGCCGACACCGGCATGCTGCCGAGCGCACATGGTGAGGGGCGGTTCATCGCGACAGATGATGCCACACTCGATGCGCTTGAGTCGCGCGGGCAGATCGCCGTGCGGTATCAGCCGGAGGAAAACCCCAACGGCTCGATGCGCGACGTCGCTGGTATTTGTGATGCAAGCGGGCTGGTGTTCGGCCTCATGCCGCACCCGGAGCGGTTTGTGCAATGGACGCAGCATCCGTTCTGGACCCGTCTGAATGATTCAACGCTGGAAGCTGAGCCCGTCGGGCTGCAGATGTTCCGTCGTGCGGTCGCGTACGTGCAGCGCGATGTCTCCATGCGAAACACGCCGAATACTGCTGTTGCCAGCCTCGGCAGCGCAGTACCATTGCAATGATGTCGGGGTTCTTATCTGAGAAATACCTGAGATACCGTGGGGCGGCTGAGTACGGCACCGTTGATGAAGATGTGCCGTGTCCGAACTGCGGCTACAACCTGCGTGGCCTGCCGGCCGGGCGCACCTGCCCCGAATGCGGCGGCGAGACGCTGGACGCTCTTGGTTCGAAGGGACACCGCCCGCTCGTCGATGCGCTGCTGCACGGTGATGAGTCGGCGCGCAGCCGATGGAAAATCGGCCTCACCCTCGCATTGCTTGTCATTGTTTCGGCAGTGGCGGCGCGTATGGCGATGTTCGGAGTTGGATTCAGTGGTTTCACAACCGAAATCCAGATGACCTACTTCGCGTTTGGCGCAGCACTGTGCGTTGTGTGGCTGATTGCAGTGTTCATGGTGTTGCCCGGGACGCTCGTCGTGCACTGGCCCTGGATGCGCAACTGGCGCTGGGCTGTGCTTGTCACGCAGGTGTTCTGGCTGGTCGGCTATGGGGCGATGTTTCTGAAGATCAACGCCGGGCCGGGTAACACGGCAGACATTTGGAACCTCATGCAACTCGGCTCGCGCGGCATCGCCGGCGTCGGGTTTATCATCTTCGGGTTCCTGATGACGTATGTCGCGGAAGAAGCGGAGCTGGAGCCCGCCTGGCAACGGCTCAATACCGCTTCATGGCTGTTGCCGATCCCGACGTTACTCGCCACACTCTTCCCGCCCTCAATTCCCTGGATTGCGCTGGTCGCTCTCGCGTTCATCCTCATCTGGTGGGGGTGGATGCTGATGTTCTTCACACTTGGGCTGTGGCAGATGCGACAACACGTTGCATGGGGGATGCGGCACACGATCAGCGGCACGCAGCGCATGCAACGGGTTGAGGAGAAGCGCGCCCAGATGGACGCGCAGGTTGCAGCAACAGTCAGGCCGATTCGCGGCAAGCCGGTGGCCCAGCCGGTCGCTCAGACTGCAACCGCGCGCACACCGCCTGCCACGCGTTCCAATATGCATGATGACGATGATGTGATTCCACTTGCAGGCGATGAACCAGACAGTACAAAGCCCACGCGCGACACACCCATCTCCGATCGAACGCCTCCGCGCGCACCAGGTACATCGCTCTGGGATGTCTGAGAATGCTGGCCCGCAAGAGCTGCCGCGCACGTGCAGAGCCACCTACGATCACAGCGCATGGGCGGCATCTCCGAACATCATCTGAGATCGATGGCGGGCGGCGATGACCGCAGAGTTCAGGGCGAACGCCGCTGCGTCTCGTGCGATTACAACCTGCACGGCATCCCGCTGACTGGACGATGCCCGGAGTGCGGCACGCCCATCCGCACGGACCAGACTATTGAAGATGTCCTCTCGCAGATGCCGGTGTTCGTCATCCGCAGGTTCAGCTATGCATCGATCGCAGCGGCTGGATGTGTGGTACTTGCATTGGCGACGCAGTTCGGCATGTGGGTAGAGTCCTTCCCGTTGTGGTTCGGGCCGGGTGTACTCGTCGGCCTGTCGATGATCTGGGTGTGTTGTGTCGTCGCGATCACGCCGGCCATGAACATCCCGCAGGCGATCCGGCGTGGCTTCAAGCGAGGCGGCAGGATTCGGCTTGTTACCCGTCTACTGCAACTTGGATGGTTCCTTGCCGCCGGGTGTTTCTTTACCAGTGAAATCTACACGATCCCCGCGAAGACACAGCCATGGCTCGACGGCGGGATGACAGTTGGTTTCGTCACCGGAATCGCCGGGCTTGTGTTCCTGTCAATCATGCTCGAACGGCTGGCCGAATGGGCACGCGATGATTCGGCAGAGTCGCTTTTCAACTGGTGCACGTGGGGGATTCCGATCGCCACGATTGTGATACAGGTCAACGCCCCGTTCGCGGTGATCAACCTTGCGCTGACGATCGCTTGGAGCGCGATGCTGTTGCTCTTTGCGGCAGCGGTGGTGATGCTCAGTCGATCGGTCACGCTGTCGATTCTGCATGCAATGGAGTATCAACAGATCGACACGCGCCGCTTTGAACGGCAGAAGAACTACGAGCGTGAGATCAGCGAGACCGTTCACCAGGTTGATCAGGCCGAGCGGGAAGCCGCTGAGAAACGACAGCGCAAGCGACTGGAAATGCTCAAGCGCATTCACGCACAGCGCGGCGGATCGCCGGACGTTACGCCAGTGAATCTTGACGCCGGTGATCAACCCCCGCCGACACCACGCGTGCGCGGCGATGGACGTCTACCACGACCGGGAACAGGCAATGGCAACTCGGGAAAGGGAAGTAAGAAGAAATGAGCAGTGAACCGTTGAAGTGTGGTGTTGTCGGCGTCGGTCGCATGGGTCGGCATCATGCACGCGTGTATGCCCAACATCCCCAGGCCGACTTACTTGGCGTCGTCGATCACGATCCGCAACGATGTGAGGACATCACCAGTGAGTGGGGCGGGGAGCGATATGAATCCGTACAGGCCCTCATTGATGCAGGCGTGCAGGCGGTAACGATCGCCACACCGACGATTCATCATCGTGAGGCAGCCGAGCAGTTGCTGGAAGCCGGCGTTGCCTGCCTGATCGAAAAGCCGCTCGCGCCCGATGTGGCGGAGGCGGAGGCAATCGCCGATGCTGCGCGACGGCATGAATCGGTGTTGCAGGTGGGGCATATCGTGCGATATGACCCGGTGATGGTCGCCATGCAGAAGCTCAAGGGCATCACGCCACGTTTCATCGAGGTGGATCGCATCAGCCCGATGACGTTTCGCAGCGTGGATGTCGGCGTCGTGCTGGACATGATGATCCACGACATCGATCTGCTGATGATGCTTGTTGGTTCCGAGCCCGAAGAGATTCACGCCAATGCAGTGTGCGTGATGGGCGAAGCCGAGGACGTGTGCAACGCGCGACTGACCTTCCCCCCGGGGCCGGACGGCGTGCGCTGCGTTGCCAACGTAACGGCAAGCCGACTCGCCCTCAAGACAGAACGTAAGTTGCGGCTGATCAGCGAAGATACGTATGTGTCAGCCGACTTCGTTGAGCGGAAGGGAACCGTGGTGCGCAAGACCGCCAACGAGCAGACACTCGCGGAAGTTCGCGAACGGCTCAAGCACGGCGAAGACCTGTCGAGTGTGAACTATCTGGAACTCGTGAGCGTGGATGAACTCGACGTGGGCGATGGTGAACCGCTGCGCCTGCAGATTGACGACTTCCTCGATTGTGTACAACGCGGTGTTCGGCCTCGTGTCGATGCAGATGCCGGGTTTGCCGCCGTCCGCACTGCAGAGCGGATCGTCGAGGCTGCTCGCGCTGCGGGCGCACGCATGGTGTAACCGGTTCGTATGCGGGCTATCTGCTGACCGTGTGTGCCTTGCTCGTGTGTTGCTTCAAGGTCATCCGCAGCCGCGGCCGCCGCTCGCGGCGCAGTGTCAATCGCGTTTCGTTTCTTCGTTCTCTCGCGCGTTCGGCCCATTGCCATCGGTGTATTCGATCTCATCGATCGTCGTGCGCCGAAGAATCATGTTGCCTTCGCGGCGCTCCTCAGTCTCACGATTGACTTCGACCTTGCGGCCTTTGCCCTTCGCCGGATCGGACTTGACGCCCCTGGTAATGTGACCGAAGAACTCGCCGAGATTCCGCATGAGCGATTTGTTCTGTCGCTTCGCCATTGCCCTGTATGATACGCGGGCGACGATCATATCTCGATTCAACAGATGACCGCCTCGAAACGAGAACTCTTGCTCTTCGTGAAGCGTCGACGCATTACTTCCGATGCTGTGCGATCAGTTCATCCACGCGTTCGATCGTCAGGCTTTCGTGCAGCGTCTCGCCGAACAGGGCGACCGGCGCAGTGTCGCATGAGCCAAGGCACTCGAGTTCCAGCAGCGTGAACAGGCCGTCATCGGTGGTTTCGTGCGGCTCGATGTTCAGAACATCGCGCAGGTGATCGAGAATCGCCTGATGGCCGCACACTTCGCACGCCATCGACTGGCACACCGCAATCACGCACTTGCCCACCGGCTCGGTGAAGAAGTCTTCATAGAACGTGACGGTGTCCATGACATCGCCGGGCGTGATGTCGAGGAACTGGGCGATCTCGTACATCGCCTGCGCGGGGATATAGCCATGCTCGTGCTGCACATCATGCAAGATCATCATCAGCGCGCCGTGCGAGGTCGCGTAGCGGGGCAGCAGGTCTTTCGTCCAGCGGTCCTTCATGGCCTTACTCAGCCAGGGTTTGTCGCGCTGCTCGTAGTTGGTTTGCGTGGAGTCTTTGGTGATCCAGGACATTGTGCTGTTCTTACCCTCACCTCAAACCCTCCCCCGCAGGGAGAGAGGGGACAAAGACCGCGCTCAGCGGTCGAGTTCCGCTGCAATCACATTGATCGAACCCAGCACGGCAACGAGGTCGGCAAGCTGATGGCCTTCCAGCATCTTCGAGAATGCCTGGAAGTTGATGAAGATCGGCGGTCGCGTGGATGCGCGCCACGGATGCTTCGTGCCGTCCGCGACAATGTAATATCCGAGTTCGCCGTTGGGTCCTTCAATGGCCGCATAGCATTCGCCGACGGGCACATCCCAGCCGCGGTTCGTCATGAATATCTCGAACTGCTGGATCGTGCCCTCGATCGAGCCGTAAACATCACCTTTCGGCGGAATGCGCACCTTGCCGTCCGCTGCGGTGTCGACCGGGCCGGGCTTGAGTTGCCCGATCAACTGGTCGATGATCCGCCGCGACTGCTTCACTTCCTCAAGCCGCACGAGGTAGCGTGCGTAGCAGTCGCCATCGGTTGCGATTGGCACGGAGAAGTCGACTGCCTCGGCACCTTCGCCATCCCAGTTGTCTGCATAGCACAGATAGGGCCGATCCTTGCGCAGGTCGCGTTTTACACCCGACGCCCGGGCCAACGGCCCGACGATTGACCACGCGATGGCATCCTCTTCGCTCATCACGCCCACGCCCTGCACACGGTCGATGAAGATTCGATTGCGGTTGAGCAGTGTCTCGATGTCCTTGATCGCGACGGGCAGTTTCTCATCAATGAACGTGCGCACCATGCGCTTGAACACTTCATCATCTGGAATATCACGCATGAGCCCGCCGACTCGCGTGTAATCCGGGTGGAAGCGCTGCCCGGACACATAGTCGAGGATGTCGTAGATACTCTCGCGCTGGTTGAAGCCGTACAGAAACGCCGTGAACGCGCCGAGGTCGAGCCCGGCTGCGCCAATCGTCAGCAAGTGATTCTGAAGCCGCCCGAGTTCACACAGAATCGTGCGGATCACCTTGCAACGTGGCGTGAGCTCGATATCAAACAGTGTCTCCACCGCATGATGCCAGGCGATGTCGTTCACGATCGGGCTCGAATAATCCATCCGGCTGATCGTGCAGACATACTGGTTGTAATCGTGGTGCTCGCCGAGCTTCTCGAAGCCCGAATGCAGGTAGCCGATGTGCGGCGTGCATCGCACAATCCGCTCGCCGTCGAGTTCCAGCACCATGCGCAGCGTGGTATGCGTGGCCGGGTGCTGCGGGCCGAAGTTCAGGATCCATCGGTCGCCTGCGTCGACGCGATCCTCGAGATACTCGGTGGTCTCGACATCAACGTCGAAACCCTGGTCTGGCTGGAGCGTGTAGGGCATGGGTCGCCTTCGGCACGGATCGGACCACGAACGACCGACCTCCGGTCCATCCGTGACGGATTTCACAAACAGTTCTGATTATAGGGATGGCGGCGGGACGCGGGCGAACATCCCCCTTGAAAGTCTCCCGAGAAGCCGCCGAAACCCGCATTCACGCTTCCCTCAAACCCGACTACACTGCCCGCCAATGCGCCGGACCTCACCTGCACAGTGGATCATCTTCCTCGGCCTGCTGGTCATCCTGGCAGTGTTCCTGTTGTATCCCATCTGGCTGACCGTTTCCGGCGGGTTCGAGGCCGTCTCGGGCGAGGGCTTCACGCTCTACCACGTGCTCGATGTCTTCCGCAGTGCTGCCCTGCGCGAGGGGCTCATCAACGCTCTGATGATCGCCATCTGCACCACCGCGCTGTCGATGGTCCTTGCCCTGCCGCTGGCAGTGCTGACAGCCAAGCACGACTTCCCGGGCAAACGCATCTTCGGCGCGCTCGTGCTCATCCCGCTCATCCTCCCGCCGTTCGTCGGAGCGATCGGCCTCGCCCACCTGCTCGGCCGCACCGGCTCGGTCAACACGATCCTGATCAACCTCGGCCTGATCGATCAGGGCATCGACTTCCTCGGCACCGGCGGCTTCTGGGCGGTCGTGCTCATCGAGGCCCTGCACCTCTACCCAATCCTCTACCTCAACGCGACCGCTGCACTCGCCAACCTCGATCCCGCACTCGAAGAGGCCGCGGAGAACCTCGGCGCCAGCCGCACCCGCCGGTTCTTCACCGTCATCCTCCCGCTCATCCGCCCGGGCCTCTTCGCAGGCGCAACGATCGTCTTCATCTGGTCGTTCACGGAACTCGGCACGCCATTGATGTTCGATTACCAGGTCGTCACGCCCGTACAGGTGTTCAACGGCATCAAGGAGATGGCCGCCTCCAAACAACCCTACGCGCTCACCGCTGTCATGCTGCTGACGGCTGTCATGATGTACATCCTCGGCAAGCTCGTGTTCGGCGGCAAGGCATACGCGATGTACTCCAAGGCCTCGCGCGCGAGTAGCACGACAAAGCTGGCCGGCCTCAAGGGCATCATCGCATCCGCAGCATTCGCAGGGGTGATTCTGCTCGCCATCCTCCCGCACCTCGGCGTCGTACTCACAAGCGTCTCCACCGAGGCCGGCTGGTATCAGTCCATCCTGCCAACCCAGTTCACCGGCGACCACTACGAAGCAGCGCTCAGCCATCCGCTTGCGATGGATTCCATCCGCAACTCACTGTTCTACGCATCCATGGCGGTCATCATCGACATCCTTCTGGGCATCCTCATCGGCTACATCATCGTCCGCACCGCGCTGCCCGGCAGGGGCCTGCTCGATTCACTGGCAATGCTCCCGCTCGCTGTCCCCGGGCTGGTGATGGCGTTCGGCTACGTCGCAATGACACTCCGCTGGCCGTTCCGCGAAGGAGACCCGCTCGCCGGCTGGGTCGATGTCATCGGCGCTGACCCCAACCCCGTGCTGCTGCTGATCATCGCCTATGCGATCCGCCGGCTGCCCTATGTCGTGCGCGCCACCGTCGCAGGGCTCGAACAGACATCAGGCGAACTCGAAGAAGCCGCGATGAACCTCGGCGCCACGCGCACCTATGCAGTGCGCACCATCATCGTGCCGCTGATCATGGCGAACCTCATCGCGGGCGGGCTGCTGGCGTTCAGCTTTGCGATGCTGGAAGTCTCCGATTCACTCATCCTCGCCCAGCGCGAAGCACACTATCCGATCACCAAAGCGATCTACACACTGTTCTACCGCCTCGGCGACGGGCAATACATCGCCTCCGCCATGGGCGTCTGGGGCATGGCCCTGCTCGCCATCACACTCGTGGGCGCCTCGGTCATGATGGGCAAGAAGATGGGCGCGATCTTCAGAGTGTGAGTAGACACGCGAG
>CAZVXI010000073.1:0-14205 GCA_964631295.1 uncultured Isosphaeraceae bacterium
GTTCATCCCAGTCGGGCGGGTCGGGGCGGCCGGTCTTGACGTTGCAGAAGCCGCAGGAGCGCGTGCAGGTATCGCCGAGGATCATGATGGTGGCAGTGCCGCGAGCCCAGCATTCGCCGATGTTCGGGCATGATGCTTCCTCGCAGACCGTGTGGAGGCGGTGCTTGTGGATGAGCTCGCGCGTCTTGCTGAAGCCTTCGCCACCGGGCACGCGGGCTCGGAGCCAGTCGGGCTTCTTGCCGATGCGCAATTGTTGCATCTGAGCGTCAGCGTTGTTGAGCACGAGGCCGGTGAGGCTGATCGCTGCGCGCCCTGTCTGGCGCGATGTATCGCCACCCAGCGGCCGCGGATGTCGCGCAAGTGTGCGTTCCAAGGCGCGTGGCGAGGCCGGAGCCGCGGCTGGCGTGCCGTTCGCAGGTTGTTTGCGTATCGAGGACATTGTTTGCAATGGTAGGTCGGCGAAGTAACCGGTGCAGTCGCAACACAACCTCGATGACTCGTCCGAGAATGGGACAGGTTTCGCCAAACCGCACCAACGAATGAACCGATACGACCAGCAACGTCGATGGCCCGCATACCTTCCAAACGCTGGTGGGTCCGGATAAGTTGGCGAAGATGATGGTCGGCGCTACCGTGTGCCGGCAGGTGCAAGATTGACGATAAGACCGAATCGCCCTGCGATCGGGACAGGGCAACAGCACGAGACACGCGATGAACGGGAAGAGACATCAAATGCGGATCAATCATGTGCGGAGCGTGGCAACGGCAGCGATTCTCGCAACAGCCATCATGGCGCTGTCGGGTTGCCACGTAGACAGTTTCTTAGACCCGTCGAGGACAGGGCGGTTCGAGAACACGCCGACCACCATTCCCGTGCTCCAACGCATCGATGTGATCGAGGGCAAAGGTGCGCCGTGGGGTGAGACAACACAGCCCCTGCCCGATGACCTCGTGCCGAACGACCTCGCCTATCGCATCGCGTCTGGCGACCTCGTCACAGTTGACATCTACGAACTCTACAACACCGGCGAATGGTATCAGTCTGCCCGTGTTGTCGATGCGGCAGGCAACTACCGCGTGCCTGTGCTGGGAGATCTGCAGGCTGCCGGCCTGACCGCGCAGGAACTGGAAGACTCCATCACCAGGCAGCTGGCTGTTGAGACCATCGTCGAGCCGCGCGTGGACATCATCGTCGAACGCGGCGGCGCGTTCCGCTATACCGTCTTCGGCCGGGTCGAAAATCCCGGAATGTACAACCTCACCGACCCGGGTCTGCGTCTGCTGGACGCACTGGCCAATACCGGCCGTGTGCCAGAGTTCACGGAGCAGGTCTTCATCATCCGTTCCGTGCCGCTCTCCGAACAATACAAGCGCCCGTTCGATCGAGGTGTCGAAACCGGGCCGGGCCAGCCGGATGCCAATCAGGGTGAACCGCCTGTCGATGTTGAAGACCTGATCGACCAGCTTGGCGATGGCACGAGCCCGGGCATGCTGCAGGACCAGGATGCACCGCCGGTCGACATCGATATGCTCGAGCCGGCACGGATCACCGATCCCGCAGATGTCGACGTGCAGGACGTGGAAGGTGCCCAGCAGTCGATCCAGCCGGGGCCGACGGGCGGCTTTTTCTACGACCAGGAACGCGGCGAGTGGGTTCGCATCCCGCGTACCGGTGCCGGGAGGCAGGGATCGCTGGAAATCCCCAGTGGCACGCCGAGCGATGCACTCGTCCTCGAGCGCATTATCGAGATCGACTATCAAAGACTCAGTCGTGGCGACAGTTCGCTCAACATCGTCGTCCGGCCGAATGACCGCATTCACGTCGCTGGCAAGGCTGTTGGCGTGGTCTACGTGGATGGGGAAGTAGCCCGCCCGGGCGTGTACAACCTTCCCGTGTCGGGCGACCTCACGCTCAGCCGGCTTATCGCAGCGTCTGGCGGGCTCGGCTCGCTGGCGATTCCCGAACGCGTCGATCTGACCCGGAAAGTCGCCACGGACCGCGAGGCAACGATTCGAGTCGATCTGGCAGCCATTCGCAACCGCACCCAGCCGGATGTTGTCCTCAAGCCCGATGACCACATCATCGTGGGCACGAACTTCTGGGCGCTGCCGCTCGCGGTTATTCGCAGCGGTTTCCGGGTGACGTACGGGTTTGGCTTCTTGCTGGACCGCAACTTCGGCAATGATGTGTTTGGTGCCCCGCCGGTGAACCGCCTGAACTAAGCGAGGACTCTGAACCGGCCAGCCAGTTGATTCGTAGCACACAGAGGCGCAATCGGTGCGCTGTGCAGCAGCGCATGGGACCGGCCGGGAGCGGCCGACGAGGTGAAGGGCCGCGTGGACGAGGCAGTACTCGACAACTCGACTTCCGCACAGGCAGCGATGGCCACGACTGACGCGTCAGCGATCAAGACGGATCACGATCGGCGCTGGCTGCTGATCGGTGCCGTCATCATCACCGGGCTTGTGCTCGCGCTGTTCTGGGACTTCTTCCACAGGCAGTTCCGCTGGGCAGTCGAGCAGCCCGCTGATTGGGGACACACACTCGCGATTCCCTTCATTGCCGGCTACTTCGTGTGGATGCGTCGCGAGGACCTGTTTGCAAAGCCCTTTCGGACGACATGGGTCGGGCTCGTGCCGATTCTCGTTGGTGTCGGCTTCTACATGCTGGCAATGTTCGGCCCGCGCGCCATGTTTCACCACAACCTGCACGGCTTCGGCGTGGCAGTCACACTGTTTGGCATCGTTGTGCTGTTCTTTGGATTGCGCGGCGCAGCGCTGCTGCTCTTCCCGCTCGCCTACCTCGTTGTCTTCGGCCAGACGATCTCGCATGCACTGCTTGAGCGTGTGACATACGGCCTGCAGGATGTTACTGCCCGTGGTTCCAATGTGGCGCTGCGGCTATTCGGGACAGATGTCTCGCGCGTCGGCAACACGCTGTATGTGTTCGACGGTGCGACTGGCAAACAACACCCGCTCAATATTGCTGAGGCCTGCTCAGGCATGCGCATGGTGATGGCATTCCTCGCGCTTGGCGTGGCCATGGCGTACACAGGCCTGAACCGCATGTGGCAGCGGGTGCTGCTTGTGCTGTGTGCTGTACCGACCGCCATCTTCGTCAACATCCTGCGCGTCTGTACGCTTGCGTATCTCAGTTTCCACAACACCGATTTCACCGCGGGTGACTTCCACACGTTCATCGGGATGATCTGGCTGTTCCCGGCTTTCCTTGTGTATCTCGGCCTGATGTGGATCATCCGCAACCTCGTGACAGACGCGCCCAAAGAGCCCACAGCAGAGGGGAGCGCATGATGTTCGATCGGCATGCAAAGCTTGCACTTATCGTTGTATGCATGGTGCTTATAGGCAGCGGCATCGGATTTCGTGTTGCGGTTGCTGCTCTGAACATCACGCTGAATAAGAAGCCCGTGCCATTGCGCGACCATTTTGCATCTCTGCCGCAGCAACTTGGCGACTGGTCGGTGGCAGCAGAGGACCGTGTCCTGGGTGAGGCCGTCATCGAATCGCTGGGCACGAGCGACTATCTGAACCGATTCTTCGCGCGCGAGACAGATGCGGGAATGCAATACATCGATCTGCATCTGGCTTACTACACAGGCGAGATAGACGGTGTGCCGCATGTGCCAGACAGGTGCTTTGTTGCCAGTGGCGGGCTGGTGACAGAGCAGCTTGCGACCAACGTGCCGCTTTCAGTTGACACGTCGCGATGGCGGGCCAACCCCACCGTGACAGATGCAGCAGGCGAGCCGTATCGCGAGTTGACGTTCGCGCATCATGTGAGCGCTCGGCCGGTGACAGTCCATCTGCCTCGCGGCGACTTCGTTCTGCGCACGAGCAGTTTTCGCGATCAGCTCAATCCGGACCGGCGAATCTGGGCCGGATACTTCTTCATTGCAAACGGAAAACTCACACCAACGCCTGCGGGCGTGCGTACACTTGCATTCGATCCGACAGAAGAGTACGCATATTACTGCAAAGTGCAGTTCACCATGATCGCAGATGAGGATACACAGCGCGATGCGTTCATCGCCGCTGCATCAGATCTCTGCGAGCAGGCACTTCCACAGATCATGCGGTGCCTTCCGGACTGGCCGGAAGTCGAGGCATTGCAGGAATACTCCGATACGGAAACACAGGCATCGAACGCGTCTGCAGACAGCGATCACGCCAGTTGATTTGAAGCGAGACAGCCATGGCCACGCGCGTCAATACACGGTTCATCCTCATCCTGCTGATTGCAATCATCGGTGCGGGCGGCATCGTCGGCGGATTGTGGGTATTGCAATATCGAAAAGACGCGACCCGCAATATTCGCAAAGGCGATCAGTTCGCGCAGGCGGCGATGTGGGATGAAGCGCGCGGCCAGTACGGCAGAGCTGTTCAAAAAGAACCCGACAACGCCGACTACGTTGACAAGCTCGAAGAAGCAACGCTCAACGTGGTGCCGACAACACCTGACCAGGCGCGCGAACTCTACAACGGTTACGTCAGTGTGCTTCAGCATCGTGTGCAGCACTTTGCCAATGATCCGGCCGTACACCTGCGACTGCTTGAGGAACTGCGAGAATCGTCACAGCGAGGCTTGACGAACTGGCGAGCCATGGTTGAGTCGGCTGAACGAGCACTGATGCAGTTCGGACCGAGTCATGAAATCGCGCCGAAAGCGAAGTTCTATCGCGGTCTCGCGCGAACAAAGATGCGCAGCACGCTCTCGGATAGCGAACTTGATGAGATCGACACTGATCTTGGCGATTATCTCGTTGCAAATCCGACGGATGGCGAAGCGTGGGCGATCCTCATTCAGCACCAGGCGGCGATCGGAGCAGACCTGTATGTGAATGATCTGCGACGCGAATCGCGGGAGCAGATGGACCTTGCTGACGCGACATATCAGGAAGCGCTCGACGCCGGTGCAGCCGGGCCGCATCTCGCGCTCACACGACAGGCGCTCATTGCGACGCGCTCGACACTCGGCCAGCCACTGGATGTTGAGCAGTTGCAACTCGCGACCGAAGCCTTACGCGACGCAGTACGTGCGAACATGGATGAACTCGACGAGCGACTCGTTGTTGATGCAGCCAACCGCATGACCGTGATCCGAGGCGGCGCTGAGGAGGGTGTTGCGCTGGCGCAGGCATGGACTGAAGATCATCCGCCTGCGTACGACGCGCGTCTGGCGATGGCACAACTGCAGGCCGGGCGAGGCCAGATGGAAGATGCGGTCAACACGGCAAGTGCAGTTCTGCAGGATCTCACAGACCCGGCGAACCAGCCGACTGCCGGGCTGGAAGCAATGCTGTTGCATCAACGCCGCGCGAATGCATCGTTCGCGCTGTTCAACTTTGCATACCAACGTTGGGACAACGCGGCCGCCGATGAGAAACAGACGTTGCTGGCGACGCTGGAAAGCAGTTTCGGCGATGTTGAGCGATACGCGGAGATCGCAGGGCTCAACCAACTCGTTGACCGAGCAGCCGGGCGCCTGGCATATGCCAATGGTGAGTATCGCGCCGCAGTTGACATTCTTGAAGGTGCAGTGGCAGGCGGCGGCGACCCCGCCACCCTGCGCGTACTCGCAGCAGCTCATCAACGGCTTGGAAATGTCGGCGTGGCGCTCCAGCACATCACCAAAGCGCTTGCCGCCGCTCCCAATGACATTCAGATCAACTATGACAATCTGCGCTATTCGCTTCAACTGCGACGCGTCGCAACTGCACAGGCGTCCATGCAACTGCTCGAACGCGTAGCACCTGATGATGCGCGCGTGCAGCGACTGCGGGCGGAGTTCGATCGGCTCGCTTCCGGTGATGCCGGAACGGATAACAGCGACAATCCGGTTGTGCAGGCGTTTGAACTGGCGTCAGAACACCTCAGCGATGGCAAGCATGATGACGCTCGCGCGATTCTGTTGCCGATGCTCGAAGACGAGAGGCTGAAGCGCGCTGCACTCGAAATGCTGGTGCGAGTTGAATATGCAGCCGACGATCGAGAGACAGCTCAGGCCTACCTCGCGCAGGCCATGGAGATGACGCCCGACGCACAATCGCTCCAGCGATTGCGTGCCGTCCTCGATAACGACGATCCGATCGATGCAATGGCGCAGTTTGCTCAAGCGACGCACGATGATCCCGGCAGGGAAGCGCTGGCAATGCTCAATACGCTCGCCAGTTATACCCGCGCGTGGAAAACACAGCGCGATCGAGCGCAGCAGCGAAGTGACCTGAGCCTGATCAACGAGTATGACGAGTTGATTGCGCGGGCCGAGCGGGAACGTCCAAAATTTCTCGAACAGGCGAGGGAGAATCTGCCGGCTGATGATTCAGGTCTGTTCGAATATGAGTTCTCCTCTGCACTCATTGACAAACAATGGCAAGCAGCGGAACGCATGATCGCGACGCACAACTCGAGCAACTGGAATCTTGATGGGTGTGATGGACTGCTCTTTCAGGGGCGGCTGAGCCTCATTCGTGGCAATCCTGAAGCAGCGATCACAACGCTGCTCGAGGCGACACAACGCGCGCCCTACTCGCCACAGGCATGGCGATCACTCGGACTTGCGTACGGGCAGGTGGGCAACGTTTCTGAATCACAGCGTGCCTTTGAGAGGGCGTACCAGAGCAACCCGAACAATATCGCCACTGCACTTGTGTTCGTGGATTCACTCGCGCAGACCGGTCAGGAGCTGCGTGCGCTTGAGATCCTCACAGATCTCCGTCGTCTCGCGCCGAGAAATCAGCGAGTCCAGTCACAGTATCTCAACGTGCTTGCACAATCCGGTAATGAAGTCGAAGCGCTGCGAGAACGGCTGGCTATGTACGCTGATGATCCAACACAGACCGACAATGCGTTGCGCCTGGCGATGTTGCTCGTGTCGGTTGTTCCCGAGCGATCGCTGATTGTCGACACACAGGGCGAGACTGTGTACTCGACGCGCCAGTGGCAGCAGATGTCAGCAGCACAGCAACAGCAGGTGATTCGCGACGTGCGCGAGGCATGGGAAGATCAGGCAGGGCAGATACTCGCTGCAGCAACTGATCAACTCGGCAACGACATTCGCTACGTCTCAACGCGTGCAGCCATGCTCGAGCGGCTGGGCAAGACGGATCAGGCAGTGGCATTCCTCGAAGAGCGCATCGACAGTGCGCCACGCAGTGAGCGTTCAATCGATGTGTATCTGGCGTTGTCATCGCTGTTCGTGCGACTTGGCAGGCAGGAAGATGCGCTCTCCACGCTTGCTGCCGCACAAGAACTGGAGAACGCGGAGGACCAGCGAGCGTCGGTCGCCATGGGCGATGTGCTGTTTCAGTTGAGACGCTTCGAGCAGGCTCGCCAGCAGTTTCTCGCGGTACTCGAACAGAAACGATCTCGTGAAGTTGAACTGAAGCTCATCGACACGCTTATTCGGATCGGCGAAGTTGAGGCAGCCCGAACACGGTTGGATTCGGTCGTGGATGATCTGGGTGCGGATATGACGAGCTGGATGCTCGCGGCCAACCTTGCCGCCCGGCAGGCAACCGAAGCGGAGCAGGCGGGTCGAATCTCTGAGGCCGATTTCCATCGTGAGCAGGTCGTCAACCATCTCGACGAGGCTGCCCGTGTGAACCCAAGGAGTACAGCGCCGCAGTTGCAACTGGCGCGTTACCATTATCAGCGATACTCGCAGACGAATGACACGAGGCACCTTGATCGGGCTCTCCGCACACTTGATGGTGTCGAGCGCATTGATGCGCGAAACGAGCAGACACGATTGTTACGCGTTGATGTGCTTCTCGCCAAGGGCGACCAGCGCGGCGCGATTGGATCGCTTCGTCGTTATGTTGAGGAGAACCCGGACAACGACAACGCCCGCAGCGTGCTGATAACCATGCTCGCGCGGACAGGGCAGATGCGAGACGTCGAAGCACTGCTTCGCGAGGCAGTCGCTCGGAATCCAAACTCTCATCAGTGGCGAGAGCGACTTGGTGATCATCTTCGATCAACACAGGCCCGTCCGGCGGATGTCATCACCGCGTATACGTCGGCACTCGACATTGAACCGACGGTCTCCGTCATCGACAAGCTGGTCTTGTACCTTGTGGCGTCAGCGGGTGACAATCCACAGCGGGCAGAATCAGTTCTGTTGCAGTACGAAGATCTCGTTGACGCGAATGCGATGCTGGTGCTCAATGAAGCTCTTGTCGAACATGCGCTCGAGCGTCAGGCAACTGCAGAGCGATCACTTGCACGGTCGTTGCGCATGATTGCTCAGGATGAGTTGAACGAACAGCAGCGGCGAGCCATGTACAATCGCTGGGTGAATGCAGCGATTCGTGTTCTCGATCGTGATGTCACATCCATCGAGTCTGTTGCGCGCGCGGAGTCAGAAGAACTGCACCCGGAAGTACTCCGCGGGCTTGGAAAGCTGGTCGTCGCAGTCGATTCTTCGAACCTCCGGGATGCGATTACTTATTACAACCGTGCGATGGATCAGATCGGCTCGACCGATGATCAGTATGCAGCCGTCGTCGAGTTCGAGCGAGGGACCCTGTATACGATGAAAGACGACACGGCCGAGGCGATGGCTTCGTTCGAACGTGTACTGGAAGTCCTGCCGGACCACGCACTCGCACTGAACAACTACGCATACCTGCTTGCCGAGAAGCGCGGCGATGCGACACGAGCGCTGGAGCCGGCACAACGGGCGGCAGCGGCAGCGCCCGATAACCCGTCTGTTCGTGACACGCTCGGCAGAGTGCTTTTCCTGCTTGGCAGGCATGATGATGCTGCCCGCGAGTTGCAGGCCAGCCTTGATCTCTCGCTATCGGCCACGGTGCTCGTGCACTTTGCCGAGGTTGAGATCGCTCGAGGCCGATTGGACCAGGCCCGCGCGATGCTTGAACAAGCGAGTCAATTGCAACCGGATTCGAGCGTTCAGGCGGATATCAAGCGATTGACCGACGATATAGAGGCGAGGAGTGCAGGCTCGTGACGAGTTCTCGGACGAGCCGAACACCCGCGTATTCAGGAACGCAGACATGACCACCATGATGCCATCACGTCCGACGAACGCGCGCCCGGAGAACATGCCGGCCCGCCCGATGTCGATGCCGCAACAACCGGTGCGCGCCGGTACGTCGATCGATCCGATTCGTGTGATTCGTCGTCACATGTTCGGCTTGATCGTGTCGGTTGTTATCGGTGCGGTGCTCGGTACCGGCGCCTTTGTATTGTTAGACGAGTTCATGCCCTCATACTCCGGCCGGGCAATCTTCGAGATACGGCCCGCGCTGCAGGACGCAACGCAAGTTGGTGCCAGCCAGTTGGAAAGCGACAGCACCATCAGCCGAATCGCGCAGACTGAAGGCGTCATCATCATGAGCCGCCGCGTTCTGACCGAGGCAGCCAACCGCTTCGAACTGCGTGATACAGACTGGTACAAGTCCTACTCCGAGGGGAACACGTTCGATGTTGAGTCGGCAGTTGATGACCTGGAAGAAGACGTCTCGGTCGGCCTGATTCGCGGCTCGAATCTGTTCCGGATCGCATGGTCAGCACCGAACAAAAACGATGTGCCAGCAGTCATCAATGCGATCGCTCGGGTGTACAATGATGTTCGATCGAAACTCGAACAAGATGAACTCGATACAAACATCACGCAGTTTGAGAACAGTGTGACCGAGCGCACACAGCAGATCGAGAGTCTCGATACAGAGATTGCCGGGTTTATTACCAGGCGAGGAATCACGTCACTCGATGATGCGCGATACAGCCAGGCAGGCATCGCCGTTCGCAACCTGACTGATCAGTTATCTGAGATCGATCAGATGCTCAGCGTCGCCATGACAACAGAGCGGCAGACAGCAGCGAAGCTGCAGGGAACGCTGGAACCAACGCCGGAAGATTATTACGAGGCAGAAGCTGACGTGGCTGTTGCGACATTGATTCAACAGGTCGTCGGACTCAAGGTCCAGTTGCGACTCGCATACGACAAGTTCGGCTCGGGGCATGACCAGGTGACGGAACTGGAGCAGCGGCTCAGCGCGACGGAACTCGAGCGCGATGCGAAAATCGAACAGGTGATCCGCCGAAATCTGGAAGCGAAGCTGAAGACAGTTCAGGACCAGATTGAACAGTACGATGGCGTCGTCGAAGAAGCGGAACGCGAACTCGCGGATCGTCGAAAGGAACTCGCTGAACTCAGTGCTGCCCAGGCATCGTATGAGGCGCTGGAAAATCGTCGTCAGTTCCTCGAATCAAGTCGCGCGGCAGACATGGAACTCGTCAGTCAGGCGCAACTGCTCAAACTTCGATCGGATGCTGACCGAGTGCGGCTGCGCGAACTTGCCGAGACGCCTCGTGAGAAAGCCTTCCCCAAGATGGAAGTCATCATCCCACTCGGGGCGATTCTCACGCTTGGCCTGACGCTCGGCGTCATCTTCCTGCGCGAGATCACCGATCAGCGCGTAAAGAGCGCGAGTGACCTCGAGGTGATTCCGCATGCAGAAGTGTTGGGTGTTATTCCCGATATTGGTGAGGACCCCACAAGCTCCCGCCAGGCTGAACTGGTCGTTCGACACCACCCTGCAAGCGTACTTGCCGAGTCGTTCCGGCAGGTCTCCGCACCCGTCATGCAGGCGATTGAGACAAGCGGTCATCAATCGGTGCTGATTACCAGCGGCCTGCCCGGTTCGGGTGTAACGACCGTGCTCAGCAATCTGGCTGTCACGCTCGCCGCGGCCGGCAAGAGTGTGTGCCTGATTGATGCGAACTTCCGCCGGCCGAAACTTGCCGGCCTGTTCGGAACAGAGAGCGATCATGTCGGCATGGGAGATGTACTCGCCGGCGAAGTGTCCGTCGAGGGCGTCGTCCAGGAGACCGAGGCAGGCGTCTCGCTTATATCCGCAGGAACACCACAAAATCGGATCTTCGAACGTCTCGGGGTTCGACGACTCGATGAGATGCTCGCAGAGCTGCGCGAACGATTCGATGTTGTGCTGATCGATGTTGCTCCTGCTGTCGTTGCCGGTGACGCGATGCTGCTTGCAAACAAGGTCGATGCGACAGTGCTTGTTGCTCGTGCAAACCAGGAGCAGCGAGGCCTCGTTGCCCGGCTCATTCGCCAGTTGGTATCCAGCCGCAGCACGTTCATCGGAGTTGTCCTGAACCGGCCGCTCGGCACTGCTGGTGGATATCTGAAGAAAAACTATGCTGCCATGGCCAAGTACACCGCTGGAAGCGGGAAGGGCAAGGCGAAGGTGAAGCGCAAGTGACGCTGAGTTGGACGGCGTGTTCACAGACGTGAGCACGCAGGATCAGGAACCGCAATGACACAGAGCCACAACCCACCGGACCGGAAGGTACTTGTCACGGGGGGTGCCGGCTTCATTGGATCGCACCTGGTTGAGCACCTGGTGTCGCTCGGTCATCACGTGGACGTCATCGATGATCTGTCCACCGGCCGCCTCGCGAATCTCAGTCGCGTTGAGCCATCGATGCTGCAGTTCATCGAAGGTCGCGTTTCAGACATCCTTCCGGGCCTCAATCCCGGTGACTACGGCGAGATTCACCACATGGCTGCCGCGGTTGGTGTCCGGCTCGTTATTGAACGGCCGGTTCATACAATCGAAACGAACATTCACGAGACTTCCGCAGTGCTTGATTTTGCGCTGCGCCAGAACACGCCGCTGCTGCTTGCCTCAACATCTGAGGTGTATGGCAAGAGTGCGCACTCACCGTTCTCGGAAGATGACGATGTTGTCTATGGACCGACGATTTACGCGCGATGGTCATACGCGTGCTCCAAGGCCATTGATGAGTATCTCGGGCTTGCGCATCACCGTGACAGTGGGTTACCAACACGCATCGTCAGGTTCTTCAACACGGTTGGGCCGCGGCAGATCGGCCATTACGGCATGGTGCTCCCTCGATTCGTGCGGGCAGCGCTTGCCGGCGAGACACTGCAGGTCCATGGTGATGGTCAGCAGTCCCGGTGTTTCTGCGATGTGCGGGATGTTGTCCAGCAACTGCCGACTCTCATGCGCACGGCTGGCACTGAAGGGCGCATTTTTAATCTCGGGAATGATCATCCCATCACGATCATGGAACTCGCGCGGCTTGTATGCGACACGCTCGACAGCGCCTCTGCCATCGAGACCGTGCCCTATGAGAGAGCATTTGGTCAAGGGTTCGATGACCTGCGTCATCGGCGGCCCGATCTCTCGAGGATTCATGAAGCGACTGGCTTCACCCCACAGACAGACCTTGTGCAGACGATTCGTGATATTGCCGGCGAGTTCGAAAGCGGCGCGCATGATGATGAACCAGCCCACGTGGAGCGGGCACAGTCATGAGTATGCCTCTTACCCAGCAAGTGAGCAATGATGATGTTCCCGGTGCCTGGCCGGTTCCGAACGCGATGGATCTGCTGAACACTTACGCGCACGTATTTTTCATTGCGTTTCTAATTGCTTTGCTGGCGACCCCCGTCATGCGAACGATCGCTCTCCGTAACGGGATCATTGATCGCCCGGACTCCGCGCGCAAGTTGCACCGCGAGCCGGTCGCGTATCTTGGTGGCCTCGCTGTATTGTTAGGATTGCTCTTTGGTATCGCAGCGAGTTACGTGACGACTGACTCAGCGCCGGTGACGCATCTCGGAGTGCCGATCGCGATCGTCATCGGGATGCTGGCGATTGCGATTACGGGGATGATGGACGATGTCTGGGGCTGGGATCCGCGACTCAAGATTGCCGGCCAACTGGTTGCAGCCGCGGCCATGGCCATTGAAAGTGTTGGCGTGAACGTCGCGAATGGCATTCTCGCGCCGATTCTCGGTGATCCGGAACAGACTTTGTTGCAGGTGGCTGGCTTTACGATTCTGAATGGTCACTTGTATTACTGGGTTGGAACCGCGCTCATTGCAGCATTCGTGCTTGGTGGATCCAATGCTGCGAACCTGATTGACGGGCTGGATGGCCTGCTCTCAGGTGTGGTTGCCATCGTTGGGATCGGGCTGCTCATCATCTGTATTCTGATGGCGACGCATCCCACCGTGCCGGGCGCTGATGCCACGACAGACACGCTTGCCGGAGCGCGCATCGTGCTTTGTCTTGCGCTCATCGGTGCGGTACTTGGTTTCCTTCCGTACAACTTCAATCCGGCGAATATCTTTCTCGGCGACTGCGGCAGTCTGTTGCTTGGGTACTCGTGTTGCGCGGTCATTCTCATGCTTGGTGAGTTCGGGCAGACGCATCTGGTCGCTGCCGGCCTGCTGGTGTTCGCGTTGCCGATCATGGATACGCTGCTCGCGATCATCCGCCGACTGCTTGCCGGGATACCGTTGTCGACGGCAGACAAACACCACATTCATCATCAGTTCAAGCGCGGGCTTGGTTCTGTGAAGGTCGCGGTGCTGGCGCTCTATGCCGTCACGCTGCTCTTTGCTGCGCTCGGCGTGGTTCTGGCGGCGCTCGTCATCATGACGGAGTTGCGCGTCCGCGTTGTGTACGCTGTGGCATTTGTCATTTTCAGTTTCATCGGCGTGATCGCAGTCAAGGCGGCTCGCCGACAGCAGTTTCATGAGCAATCGGTCTCGGTTCCCCACCCAACGCCAGCCACCAGCGTGAGCGGCTCGGCAGCGAGTCGGCAGGTCTTGGCCACACCCGACCCGAAGCCGGATGAGGCAACAGACGATCCAGAAACATCAGCGATTCACACGTAGAGCGTGCTATCCTTATTCGCCGATGCCCGATTCCAGTGAACAACCCACGCGTATTCTCATGATCTGTATGGGAAACATATGCCGCAGCCCGATGGCGGAAGCGTTGTTCGTATATCTGGCGCGTGGGCGTGGTGTGCTTGATGACTTCGAGATCGACTCTGCGGGCACCGGCGGTTGGCATGCGGGGCATCCACCCGATGCGCGTATGCAGGAAGTGGCCCGCCGCAACAACGTCACGATGAACGGCCGTGCCCGACAAGTGAACGAACGAGATTTTGAGAGCTTTGATATGCTCCTGTGCATGGACGACGAGAATCGCCGCGAACTGCTCGCGATGGGCGCCCCGATCGACAAACTCCATCGATTGCTGGACTTCCACCCCGAGCCGCCGACGCTCGAAGTGCCTGATCCATACTACGGCGGCGCCGATGGATTTCAGCACGTGTTCGATCTTGTTCATGCAGCGTGCGAGGGGCTCCTGAATC
>CAZVXI010000074.1:0-7314 GCA_964631295.1 uncultured Isosphaeraceae bacterium
ACGCTTCGAAGCGGCCGACTGAGTATCGGTCCAAAACTGGAGGAGTTCGAAGCCGACATCGCAGCGCGAACAGAGCGTCGGCATGGAATCGCAGTGAGCTCGGGCACAGCGGGGCTGCACCTCGCACTTGCTGCGCTCGGCATCGGCCCAGAGGATGAAGTCATCACGCCCGCGTTCAGTTTTGTCGCATCGGCAAACTGCATCGAGTACGTCAATGCCAAACCAGTTTTTGTCGACTGTGACCCTGGCACGCTCAACATGGACAGCAACCTCGTTGAGCAGCACATCACGTCGCGAACGAAAGCAATCATCGGCGTCGAGGTCTTTGGCAACCCGGCCGGCATGTCGGAACTCGCAAAGCTCTGCGGCCGATATGAAATTCCGCTCATCGAAGACTGTTGCGAAGGCCTTGGTGGGCGCCTTGGCAAGGAACCGATCGGGAAGTTCGGACGCATCGGCGTGTTTGGCTTTTACCCCAACAAACAGATCACCACCGGGGAAGGCGGCATGATCGTCACGGACGATGACACCATCGCCAGACGATGCCGGATGATGCGCAACCAGGGCAGACCCGTACACGACGCTCAGACCGCAGACGAAGAAGATGACAAGGCCGATGATGTCCTGGGATCATGGCTCGAACATGCAGGGCTCGGCTACAACTACCGTTTGCCTGAAATGAGCGCAGCGCTCGGCGTCGAACAAATGGCCCGACTGGACGAACTCATCGAGGCCCGTGCGTCAGTTGCTGATGCATATACACGCCGGCTCAGCGGAAACGCAGATCTGATCGTCCCGACAGTCGAACCCGATGTGCTCATGAGTTGGTTCGTGTACGTCGTTCGACTCAGTGACCGATTCACGAACGATGACCGCGAGGGCATCATCGACGGCCTGCGACGCCATGAAGTTGGCGCGAGCAACTACTTCCCACCGATCCCGCTGCTCCCATACTACCAGCGGAAATACGGTTTCAGGCCCGGTCAGTTCCCGATGGCTGAATCAGTCAGCGCGCGAACGATCGCTCTTCCGTTCTTCACACAACTGACAGAGCGTGAAGTTGAACTTGTCTGTCAGACACTCGAACTGATGATGGCCAGAACGACGTTCGCTCGCTCGTAATCAACAATCGATCGTCAATCCGGAGGCAACATCCTTCGCAAATGGCGCCCATACTCGATTGATCGTTGAACGATCTCGCGCATCGGTTCGCGCACGACGAAGTGATCTCCGTTGACCATCGTGATAATGGTGTCCGGATTCTCCTCCACGCTGCGAATCAACTCCGCGTTGACAACAAACGGCCGGTCATTCATGCGTGTTACGGTAATCATGGTTCACGTTCCAGCGTCACTTCTATCGCCCGAGAAGCAGCAGCTGATCGATCAGTTCGTCCGTTGTCGTGATCACCCGACTCGATGCCGAATAGCCTGTCGATGCGAGAATCATGTCGATGAACTCGCGTGAGAGATCGACGTTCGACAGTTCAAGCGCGCCGCCGATCAGCCGCCCGGTACCAAAATCGAGCGGTGAAGCGACAAGCGGATCGCCCGAGTTCGGGCCAACCTGAAACATCGAGTTTCCGATATCCACAAGGCCCGCCGCGTTCGAGAACTTCGCAAGCGCAACCTGCCCGATCGGCCGGCTGAGGCCGTTCGTAAACGATCCGGTAATCAGCCCGTCGCCGCCGATCGAAAACCCGTTCAATGTCCCGATCGGCGAGCCATCCTGGAACACGGCCGCAAGATTGCTGCGTGTATCAGTGAGCGCAGATATCTGCTCCGCCGGGCTGTCAAAGTTCATCGTGACAGACAGCGGACTGTTCGCACCGTTGCTTCGTACGATCGAAAACACTTCATTGCTTGAGTTCAGAAAGTTTCCAGATGAGTCGAACTCAACGATACCAATGCCGAGCAAGCGCGAAATGTCATCGCTGTCGTTGGACTCAGCCACAAACTCCCATGTTGTTCCCTCGCCATCGACTGCCTCCTGCAGCACCATCGTCAAATCGATCGTGACTGGCGTACCGAGTGAGTCATACGCAACAAAACTTGTGCGGACGGATTCTCCATCAGCAGTTGCATTTCGGCTCATGATGAAGGGCTGACTGATCGCAGCGCCGCTGTTCGTGGCAACAAAGTTCGCGCTTTCGATGCTGAGGTCCTGTACCTCCCCTTCGTTGCCGTCAATCGTGATCACACCACCAGCAAACGAGACCCCTCCTCCAAGGCTTTGGCCATCGACTGTTGTGTTATCCAAGCCAAGAATGTCATTCAGAAATGCCATGTAATCGTCGAGCGTTGTTCCGAACGCATCTGCCTCGGCGACAGGCGTTGATGAGAAAGCGAAGCTGTGTTCGCCGATATCCTTGCCACCCTTCTCGACGCCGCTGACGGTGATGATCGTCCCAGCACCGCCCTCGAATGCCAGAAATGATCCGCCCGCACCGTCATCGATGTAGAGGTCGTTCCCCGGCACGGTCAGATCAAACGCTGAACTTGCGAGTGGAGTCGTGAGGGCAGCATCCGTATGGAACGCCCGATGGACGTGTTGTGATCCGGTTGTTGCAGGAGTGCCGGCGGCATTCAAGTTGCCGCTGAAGGTGACATTCCGTGTTGCCTCGGCAATGGTCAGCGTTCCAACGGGGATGTTCAGATCGACAAGATTGCCTTGAATGACCTCGAAGTTTGCATCAACGGCAAACCCCTGCAACCTCGCGCCGTCTCCCGTGACGATATCATTTGCCTCATTGAGCGTGAATGCACCCGATCGCGTATAGACCTGGTTGCCTGCACTGTTGACAATGAAGAATCCATCGCCCTCAATCGCGACGTCAGTCGGAACGCCCGTCGCACTCACCGCGCCATTTGTGAACGACCGCTGCGTTCCGGCAATGGTAGCGCCAAGTCCGATCTGACCCGGATTCGTTCCACCGCTGTTCTCACTCGGTTGCGTTCCAAGCGAGAGGTTCCGGCTGAACGCCGGCGCGAACAACATTCGATTCGTCTTAAATGCGGCCGTATTCACGTTCGCGATGTTGTTACCAATGACATCCAGGCGTCGCGCGTTGGTCGAGAGCCCGGATAATCCCGTAAAAAGTGCTGTTGTTGATGCCATGGTGTTTGTTCCTGCAACCGCTGTGCCTTCCAGCGGACTGAGTATGTCTTACATTCTTCGGGTGGCGACTTTCGCCTCAAATTGCTCAGCGACTCCGCGCGGGATCAAGCCAGTGGCCGGCAGCGGGAACGTACCAGCCTCTTCATCGTCTGACGCTACGAACACGGCTGCGTCGATCCCTGTATCTACGTGGTCGGCGTCCGTCAGCTCGGAGTCAATCTTTCGATCCTGTATATCAGCGACCAGCCCTCGTCCATCGATCAGCATGATTGATCGCTTCGAACCTGCGACAGTTGCGCGATCCATCGCAGCGGACAGGCGCGCGTACTGCGCATCATCAAGGGGGGGATGAAGCTCACAGTCGCATGTCACTGGCTCGCCCGAGCCGACTCTTCCGGACGAGACGAGTGCGAGCAGTTCACCAAAGCCCTGATGTTCGAACTGCGCGGCAACTGCGCCATCTCTGCCTGCGACGGGACGGACAGATGGTTCAAGGCGCTTCAGCAGGTGTGCCGCATCAAACTTCACGTTGCTTCCTTATGAAGGCGTCAGCCCGCGCTCGCTGGTCCATCATTGTCAGGTATGCTGTCATCGCCAGAACCCACCGGCGGATTCTGCGACTGCCCATCACCGTCAGGTGCCGGCGGCGGATCATCTGCGCTGTCGCCATCATCCGAATCATCGTCGTTGCCACCCCCGATTGGCGGTGGCGGGTCGTCAAGGAAGGCGGGGTCGAGAATCGTCTCGACGTTCTCAATGTCGATCAGCCATCCATTATCGAGCTCAAGGAAAACTTCATCGCCCTGCCGAATCGCACTCACCACGTACCCTGCAACTCGCTGCGCATCTTCCGTCAACCCACCGATGAACTTCCCGATCATGTTGCTGCCGGACGCGATCTGATTCTCAAGCACAAGCGATTCGAAAGTCTGCGCAAGCTTCAGATCCGACTCGATCGATCGGATCGAGTTGAGTTGTTCGAGCAACGCGGATGTATCGTTCGGCTCGAGCGGATCCTGATTGGTCAACTCAGTGAAGATAATCTCGATGAACTCCTCTGAAGACATCTCACCGAAGCCGCTGGGCGTTGCCGACACGGCGTTGTTCGTGGCTGTGTCGAAACTGATCTGGCTCATGACCGCGTCTCCTTCATCGACGAGTCGAATGTTTCTGCAGATGCCGCATTGACGAGACGATCGAACGGCGCAAAGTCACGGCGCTGATCAAACTGTTCCCGACCGCGGCTTTCACGTTCGCCAGCGTCTGCATCCTGCTGAGCTTGGGAGTTGGACTGGTTCGCGTCCTGCCCGGTTGTCGCAGTGCCCTGGCCGGACGATGGCGCTGGCGCTTGCACTGTCAAACGCTCCACATTGAGTCCCTGCCCCTCAAGCGCTGCGCGGAGTGTGGCAATGTTGCGCTCGATCAACTGCTGTGCATGCTGGGTTGTGGGCGTAAACTGAGCATTGACAACACCTCGAGCAATCGACATCTGCACGCGAAGTTGCCCAAGTTCCGGCGGATCGAGTCGCATCGTCATTGTTCCGCCGCGTTGCTGCAGCATCGAAGCCAAGCCACGAACGATTCGACTTGAAACGACTCGATCAATCGCCGAGCCGGGCGCACCGCGCTCACCAGATGGAGCATCGGGATTCAGGCTGGAGTTGCTAATGCCCTCGCTGCTGTTGAGCATCGTTGCCAACACATCCGAAACTGCGTTGGGTTGGAGCGCGCCGGGCATCCGCGCTCCGGTCATTTGCTCGACATGGAGCCCATTTTGTACTTGCCGTGCGCGGGCCATCGCGGGATCACGTCTCGGGTGGTGCAGCTCACCCTTGTGATGGTCACGCTCAGCCGTTCGTTGCACGCCAGCAGCAATCTGATCAGACGGGGGTGGCGGTAACGTGACGGATTTCTCAACTGACGCCGCTTGCGGCGACCTCGCCGTGTCGACCTGAGCAGCCTGCTGTTGTGTCGGCGTTTGCCGATTCTGGTTGAACTCCCGGCCTTGATGCTCACTCGATGTGGCTGGCTGCGCCGGTGTTGAGACTGCTGTCGGCTGAGTCTCACTTGGTTCAGTTGGCTGGTTCGCCTGCGCGGATGTGTTTACTACTGATGTTGTGGTCTGGTCGGTCGGACCTGCTGCGCGCACCGTCGCTGAGTCCTCGGCGTTCGAAACCACCTGATCGGTCAACGTGGTGGATCGCTCCTGCTGAGCGATAGAGAGCTGCTCTCCTTCGACAGGCTCGGAGGGCGCTGCTTCTGTTCGGTGCTGGCCTTGAGCGTCATCCCCAGTAACAACAGCATGGGATGTGCGCGGTGTGATCTCGTTGGGTCGCGCAGTACCTTGCTCAGCGTCGTTGCTGCCGGTCACTGGCCGGTCAACCGTTCCCACAACGGTCCCGACAATCACAGGCTGCTCATACTCCGTATCGGTGTCGTCATGTTGTGACTCACTTGATGAGTCGGCAACGGCTTCTGTCTCGCCGGTCGATTCGGCATCTTCTGTCTCTTCGGGACGCTGCTCTTGCGCGTGTTCTGTGCGCTTCTTCGCGGCTTCGCGAAGAGAGTCCCCAAAAGTGGGCCGATCGTTGCGCGGCGTCAGGTCTGCGCGACGATCCCGGGTCACCGATTGTGAAAGATCACCCAGGCCCCGGTTCTGTGGCAGCAGCGTCGGCAAACGCAGTGTTGTCATCGGCTTCGTCCTCACTGTCATTGGTCGCCAGACCAAACGTGCGAAGACGTTCCAGCAAATCGGTTGCCAATCGGCTCTCAGCGTCAGTCTTCAACTCGCCGATGACTCGCCCTGCAGACCGAGCATTCATGGCATCCAGGTACGCCACGGCCTGTTCAACCTCTCCATCTGCCACGAGATTAACAAGCCACTTTTTGGCGAGCTTGGGCTGCGCTCCCTCGTACAAGCGCACAGTCTGCGCGAATTGCTCATCGGTTTTGCGCTCACGCTCGGCCGCAGTTGCCTGTTCCCATTGCGCCTTCTCTTCTGTGAAGGCGGCTCGCGTGGTATCGATCTCATCTCGCGCCTGTTGAAGCTGCCGTAACAAGACGCGCTTCTCCTGTTCCAGCCGCTCCTGCGACTGACGCTCCTGCTCGCGCATTTCGACGAACTCGGTCACTTGCGTTCGGCTCGACGGCGGCGGATCATCGCGATGGGCCTGTTCTCGCGCATCATGCGCTGCGTTCCTGGCCTGGGCCGCTTCAGTTGCCATTCGTGTCGCCTCTTCTGCATTGGTGATGGCGAACAGTTCGCGGACTTGATCAATACGGTCGCGGCTCAGGCGGTCCGTGCCCCACAGCCAGGCAACAAAGATGAGAACTGCCAGCAGATTGACAATCGCCATGAAGCTCAGAAAGTTGAGTAAATTTCGAATCATGCGCCTGGCTCCCTTGCTGCTTTGGCTGCGACAAGATCATCAATTATCGCCTGGTCTCGCTTGTTAACTGACGCCCGCCACTCGGCTTTCTGTCGATCGCGCAGCAGTTCGAGCGCACGACGACGCGCGGCAGCCTCGCGCAATCCCTGCCTTGCTGCCTCAATCCGCCGATGCAAGCCCGCCAGTTCGAGTACGAGTCGCTGCGCATCGCGCATCGAGCGCATGGCAAGTGCTGCCTGACCGCGCAACTGGTCTCCATCAAGGCGACCGACCAGTTGCTCACGCAAATCGTCCTTGCCGCTCTGGATTGCTTCCTGATGCCGCCTGATTTGTTCTTCAAGATCAAACCGCTCGCGTTCAAGATCTGCCACAGCGCGCTGGTGTGTCTGCTCGGTGAGTTCGCGTTGCCGCAACAGAGATTGAAGCCGAAACTGAAAGCCTGCCATGGTGCGTCACCTCATCCGACGCCTGCAGCCTGCGTGCCAACCGTCCGTTGTGCTGCAGCAGATTTTCGCCCGGCTTCGAGTCGTTGACGCTCCTGCATTGCGAGGACGCCCAGCTCGACGAGCATCCGACACGTATCCGGATAGCCGATATTCTCATTTGATCCCTGCTGAAGGAATCCTTCGATCTGCGAACGCATGGCAATCGCCGTATCACAGTCGAGGTTTGAGCCGGTTGCATACGCGCCGATGTTGATGAGTTCTTCAGCCTCGGCGTATGCAGCCAGCAGCCGACGAATCGTGCGACGTGCAGCAATGTGATTCTCATCGCACACCTGATCAGCAACGCGTGAGACTGAATCCAT
>CAZVXI010000074.1:7324-14186 GCA_964631295.1 uncultured Isosphaeraceae bacterium
CCGGCGCGAGAGGACAATGTGCCCATCCAGAATGCCTCGAACGGCATCGGAGATCGGCTCGGTCATGTCATCACCTTCGACAAGCACCGCATACAGAGCCGAGATCGATCCGCCGGCGTCAATGGAACCAGCACGCTCGAGGATGCTCGGCAGCATGGCGAAGACACTCGGTGTGTAGCCCTTTGATGCAGGCTGCTCGCCTACTGTCAGGCCGACTTGTCTCTGTGCCTGCGCGAGTCGCGTGACGGAGTCCATTATGAGCAGAACATTCTGATCCTGATCCCGAAAGAACTCTGCCACGGTGCATGCGGCCGCTGCAGCGCGCACTCTCAGAAGTGGCGATTCATCGCCGGTCGCAACGATGATTACCGACTTCGCAAGCCCGTCGGCACCGAGGACGTGCTCGACGAACTCGCGAACTTCGCGGCCACGTTCGCCCACGAGTGCGATCACGTTCACATCCGCGTCAGAATGTCGGGCGGCCATCGCCAGCAGCGTGGACTTGCCGACACCCGGACCTGCAAACACACCGACACGCTGCCCCCGCGCCATCGTCACCATGCCATCGATTGCGCGTATGCCGAGCGGCATCGGCTCGGACAAAGGAGCACGCAACAATGGACTGATCGGAGATGGATAAAGCGCTCGCGGCATGCGCGATGCACACGGCCCGCCTCCATCAATCGGATCGCCAAGCGCATTGATCACACGCCCAAGCAGACTCGGCCCGACTGACAATACTTGATGATTCTGCTCTCCGATCACAGCGGCGCCGGGTGAAATCCCTTGCGCATGGTCGAAGAGCATGACGATCGTGTGCCCGTCGGCAAATCCAACAACTTCACCACGGATGACGCCGGCATGGCCGCTTGTTGCTTGAGCGCTGACACGCACAAGGGCGCCCACGGGCAGCGGAAGATCACGCACGAACAGGCTCAGCCCGCGCACGCCGGCAATCGACCCGCGAATCTCGCGCGGATCCACGCGTTGCATTGTGTCGACGGCGATCTCAACAGGAGTACGTGTCATGGCTTTGCATCCGAAACCAACAACTCACCCGACAGGTTTTGATCGAATGCCTTCCGACCATCAGGCAACAGGACTTCTGCAAGGCGATCCAGTTGTTGCTCGATACGCGCGTCGATTGCTCCTCCATCCGTCGCAATTCGACAGCCGCCGCGGCTCATGCTCGGGTCATCGCGCAATGTGGCTTCCGCAGATTCACTGACATGCTCCATCAGACTCGGCAGGACACGCTCCACCAGCGGTCGATCATCAGGGTGGACCTCTATGACGAGGTGCGTTGGCTGCGAAACAACAGAGAGGGCTTCTTTCACCTGCACTGCAACCAGGGACGGTTCATTGGCGATCGCGCGGTGAATGACTCGCTCGCCGAGCGCGAATGCAAAGGTCAGCACGTCGTTTCCGGCACGAGTAAGCAGTTCGGCGCGCGTGCGCTCCCAGTGTTCAAGCTGCGCGCTCCATCCATCAGCAACCTTCTGCAAATGGGGCTGGAACTCCCGAAAAACCTCCTCCCGAGCTGCCTCAGTTCCAGCGGTACGCCCCTCTTTCATACCACGCGCATAGCCCTCATCATGCCCCGTTTGAGCGGCATCATCAATAATCACCTTCGCTCTCTGTTCCGCGTGCTCGACAATCTCCGCAGCCTTGGCGCGCGCTTGTTCGAGGATTCGATCTGCCTGTTGATGCAGATCACTCAAGTCGAGGACGACTGCCTCACTTGTGATCTGATGTGCATCATTGTTCTTGATGATGGCCATGCGCGCAATCGCTGCTTATGTCAGACGACGACGTCTTTCTCACCACCGCGGCCGGAGACAATAATCTCGCCCGCGTCCTCGAGGCGTCGGACGATATCAACGATGCGTTGCTGAGCATTTTCCACATCTGAGAGTCGTACGGGTCCCATGTACTCCATGTCCTCCTTGATCAGCTCCGATGCACGTGCGGACATATTTGTAAATATCTTTTCTTTCAGATCATCACTCGCCGTCTTCAGAGCCATGCACAACTCATCATTGTCAACCTCTTTCAGCACAGATTGAATGCCCTTGTCATTCACGAGGAGGATGTCCTCGAACACGAACATGAGTCGACGAATCTCTTCGACGAGGTCCGGATCCTCACCTTCGATACCTTCGAGAATTCCTTTCTCCGTCGAGCGATCACACAGATTGAGGATCTCCGCAACGGTCGGCACGCCGCCGACCCGTTCGACGGGGTGCATCAGCATGTTGGACAGACGCGCTTCGAGCCCCTGTTCCACTTCGCGGATGACATCTGGATTTGTCCGGTCCATGCCAGCGACTCGGCGCACGACTTCGATCTGCTTCTTTTCCGGCAGACGCGACAAAATCTCAGACGCCTTGTGGTGCGGGAGATGACTGATGATCAGCGCGATCGTCTGCGGATGTTCATCCTGGATGAACGTCAGCAGGTTGTCGCTCTCAGCTTTTTGCAGAAAGGCAAAAGGCGTCTTCTGCACGGTCGTCTGAATCTGCCCGATGACCTTGTCAGCAAGGCTTGGATCAAGCGAGTCACGCAACAGCATTTTTGCATAATCGAGGCCGCCCTCGCGCGCATACTCCGATGCGACACGGAGCATGTAGAACTCCTCAACGACCTGGTCGGAGACATTCTTTGGCACATCGCCCAGTTGCGCAAGTACGCGCGTCACATCCTCCACGACTTCTGTAGAGAGTTCGCGCAGAATCGCGCCGGCCGCCTCAGGCTTCACTGTCAGCAGCAGGATCGCTGACTTCGTAACGCCATCCAGTTCTTCGATACGGTCGGGGAGTTGTCGATTGGCCCTCAGTGCCATTGCGTGTGGATGCTCCTGTCAATGCGCATCAATGGTCGGAACGCACCCACCGGCGAATCAGCCCGGCTGCTTCGTCCGTGTCGTTGGCTGCCATTTCGTTGATCTGCTCAAGCATCTGCTCGCGACGCAGTGCATCCTCGTCGATCTCAAGCCCGTCCATCGGTGTCGGGGTCTCTGCTGCTTCCCCAACCAGATCCGAGTCCTCGGTCTGGAGCGCCGGTGGCACGCCGACAAGCTCTTCAGCCGTTGGAAGTTCCTGATGCGAAGTCGCTCTGCGCACCATCAGCAGCATCATGGCGACGGAAATGATTGCGAGCCCCCCGAGCCCGACGTAACGAATCAGCGGCTGCGCCATCGGCGAGGCCAGGCCAAAGCCAGCGGATGAGCCTTCAGTCGCGGCCTCCGACATAGCGACAAGCGCGTAGTCGTAGTAGCTGCCAACCTGCACGACGCCGGGCATGCTTCCAGAGATGGCATCAGTCTCGATCAGAGGCTCAACACTCGCTTTCACCCGCGCGATAACGTCCTGCTCAATCTGTGCGATCGCCTCACCATCTGCCGCCGCATCCGGGTCACCTGCCTCAGCTCGGAAGATACCGACATAGTGGGAACGCGGAATACTGATCGTCGCGTTTATCTTCAGCGGGTGGCCACGGTCATCAAGGATGTGCTCCTTTTGCCCGCCAAAGACCGGTTGCATCCGGGCGTCTGTCTGCTCATCAGAATATTGGCTGCCGCTGCCGCCGGAGGCGATCGCAACGCCAGTGTTCGGTCGGACACCCGGCTCGCCGGGCACGTTTCGATTCGTGGAAGTCGTAACGCGACTGCTCTCCTGCACCGGAGCGATCTTGGCATCTTCATAGTTGTCACGGCGCGCCTCAACGCGTGTTGCATCAACCTGCGCGTTTACAGAGATGCGCACGCCTGGAATGTAGTCAAGGTGTTCGCGCAACATCTGCGCAACATGCTTCTCAGCGGAGAGTTTCGTCTCCAGATATCGTGAGCCAGCCATGTCTTCATCGGTGCGCGGCCTGAGCGCGCGAAGTGTTCGGGCATCGATCACCTCGACCCGGTTGATGCTCAGCGATGCGTGCGCTCCGGCGACCATCCGCGCGATGCCGTCGGCCCGCGCCTGGTCGAGGGTTCCTTCGCGCAGGGTCACGGTGACGGTTGCAGATGGACGAATATCCGGCTGGCCGAGCGGTGTGGATCGCTCAGGCTGCGAGATCACAACCTTGGCATCCTCGATGTCACGCGTCTGCTTGAGCATCCGAGCGACCACGTTCATGGTTGCGACGAGGTATCGGCGGCGCTTGTCGGAGTTGCTCGTGAACGGGCTGTCATTCTCGAACAGCGATTCGAATGTGATATCCGAGGTGCTGATGATCTCGCTTTCCGTGAGATCTGCAAGGATGCTGTACTGTTGGCTCGCCGGGACAAGCACCTGCCCGCCGCGGAGTTCGTGCGGAATCTGGCTGGTTTCCAGGTAGCTGATCGCATTCGCCCGGGTGTCAGCAGTCAGCGCGATCGGCAGCGGAACCAGCGACGATTGACCCGCATACAGGGCGACGAGAAACAGCGTCATCGCCAGAATCACGACGAGCGAGCCGATCAACAGGCGCGCGGTCGCACTCAACTGGCGCAACGATGATCGAATTGAATCCACAGTGCGCTGCAGCACATCCATGCCCATGGCCTCCTGCCCGTGGGAATGCAACAACCCGGCCCGCATGCGTCATCCATGACGCCGCGCCGGCTTGCATCTTCTTTATCTGTCAACTCGGGGTATCGGCTTGAATGCCAATCCTATCAGACGCGAATCTGCTTCACTTCATCCAGTGCATCCATCACCTTATTGCGCACCTGCAGCAGCATGTTGAACGCTGTCTCAGCTTTCTTCGTTGCGCCGATGACGGAATCCAGGTCATCGCGCCTGCCCGATGCATAGTCCTCGACCGCCTCCTTCGCGTCCTGCTGCAACTGGTTGACGGCAGCAAGTTCCTGCTCCAGCGCCTTGCGGAAAGACGGGCCATCAGGATTCTGTTTGGCAGGCGTGCGAATCGAAAGGTCGTTTCGCAGACCACCGCTATTCGAAATGAGGCCAAGGGGATCAGACATCAGGGTTCAAGCCACGCATCAGCAATCCATGTGCCGTCTCGTTCTCAGGCGAGCAACTCCAGAGCTACACTGACCATCGACTTCGTAGCCTCGATCGCCGCAATGTTCGCTTCATAGGCTCGCGACACTTCCATCGCATTCATCTGCTCAATGACGGGATTCACGTTCGGGTACGCCACGTATCCATCTGCGTTCGCGTATGGTGAGCCCGGTTCGTACTTCATCTCGAACGGGCTCATGTCTGTGGCCACGTTCGCCACATGCACGCCGAGCGCCGAATCTTTTGCGGGATCACCGGCGGCCAGCTCGACAAACTGCCGCCGATAGGGTGCGAACTCCCCCGCTTCATTCAACAGCGTGTTTCGGTTCAGAATATTGGCCGAGATGACGTCCATGCGCGTCCGCTGTGCGACAAGGCCGGAAGTCAAGGCGTCAAAAGTGCCGTACATAGTGGGTCATCTCCAATCAGATTCGTTCGCGAATGGCCGCATTGAGCACCGCATGCTCGCTGCGCATAAATTGCGCAGCGCTGCGAAACGAGAGGAAGTTCTCGACAAGGGCCTGCATCGTGCGTTCGACATCACGATCGTTGCCATCCTGAAAGAGAATGTTCGTCCCGTTCGGCTCAGCGGTCAGGTGCATGTCATTGCCAGCAATCGCCACCTGTTGGGTATTTTCAACTTCGAGGCGGCCGCCAACTGCACCAGATCGCTCGCGCCGCAGATCGACCGCCTCACGCAGTTGTGCCTGAAAGCCCTCGACCGAGACATCCATTTGACGAAAGCCTGGTGTCGTGAGATTCGCCACGTTGTGCGAGATGATCGAGTGCCGACGCGCGGCGAACTGCATGACCCGTTCCAGAACAGGCAGTGAGCCGGCATTTGTCAGACCCTCGATCATCGTCATGCTCCTCCGTGAGCAAACACCATGCCGCGTACGTCGCAGTTCACAACGTTTCCGGCACGATATCCAGTTCTTTCCACTTCTTGAGTTTGAGCCCGAGCGTTCGGACTCCGATGCCAAGGGCTTTCGCACTCTTCTGGCGATGTCCGTTGTTGTGCTCGAGCGTTCTGATGATCGTCTCGCGTTCGATGTCATCCAGCGTGAGCGAGCCATCGCAGATAATTCTGGGGCATGCCGATTCCACGTTGCCCGGAATAGGTGCTGCTTCGATCATCGATGCAGGCTTGACTGGACAGCCACCGCCTGCTCCGGCAACTTCCGTGGCAACCTCAACGGGATCCATGGCAACCGCCATCGTGCCGACGGCTGCAGGCTGCCCGCTCAACCAGGGCTCAATCATTGACGCAGTAATCACGCTGTCTCGGCACAACACAGCCGCGCGTTCGACGATGTTCTGTAGTTCGCGCACGTTGCCGGGCCAGGCGTAACGTTGCATGACCAAAAGTGCTTCGGGCTCGATCTGTGAAACATCCCGGCCTTCACGTTTCGCAACTTCTGCAAGGAAATGGGGAACAAGCTGCGGGATATCATCCAGATGCTGCCGCAACGAAGGCATCGGAAGTGGAAGCACGTTCAACCGGTAGTACAGATCCTGCCTGAAAGTTCCGCGAGCGACCTCTGCCGGCAGATCGCGGTTTGTCGTGGCAATGACGCGCACATCAACAGCCCGGCTCGTGCTCGATCCCACGCGTTCAAACGTGCGCTCTTGCAGAACACGCAGGAGTTTCGCCTGAATTTCCGGAGCGATCTCACTGATTTCATCGAGCAACAGTGTGCCGCCATCAGCAAGCTCGAACCGCCCTTTTCGCAGCCTGTCAGCCCCCGTGAACGCGCCCTTCTCGTGCCCGAACAGTTCTGATTCGAGAAGGTTGGTCGACAATGCGGCGCAGTTAATCGCAAGCATTGGCGCTTCGCGGCGCGGGCTGTGTTCATGAATCC
>CAZVXI010000075.1:0-14155 GCA_964631295.1 uncultured Isosphaeraceae bacterium
GCTGTGAGCTGACGCGGTAACCAATCCGGGCAGTCAGCCGGCTGTGCGACCACGGGTGTGAAGCGGTGTTGGTGCAGGAGTGAGGGTGCGTTTGAGGTCAGCTCACCAGTCCTTTGGTGAGTTTCATGAATGCGGTTTCGAGGTTCACCTGCTCTGCCTGCAGGGATGACACGCGGAAGCCTTGGGCGATGAGGCGGTTGGGCAGTTCGCTGACCATCAGGCCCGAGTCCATGTCGATGGTGACATCGACGCGATGCTTGCCGTTGGCCTGCGTGATGTCGACCTTGCTGATGCCGTCGATTGATGCGAGCAGGCGGGCGGCTTCTTCAACGCGGTCATCGACGGCAATATGCACGATGCGGCCCATGCTGGCCTTGGCCATGATGTCGTCGACGGATCCGGAGAAGACCATGTCGCCCTGCTCGATGATGCCGACGGTGTTACACAGCTCGGCAAGTTCATGCAGGATGTGCGAACTGATGATGATCGTCTTGCCCATGCGGCGGAGTTCTTTGAGCAGTTCGCGAATCTCGATGCGGGCGCGTGGGTCGAGGCCGGACGCGGGTTCATCAAGCAGCAGGACTTTCGGATCGTGCAGCAGGACGCGCGCGATGGAGAGTCGCTGGCTCATCCCGCGAGACAGGCCGTTGACTTCGCTCTTGGCTTTGTAGCTCAGGTCGGTGAGTTCGAGCACATCGCGCACGACGCGGTCGCGTTGTTTGCCCTGCAGGCCGTAGCAGGCGGCGAAGAACTCGAGATATTCGCTGACGACCATATCGTCGTAGGCGCCCATGAAGTCGGGCACGTAGCCGATGACAGGGCGGATGAGCGGATTCTGATAGCCGACGACCTTGCCGTCCACACGGGCCTCGCCCCAGGTTGGTTTGAGCAGCGTTGCGAGGATCTTGATGGTGGTGGTCTTGCCGGCACCGTTGGGGCCGATGAAGCCGAAGCAGTCGCCTTCATCGATGGTGAGATTGAGGTTGTTGAGCGCAGTGAGCTCGCCGTACTTCTTTGTGAGGTTGATCGTCTCGATCATCGGCATTGCGGGGTACCTCTGGTCGGGCGGCAGCTGGCGCGGGACTTGGCATCAGATCCCTCGGGCGTTTCACGGAGCGGTCCATCGTAGCGATATTGTGTGGTTGCGACAGTCATCCTCACCGGAGAGTTGTACGGGAAACGGCGGGGAATGTTCACGGCTGTTGATCATCGGACGCTGCATCGATGTCCGACGTCGCTGGCAGGCGACTGGAGCCACGGCGGGATTCATCGAGATTGAATGCCTCGACAGGATCCAATGGAAGCGGATGAATCCAGCGGACCATCACCAGAGAACCGGGCGCAGCCTCAGCCAGATCGCCATCAACCTTCACGGGGATCGGGCACTCGGCATTGTCGATGTAGCCGGTGATGATCAGGCATGGCCGATTGAACCACACGGAGAGATCGAGCGACCTGCCAAGTTCGCGGGCAAGTGCCATGGTTTCCGTATCGGTATCACGGTCATTGAGGAGCACCCACTTGGGCGGGTCCATCGCGTGGAAGAATGAGAGCATCTCGAGGTAGTCACGGAAGTTCTCCTCAGAAATCGCATTGTTGGTCATCCCGAGGCCTGCGAGCGAACGCTGGTAGTCCTGGATGTATTCGCGGAAGATGTTCTGTGCGAGCAGGGTGGTGCCGCGGCGAGACGTCTGCTGGCCGAGTGATGCAAGATCGAGCGTCTCGCCCGGGGCCCACTCAGTGATGCCCCACATGCGACCGGAGTTGAGCATCCCCCCGGAGTTGCTGGGCGCAAGCGAGTTACCGCGATATTGCCGGACGAGGCGGTTGTTATTGATGTGAATGATCTTGACATCGCGCAGCGGTCCGGGCAGTGAGTGCGAGAGCATGCCTCGCAACGGAGATGGGGCAGTTGCCGGGCTCTGTGCGACAGTCACACTCGATCCAGTGGTCGGCTGGATCAACCCGCCCCAGCCTGCATCCACACCGCCCAGCCAGTGGGCATACATGTAGGTTGCGGTCGAGCGGCTGGGCAGCGCGAACTCACTGATGTTCGCATCTGCAAACTGGTCATACGCGGCGGCTCCCCGGCCGACATCCACTCGATAGCGGCTCGTGTTTGGAAATCTCTGCGAAAGAATCCCAGGCGGCGTCCAGGACATCAGCAGATCGCGCTGCGAACTCGCGCCATCATCCGTGGATTCGATCGTCACCGGTGTCCGGGTATATCCGGGAAGATTCACCGAGAACCAACTCTGTGCACGCTGGTATTGCGGGTCGTTCAGGCCCGGGTCGCCAGCCGGCCGATAGATGTGATCGAGCACAGTGACATGCTTGATCGACACCGGGTCGACCTTGAGCAGATTCGCCCCCCACGCAAATGCAGTGAACATCGCAGCGGCAAGCGCAAAGCCGACCCACGAGTGGTGGCTCAATCCCTTGGAGCGCAGCCCGTAGTAAATACCCGGCCCGGCGATGAGCCAGTATGCGATGAACAGCAACAGTGTCATCGAAAGGCCGATACCCGCCTGCCCGGAACGGCGAATCCGACCCGCAAACAAGTTGCCCGAACCCATTGTCAGAATCGGACGACGCGCGCGAGAAAGCAGCTTTTCCTGCTCCAGTGCGGCAAGTTCAGTCGCCGTGGGCGTATCTGCTCGTCGGCCGAGCACACGATTCCAGAATGCATCTGCCTGGGGCAGCCCGCTCGCCCCATTGGCAAGCAGCACCGAGTACAACCGCTGGTAGGTCAGGTCGATCCCGATGATGGTGATGTGCCCATGGCCGAACACTCGCTGGATTGCAAGAACGCGGCCGTCCTCGAGGACAATCAGCGGCTGGTACGCATTATCGATGTGGTTGAAATCACCATCAAGATCAGCAAACACGCGCACGGAGAGATCAAAGTCAACGCGTGCTTCGGGCTCCTTGCTCAGAATCGCCGTAAGTTCGCTGAGCGACACATCTTCCTGCCGGGTCGGCGCGCGTGTCGGCATCAGATCTTCAAACTCATGCTGGCCTGTGTTGGCACCGAGCGCCCATGGGTCATCTGTGCTGGAGAGTGTGATGATCAGGTGTCCGCCGCGTCGCACGTATTCGCGCAGGGCCTTGGCCTGGTCGAGCGTGAGTTCGCCCGGCCGCGCATCGCCCCACGCGAGCGCTTCACACGGCATCAGTCCTTCCCAGCGATCCGGGAGATCTTCCACGCTGATGCCACTGACAAGTTGCGTAATCTCATTGGCAGCAGCGGCTTCCGGCTGGCCAGCGCGCGTGGTTGAATAATCGCGCAGACCGAGCAGTCGCTGGCTGGAGCCAACAATGCCCAGCATGGCGTGATGCAGATCGATCATCTGAGCTTGGGCATCGGCCGGAGAGATACGCGCCCCGCCAATCTCGCGGCCGCGCACACCATCTGCATATTCAAACACACGCACCGGCCAGACATCACTGTTCAGCGTCGGCGGCAGTGGGGCATACAGCCACAGCATCTGCGGGATGTTCGGCGTGAGCGTGATGCGGCGACCGTACTCAGCAATATCGCCATCCACATTGGAAACTTCCCATTGCACCCACACATCAGCCGGCTCGGAGAGCACGCTGGTCAACTGGATGCGCATCGCCACCTGCCCGCCCGGCCGGTACTTGTTCCCCACGCCAAACTGGTCAACCGTCACATCGACCGACTGGCCGAACGCTTCCCCCACGGGGCACAGCAGCGCTGCGCAAGCGATCAGAAGGCTCAAGAGGCCACGAAGCCGGAGTCGCGCGTGTGTGAGATCCATGGCATCAGTGTATCCGGACAACGCCCGGTAATGCCACGAGGCCGGCCAATCCGCCTGCCCGCACATACCGACGGGTTCCGTGGAGGCAGCCCGTCAAGTGTCTGCCCCGGCAGGTCGATGCTCAACGCATGGTCATCCTTGCGCAGGAACCTGTCGCCAACATGCTGATCATCACGGCCCTTCTTGCCGCGGTGGTCGTAGTCATGGTCCTCCGGGTCATGGCGGGTGAACTTGAATGGGGCGTCCGCCTGCACCGGCTGAAGATCGACGCTTACAACCTGCGCCTGCGGCAGTACCAGCAGATTGCCGAGATGAAACAACACCAGCAAGCCGAGCGCCAGGCGCAGCAAGAGAAGCGCGAACAGCGTGATCGAAAGCTGCGCGACGTGATGGGTCGCAACGCCAACAGAGGGTTCGGCATCGAGGATGATGAGCCAACTGAAGCGGGCGATACGAGCGAAGCTGTCGCCGGCGTAACTGGCAGCGAATCGCAGCTCGCACAGGCAGCGTGACCAGCCGCGAGCGCATGAGTTCTCCAGTCATCGCGCATGAACACCGATCCCGCAGAATCCTCAATCTGCTGATCGAGCAGTCTTCGCAGGCGTGATCGCAGGGGCGGTGTGTGTTGTCACGGCAATGGTTGTCGCGCTGCGTGCGCTGGTTACGCGCAAGGTTCAGTCTTGAGCGTGCGCCACCATGCTTCGTGGTTGCGATACCAGTCGATCGTCTCGAGCAGCGCATCCGGCCAGGCGCTGCGCGTCGGCTGCCATCCAAGTTCATCGGCAATGCGCGAAGCATTGATCGCATATCGGCGATCGTGGCCAAGCCGATCCGGCACCTGTTCGATCATGGACTCATCACAGTCCATCGCATCGAGAATCGCATGCGTGAGTTCGAGATTGCTCCGTTCATTGTTGCCGCCGATATTGTACACGCGCCCGGGTCTTCCTCGCTCGAGTACAGCCAGCACTGCTTCGCAATGATCGATCACATGCAGCCAGTCGCGCACATTCAGCCCGTCACCATACAACGGCACGCGGCGGCCTTCGATCAGATTCGTGACGAACAGCGGGATGACCTTCTCCGGAAACTGATGCGGACCAAAGTTGTTCGAGCAGCGCGTCACCATCACCGGCAGGTTGTGCGTGTGCTGATATGCAAGTGCGAGCATGTCGCCGGCTGCCTTGGATGCAGAATACGGGCTGCGCGGCGCGAGCGGAGTGTCTTCCGTGAACTTCACTTCGGGTTTGTCGAGCGGCAGTTCGCCGTACACTTCATCCGTCCCGATCTGCACGAATCGATCGATGGCGTTCTCCAGTGCCACGTCCAGCAGCACCTGTGTGCCGAGCACATTCGTTGTGATGAACGGTGATGCATCGTTGATCGAGCGATCAACATGGCTTTCCGCAGCAAAGTGCACGACACAGTCGCAGTCGGTCATCGCCTGCTCAACGACATCACGATCGCAGATGTCGCCGCGAATGAATGTATATCGCGGGTCATCAGCGATGTCCTCAAGGTTCTCCAATCGGCCTGCATAGGTCAGTTTGTCGAGGTTTGTGACACGTATGTTGGTGCGGTGACCAAATACGAGCCGGATGAAGTTGCTGCCGATGAACCCGCAGCCGCCGGTGACGAGTATGTGCTGAATGTTGTGTGTCATGATCAGGCCGTGGCAGCGAGGACTTCTGTCGTCTTCTGAGCAACATTATTGGCCCCACCACGCTGCACGAGGTTGGAAGCGCGGTGCAGCGATTCGAATGTCCCCGCATCCGACCACCAGCCATCAAGGATGGAGTACGTCAACGTGCCGCGGCTGATGTATTCATTGTTGACATCCGTGATCTCCAGTTCGCCGCGCGCAGATGGTTCAAGCGTGCGCGCGATGTCGAAGACGTCATTGTCGTACATGTAGATACCGGTCACGGCGTAGTTGCTCGGGGGGTTCGTTGGCTTCTCGATGATCTCGACGATGCGATCGCCCTCGATGCGCGGTACGCCGAAGCGCTGCGGATCGTCAACCTTCTTGAGCATGATCTTTGCGCCCGAACGCTGTGTGAAGAAGTCGCCAGCTGCCTGACGGATGTCTTTCTCGATGAGATTGTCGCCAAGTACGACGGCAACCTTCTCGCCGTCCGCGAAGTCCTCTGCGAGCAGCAGCGCATCGGCGATGCCGCCTTCACCTTCCTGATAGGTGTATTGCAGGTCACGAATCCCGAGATGCTTGCCGTTGCGCAGGAGCTTGAGGAAGTCGCCTGCGTGCTCCCCGCCGGTGACGATCAGAATGTCCTGGACGCCCGCATTGAGCAGCGTCTGGATCGGGTAGTAAATCATCGGCTGGTCGTACACGGGCAGAAGGTGCTTGTTCGTGACGAGCGTGAGCGGCCGAAGCCGGGTGCCGAGTCCACCGGCGAGAATGATGCCTTTCATGGCGGTTCCTTTGTCTGGCGTTGCGATCGTGGCGACGTCGGGGCCGACGATTGAACGCGGATCTCTGTTGCCAGCCCGTGACAATATCGGCCATTGGCCCGCGGGGTCTTCGGTCCGGTGGCGAGTTTCGGGCGGTCCGGGTTATCCCTCGGGCAATTCTGTGCCGATTGGTGCGTTGGACAGGCGAGCATGCGACCCACGCGGCCAGTCTGCCGAACTCAGCATGAAAGCCCGAAACGAGGAGATGGAAGGTCAATGGCCGACAAGACGCAATTCCAAGGCAGTTCGTTCAATCCCGGTTCGATCGTCTGGCGATTGCTGGTGCCGGCTTGGATCGCCACAGGAGCGATCTTCAAGTTGATTTCTGCCTCTCCGAGCACGCTTCCAGAATCGCTGCTCGATCTCGCAGATGATCTGGGCGTCGGTCTCTACCAGTGGCTGGGCTTGCTCGTCGGTCTGGAGTTTCTTGCGATCGGCGTCATGCTGTTCGTCAAACCACTGGCGCGATTGATGGCCGTGTTCATGCTGGCGAGTTTCTGCACGATCCTCGTGATCGAAATGGCCGTGTACGGAAACGTGACAAGCTGTGGCTGCATGGGAGGGTCGGTGAAACTCTCGCCGCTCGTCATGATCGGCATCGACGGCGCTCTGCTGCTTGCCACGCTCGCACTCGGGCGCAAGCCACTGGGACTGCTTGCTCGTGGTGCAAGGTCGAAGAGTATCTCCGTCAGCAAGGCCGGGCTTGGCGCCGCTGCGGTGGTGACGCTTGTGGGATTCGGCGCGAGTTTCGGCCGCGTGCTTCCGCTTGATAAGTCGCCCACGCCATCGCCGAGCAACAATGGCGAGTTGGTCGCCAAAGATCCTGGCGCGAAGGATTCTGTTGACCCGGACACCGACACGAACCCCAACAAAAACCCCGCTCGGACCGACCCCGGCGTGCAACTGCCTTCGGTATTTCGGACGCGTGGCAGTGAAGTGGCAGGCTGGGTCGGCACGGCATGGTCTGACATCGAACTCTCCAAATACGTGCCCGCGACGACGACTGACCTCACCCGAGGCCGTGTGCACATCATCTTCTATCGCCGCTCGTGCGATCACTGCGAGGAGATGTTCCAGTACTACCTGACGGGTCCGCTGCCGATCCCGGTCGTGGCCGTGGAGGTGCCGGAGACTCGCACGCAGATGCGCGACCCGGACAACACGTGGGAGATGCCAGAGACGCAAGTCGAACATCAGCAGATGGCGATCGGCCCGGACTGGGTCATCATCACGCCGGTGATCGTGACGCTGGAGGACGGCATCGTGCAATGCGCCGAGCAGGGCGACCACGAGACGTGCTACTACTTCTTTGAGTGAGCGACCTCAAGTTCATTGGCGGCATCCGCGAGGATGCGCGCACACAGCGGCGTCGGCCTGCCTTCCATCGCAATGGAGTTGTGCAGCAGCGTTTGCGCGTAGTGCACGCTTTCGGGCGATTTGTGCAGCAGGAACACGTGCAGCGCCCACGGGCGGTTCGTGGCGTTGTCCGGCTGCGTGTGTTCGATGTGCCAATCGCGCAGCCGCGCACACCACGCAATGAGTTCTTCATCGCACCGCATCCGGGCGACACGCCAGAGCGCATGTAAGCCGCTGAGTTCTGATTCAGTCCACACTTCGATCGCGCGGAACAAGCCCTGATCGAATATCGGCGTCGGGCAGCCGCGCGACAACAAGCGGTCGATATCGGCTTTCGGATCGACGGCGATCTGCCAGACCAGTTCTTCGGAATCTGGCGAGGCGGGCGGGCGAGTCACTCGTGGCTCTCCGTTGGTTATCTCGTGCAGGCACTGTTCCGTTTCGGTGTATGGCGTAAATGGATCGTTCAAGATCGGGTCTGACAGCCGACGCAGATGCGTTATCCACTCACCCAGATTGACATCGCTCGCGTTCATGTGTGCACGATTTGTCCACGGGACCTGCCAACTCGTGAGGCAAAGTGTTGATCGGGTTGCATCGATGATGCTACGCTCGGGATGTATGGTTCGTCACCAACCCGACACCATCGCTGCATCGCATCTCACGCCGCGCTGCGTGTCGTGCGGGTACTTCGGGCCCGGCCTCCTGCCGCGGCAGCCGCGCTGTCCCTGCTGCGATTGTGATCTGACCGAGCGCCCGCCGCGATCGTATGCACAGATGGAGGGATTCGTGCCCGTCGCAGAGGATCGGATGGACCGGCCCGTTCATTGGCGCGAGATCGCCGAACAGCAACAACTCGCTTCTCTCCAGCGGTGGCTGACGGCAGCATTCTTCGCGGTACTCTTTCTCGTGGCGATGCTGTTCGTGCTTGTGCTGGTTGTGACAGCCGACTGATCTGCCGCGCCATCGCGCCTGCGTGACGTGGGCATTTGCCGTATGCTTATGGCTGCAATCCGGCGTCTCGCATCCCCAACCAGGAAGTTGACCGTATGACCACCGCCACTGTTGATTCCGTTGTGACCCGCATCGACGACACTCTGCCGCAGTCCATCGAACGTTTGCAGGATCTGCTGCGCATCCCGAGTATCTCGACTGATCCCGCGTACAAACAGGATACGCGCAAGGCCGCAGAGTGGGTCAGCAACGAGCTTGCGACGATGGGCTTCGACAGTTCCGTGCGCGATACTCCGGGCCATCCGATGGTTGTTGCGCACCATGAAGGCCCGGGTGGCGATGCACCGCATGTGCTCTACTACGGCCACTACGATGTGCAGCCACCCGACCCGCTTGAACTGTGGGATTCGCCCCCGTTCGAACCTGCGATTGTCGATGGCCCGCACGGCAAGCGCATCGTGGCGCGCGGAGCAGTCGATGACAAAGGCCAGCTGATGACTTTCGTCGAAGCGTTCCGGGCGTGGATCGACGAGACCGGGTCGCTGCCGATCAAAGTGACGGTGATGCTCGAGGGAGAGGAGGAATCCGGCTCGCCGAGTCTTAACCCGTTCCTCGAAGCGAACCGGGACGAGTTGCAGGCTGATGTCTGCATTGTGTGCGACACCGGGATGTGGGACATCAACTCACCTGCCATCACGTACACGCTGCGCGGGCTGTTGTATCTGCAAGTCACGCTGCGCGGCCCGACGCGCGACCTGCATTCTGGAGCATACGGCGGGGCTGTGGTCAATCCTGTCAACCTTCTCAGCCGCATCATCGGTGAGTTGCACAACGACAAGGGACAGGTACAGATTCCCGGATTCTACGATGATGTCGTCTTTCTCACCCAGGAAGAGCGCGGCAACCTCGAAGCGCTCGGCTTTGATGCCAGGGCATTTCTCGAAGAGGTTGGCATGAAACATGAGCGAGGCGAGGAGGGCTGGTCCACGCTTGAGCGGCTCTGGGCCCGGCCGACGTGTGATGTCAACGGCTTCTGGGGAGGCTACATCGGCGAGGGTGCAAAGACCGTCATCGCCAGCGAAGCGCATGCGAAGATCAGTTGCCGGCTTGTTGCGAATCAGCAGCCGGACAAAATCCTCGCAGGGCTCAAAGAGTTTTTCGCGCAACGCGTCCCTGATGACTGCGAGATCAGGATCGACTGGTCTGAGGGCAGCCCGGCGATTCGTGTGCCCACTGATTCGCCGTACCTCGAATCGGCGCTTGCCGGGCTGGAACAAACCTACGACGCGAAGGCGCGGCTGATCGGTTCGGGTGGGTCGATTCCGGTCGTCGGTTCGATTCGAAGTATTCTCGGCTATGACTCGCTGCTTGTCGGCTTCGGGCTCGATGATGACCGCATGCACTCACCCAACGAGAAGTTCGAGCTGCGCTGCTACGAGATGGGCATCAAGTCGCACGCGAACATCATCGCGCAGCTCGCGGGAGTGTGATTTCCAGCGTGCGCCCGCGCCGGCTGTGAATTCGCTAGCATGTCGACCATGATGAGACTGACAGCATCACAATCGACGCGCGGCAGCGCGACAAGCAGCCGGCTGATCGCGTTTATACTGCTTGCCTTGCTTGCGATTCCGGGTCTGGCCGTCGCGCAGGATGGTGCAGAGAATACGAGTACCGGCGCCGATAAAGAAGAAGTCGCCGTCTCGGAACTGTTTGCAAGCCCGCGCGCGACGCTTCAGACCTTCCTCGAAGCGATGTCGCAGACACCGCCTGATACGGGACTCGGGTCGGCATGCATGGACCTCTCCAGCGTACCGAGTGAGCAGGCGGCCGATCTTGCAATATATCTTTATCGATGCATCAACCGTATCGAGTATATTGATCTCGATGACCCGATAATTCCTGATGCAACCGCACTGGCTCGTCGTGAAACTCCACTGAGTTCCTGGGCGTTCTTCCCGCGAGATGAATCTGCATCCTCAGCGAGTATTGCTGATCGTATCAACAGTCGGCGGGCTGGAACATCATCAGTCGCGACGGATGTCCGGAAGCGCACGGTCATGCGTCTCGCGCCCGACGCGAAGATTGTGTTGCGTCGTCAGCCGAACGGCGAGTGGAAGTTCTCTCAGCAGACTGTCGCGGGCATCGAATCTTTCTGGGAACGCATCAAACAACTTCGACCGGTAGATGAGTTCATCGGGGAGGAGTATCGCACGATCTCTGAGCGCATCGAAGCGCTCTGGCCGGAGACATTGCGGGATGGCCGCTTCATCGGTGTGAAGTACTGGCAGTGGATCTCGCTGTTCGTGCTGATTTTCGTAGGGCTCGTCGTCGATCTCACAACGCGCATCATCCTGATGATCGCATCAAAGCGCATCATTCAAAGGAAGGGCGGCGAGGCCAAACCCGAAACCATTAAACGCATGGTGCGGCCGTTCGGCCTCTCGCTCGCTGCGCTGCTCTGGCTCTGGGGAATTGGCATGCTCGGCCTGCCCGGCAACGCGCTTGCCGTGCTTGTGCCTGCGGTGAAGCTCTTTTTTATGCTCGCGATGGTGTGGTCGGCGTTCCGCCTGACCGATCTCGCAGCGGAGTTCTTCGAATCCAAAGCTCAGCGGACACGCACGAAGTTCGATGATGTGTTAATTCCGCTTGTGCGCAAGGCGCTCAAGGTATTCATCTTTGTCTTCGGGCTGATCTACATCGCAGGTGCGTTCGATATCCCGCTCGCGCCGCTGCTGACAGGACTCGGCATCGGTGGGGCCGGCTTCGCGTTTGCAGCAAAGGACACGCTTGAACATTTCTTCGGATCCGTCACTGTAATCGCGGATCGGCCGTTTGAAGTCGGCGACTGGGTTCAGATTGGTGATGTCGAGGGAACCGTTGAAGAACTCGGCTTCCGGTCAACACGCGTGCGCACATTCTACAACTCGCTTGTGACGGTCCCCAATGGGAACCTGGTGCGCGCGGTTGTCGACAACTTCGGCAAGCGAAAGTACCGGCGCTGGTCCACGCATCTGAATATTGCATATCACACCACGCCCGAGCAGATCGACGCATTCTGCGAGGGGATTCGCGAAATCATTCGCCTGCATCCGTATACACGCAAGGACTATTACCAGGTCTGGCTGCACAAGTTCGGGCCGCACTCGCTGGACATCCTGCTGTATGTCTTCTTCGAGGCGCCCGATTGGAACACGGAACTGCGCGAACGACACCGATTGTCGCTTGATGTCATTCGCCTCGCCGATCGGCTCGGTGTCGAGTTCGCATTCCCCACACAGACGCTTCATTTGCACCAGGCCGATCAGGATGCGAAGCACGAGCCGGCTGAAGCACCAGAGCAGGATGCCGAGCGCCGCGCAGAGATCATCGGCCGCCGTGCTGTGCGTGCCCTGACAGCCGATGCAGACTGGCGCTACGAAAAGCCCGGCCCACACATCATCAAGTCGGCAGTGCATCCGGATGATGATGAAGATGCGCCGCCTCCCGCAGATGATGACACGCAGATCGAATCAAAGGTCGGCGGCGACGCTGGCGGGTGATGTTCACCTGCCCGGCTCAAGCCCCTCGCAGAGCAAATGCATGATGACCTGGTGCGCTTCCTGAATGTGGGCCGAGTCATCAGTCGGGATGATCAGTGCATGATCACAGAGAGACTTGCACATGCCGCCGTCTCGTCCGAGCAGGCCGATAGTCGTTGCGCCTCGATCGCGCGCTACGTTGAGCGCACTGACGATATTCGCGCTGTTGCCGCTCGTCGTGAATACCACAAGTGCATCGCGTTTCATGAGGAGAGCTTCGCATTGTCGGGCGAACACCTGTTCGAAGCCAAAGTCATTGGCGATGCACGTCAGTGCCGTTGCATCAGCATTCATGCACACCGCCCGATACGGACGGCGGTCAGATCGATATCGACCGATCAGCTCTTCCGAGAGATGCATGGCTTCCGCGGCCGATCCACCATTGCCGAGTGTGTAGATCGTTCCGCCGGCTGTCAGCACGCCACGCACCGATTCCATCGCCCGTACGATCGGTTCAGTGAGAGTGGTCACGTGTGCGACCGCCTCACGCGTTCCCTGCAACCTCGTTTCGATCAACTCATGCAATGACATGCGACCTCACTGACTCGATGGCAGCGATTATAGTCTGCCGACGTACGCCCATGCGATTGATAACACAATGCAGTGTGTTGGCGATGATTGCCGTCTTGTTCGCTCCGGCGGCCGGAATCGCCTGCGAGGACGATGCGCAGAGTATGCAGCAGCGGCTCGTGAGCCTTGAAAAGCAGATTGATCGGCTTGATGATTCAAGGAGGGCATCATGGATCGCTGAGCAGCGAGCGCAGAAGGTGCGCGCGATCGCGCGAGAGGTACTTGCTGACGCCGGGATGCGCGCGAGCTTTGCCTCGCAGGCCGCCACGACCGGCTATCGCGGCGGGTTCTTCATTGAGGATCCGGACGGTCGCTTCCGGCTGCGTGTCAGCGGCTTTACACAGTTGCGCTACGTGTTCAACCATCAGGGGGGCTCACAGCCGAATGCCGATGACTTTGGCTTCGATTTGCGGAGGGTCCGAATCAAGTTTGATGGCCACGTTGTCAACGAGCACATCGGCTACAAGATCGGCGGCTCATACGACCGAGGTGGCGTTGGCGGAATGGAACTCAGCGATGCATTCATCACGCTCGGCATGAGTGATGCCCTGGAGTTTCAGGTGGGGCGATTCCGCCCGGCACTTCTGCGTGAGGATGGTCACTCAGCCAAACGCCTTCCGATGATCGAACGTTCGCTCGTGCGGGCAGCATTTGCTGAGGATCGTCGCGCTGGTGCAGCGCTCAACTGGACAGGTGACCGCTGGCGTGTATCTGTGGGTGCGTTTGATGACATGCCCGGCTTTGAGGATGCCAATGCCTGGCGTGCGCGCGGTCGCGTGGAGTTCCTTGCACAGGGTGATTCTTGGCGCTCCCAGCGAGACGCCACGGGTTTTCGAGGAGAAGAAGATTCGCTCATGTTTGGCGGGGGCATCGGCTACGCGGACGGCCGACTCCTCCCAGGTGCTGGGATGCCGGAATCGAACACGTTCACCTGGACGGCCGACGGCACATGGCAGAGCGACGGCTGGTCGGTCTTTGCCGCTGTTGTGGGAGCAGCAGTGCAGACGGATGGGATGCGCGATCAGCACCCGATTGGATGCGTCATTCAGGGAGGCGTGTTCATCTGCAAAGACACGCAACTACTCAGCAGATTTCAATGGGGCGATGCTGACGATGGCAGCGCCGACCTGTCGATGCTGACGGTCGGGGTCACACACTTCATCTCGGGGCACAACTTGAAAGTCGGCTGCGATGTCGGTTACGCCTTCAACCAGGTCGGCAGCTTCTGGTCGTCAGGCGGGGCGGCTGTACGCGCAGATGCGGTCGGCACAGATGGGCAGATCGTCGTACGCGGGCAACTGCAGATTGTGTATTAACTCGCCAACAGCCCGCAGACGCCGGTGTGACGGACGCACTCGGTGTGATTGCATTGGTTTATTCCCACAAATATTGAAATTTGAGGAAATTCTGGCACTCTGCTGCAAATCCGAAAAATGGACAATTTGC
>CAZVXI010000076.1:0-13900 GCA_964631295.1 uncultured Isosphaeraceae bacterium
CTTTATCAACGAACACAAGCGACTGATTGAGGAAGGAATCGAACTGACGGGCTATCTGCTCATCGTGACAGGCACCTTCGAGGCGAACGCCACCGCACGATCGCAGCCGGATATCGCCGGCGAGACGAACGCCGATGAGTTTGAGAGTCCGAATTCTCTACATGTCGATCGCTGAGCTTCTTCGGAGGACTCACTCGCTCGGAATCAACTGTGTCTGCGTGAGGCGGGCGTAAAGTTCGCAGGTTCGCAAGAGCTCGGCATGCGGGCCGGCAGCGACGACTTCGCCGCGATCCATCACGATGATGCGATCAGCGCTCAGCACTGTCGCAAGGCGGTGCGCGACGATAATGGCCGTCCTGCCGTGACAGAACTCGACGATGGCATCGTTGATGAGCTTCTCAGACTCGGCATCGATCTGGCTGGTTGCTTCATCGAGAATGAGAATCGCAGGGTCGCGCAGGATCGCGCGGGCGATGGCCAGACGCTGCCGCTGACCGCCGGAGAGTGATGCGCCCTGCTCCGCAAGATCCGCATCGTACCCGCCGGGAATGCGCTCGATGAACTCATCCGCGCGCGCCTGCTTCGCAGCATTGGTGATCTGCTCACGGCTGACATCTTCGAGACCGAATGCGAGGTTGTCTGCAATCGAGCCGCGAAACAAGACAGTTTCCTGTGTGACGACGCCGATCTGCCTGCGCAGCGATTGCAGCATGAGCGATTGAACATCGACGCCATCAATCAGCACGCGCCCCTGCTGTGGCACGATCAACCGCGGCAGTGTGCTGACGAGCGTCGTCTTGCCGCAGCCGTTTGGGCCGACGAGCGCAACGCGTTCGCCGTGTTTGATTTCGACTGTGACATCGCGCAGTGCAGCTTCATCCGCGCCGGGATACGTGAGCGAAACATGCTCGAATGTGATACTTCGTTTGTGCCGCTGCGCGGGCTTGCCACGCTCGGGCTGCTCGACTTCGAGCGGTTCATCCAGCAGTTGCGCGATGCGCGTGGCAGGTGCGCTCGCTGCCTGAAGTTCATTTACAAGGCCGGTGAGTGGACGCAGCGACACGCCTGCCACGGCAAGCGCTCCGATCGTGACGATGAAGTTGTTGAAGTCGAGCGAGTCTGCGATGATCAACCTTGCTGCGACCAGCGCAAGCAGGCAGAGCACAACGACAGCGAGCGTCTCGGTCAGTGGGCTGGAGATTGCGCGAGCTTTGTAGATGCGCATCATCTGCCGGACTGCCTGACGATTCTGTACGCTGAACTTGTTTCTGGCCTGCTGTTCGCCGGTGTTCGCCTTCACTGCGCGGATTCCCTGGAGATTCTCTGAAGCGATGCGCAGCAGTTGTTCCTGTGCTTCCAGCGCGCCGGTCGCGCCGCGCACGATAGACTTGCCGACTTTGCGGAGGATGATCGCGAGGATCGGCGCGATGACCATGGACGCTGCAGCGAGTTGCCAGTTGAGCAGAAACGCGACGCAGAACGCCGCGACGCCCTTGGTGATCTGCGCGACCATCTTGCTTGTGATCGCGATGAAGGCATGCTGCAGATCGACACTGTCGCGCACGATGCGGGCCACGAGTTGTGATGGCCCGCGTTCAACCACTCTCCCGAGTGGCATGAAGACGACGCGATCAAACACGCTTTGGCGAATCTCACCGACAGTCGTCATCGAAAGTTTGGCGCTCAGGTACATATGCGAGAAGTTGCACAGCGCGCCGATGGCTGTCAGGCAGATGACGAGTGCGAGCATCAGTTGCACACCGCCAAATTGTGTGGCCGGCAGGAGATCGATGAAGCCCTGCGGAACCGCGATGAACTTCGGATCCTGGTTGTATTCGTGGGCAAGGTCGACCAACGACTTTCCGCCATCGCCGAGGACGAGGTGCAGCATTGGCGCGAGCGACATCAGGCCGAAGCCGAAGCTGACTGCCGAGATGAACGCGAACAGCATCGCCCACGCGAGCGTGGAACGATGCCGGAAGACCAGCTTGACAAATCGCCAGAAATCGGTCATTGCGGGCAGTGTAGGGTGCGGTGCGAGGGTCGGTCCTGCTGGTTACTCTGAGAGGTTCGGCTGATTGTGGTAGAGCTTTGCAAAATCGACCCAGAAGGTCGGATAGCTCTTCGAAACGCACGCGGGATTGGCAATCGAGATGCCGGGCCGCACGAGGCCGAGGATGGCGAACGCCATCGCCATGCGGTGATCGTTGTAGGTCTCGATCGTGACAGGATCATGACGCGCGATGTTGCCTTCACTGTCGCGCTCGTGCGGCGTGATTGTGATCGAATCGTCCGTTGCTTCGACTGTGCAGCCGCACCTGGTGAGTTCGGCCGCGAGGGCCGCGATGCGATCGGTCTCCTTGACACGGAGTGTGTGCAGGCCGGTGATTGTGGATGTGCCGTGAGCTGCGGCGGCGACCATGGCGACCGCCAATGCCCCGTCAGGACAGCGATCACAAGACACGTTCTGTGACTCGATCTTCTTCGATCCAACGACCACGACGCCAGATTCTGACGGATGAGTGTCGCTGCGTCCGGCGAATCTGTCGAGTATCCATAATGCGGCGAGATCGGGTTGTTCAGACCAGTGCTGGTGAATACCCAAGATCGACATTGTCGATGGACCGGAGAGTTTCGTCGCTGCGCTCCAGTACACAGCGCTACTCGCGTCTGCATGCATCTCAATGTCATGCGCCTTGATGACCTTCGGCCGGGTCAATCGTTTGATCCCGAACAGGATCATCACTTGATGAGTGAGATCGATGTACGACTGACTGGTTGGAGTATGCGAGTGTCGTATCTTCGCACCTCGTGGCAGCCACGGCGCAATCAGCATGATCGCAGAGATGAACTGACTGCTCGCGGTCTTGCCAACTGTGATCTCGCCGCCCTTGAAGTCATCACTCGGCGTGGTGCGCACGGGCAGGCGGCCTTCTTCTTCGACATATTCAATGTGCGCGCCGAGCTGGCGCAACATATCAACGCCTTCTGCGATTGGGCGCTCGCGCATGCGTTTCGAGCCATCGACGATGACCGGCTGTGCTGCGAGGCACGCGGCTGCGATCATGAAGCGTGTGGGCGTGCCGCCATCGCCGAGGTTGACGATGCCGCCACGCGGGAAGTGGCCGTTGACGCCGGTGATAAAGACATCATCGCCGCCGGGGGCCCAGCATGCCTGCGCGCCCAGCGTGCACAGTGCATCGAGCAGCAGATCGCAGTCGTCACTGCGCAGCGGGCGGCTGATTCTCGATTCGCCCTTTGCGAGGGCCGCAAGGATGTACGCGCGGTTCGTGATCGACTTGCTGCCCGGCGGGGTGATCGTCACATCAAACGGCGCACGCAGCGGTTCGATCGGCAGCGGATCGGGCATTTGATCAAGTGGAAGCGTGTAGTCGATCATGACCGGAGAGGAGAGGGAGGGCGATTCCGCGATCGGCTTCGCGAAGACTGACAGATCATTCCTTCCGGAACACAGCGACGATGTCATCCAGCGGAATCACGAACAGGCGGTTGTCGCCCTCGAAGTCCACCGGGATGCCGTTCTTCGGGTTGAACAGCACACGGTCGTACTGCCTGATCGGGTAGTCATCATCATGCTCGATCTGGGCGCTGATGGCGACGACGCGGCCGGTGAGCGTGGGGATTTCCAGCTTGTCGGGCAGGTGGATGCCGATCTTGGTGACCTTCTTGTCCTCATCCTTGCGGATGAGCACGCGTTTTCCGACCGGCTCGACGGTTTCGATTGGTGGCGGCGAAGTTCTTTTCTCTGTCTCAGACATGGTGGGCATGATAGGGCCGGGCTGGTACAACTGTCGGCACCGAGTTGTCATCGGTCGCCGGAGCCCGCTATGTTGACCAGTCCGTCACCCGATTCCGCCATGAGCCAGACCATGCCGCACCGCCGCCTTGAAGCACTGATTCGCGACATCCCCGACTTTCCGAAGCCGGGCATCCTGTTCAAGGATATCACCCCGCTGCTGGCCGACCCTGCCGGGCTCGCGCTGGGTGTGGAACTGATGGCCAACACGTTTCGCAACGCGGGGATCGACCTCGTCGTGGGAGCTGAATCGCGCGGATTCATCTTCGGCACGGCCGTTGCGCAATCGCTCAACTGCGGGTTCATCCCGGTCCGCAAGCCCGGGAAGCTTCCGGCCGATCGCAAGTCGAAGACCTACGAGCTTGAATACGGCAGCGACACGCTGGAGATCCATGCCGATGCCATTGCCGGGCATCATCGCGTGCTGATGGTTGATGACCTGCTGGCAACCGGCGGCACGATGAAGGCGTGCTGCGACCTTGTACAGGAACTCGGCGGCGAGATTGCCGGCATCACCGTCTTGATCGAGTTGACTGCGCTCGATGGCCGTGAACGACTCAAGCCGTATGAAGTAGAGGCGGTGTTACAGTACTGAGCCCGCGCTGGCATCGTGCATCAGAAGCCGCCACCACCGCCGCCACTTGCAGCCGCTCCACCGATCGCGAGAACCACGAAGATAAAGTATCCGCAGCCGCACAGCGTACTGAACCCGTTGAGGATCAGCCCGATGATGTTGCAGACGTAGCCCGCCGTTGGAATACGCGCCCGGATTGGCATCGACTACCGCCTTGGCTGATCGAGACATGCCCAAGCCAATGAACGGCATAATCAGTCCGAGCAGCGGGATCACGAAGACAATGCTGAGAATGCCCAGCACAAGTCCGGTGGTCGCGCCCTGCGCTTCCTGCAACGGGGCTGATCCATACTGGGGATGATTCGAATACTGCGACATGTAAGAGACCTCCCTGATCGAGCTCAGAGCGTATCCAATTCCGATGCGATCAACAAGCAGTTGTCTCGACGGGTTACGCTGGAAATCAATGTGCGAGACAGTATCGTGCGTGCATGCGTAACGTCACAATCGGCATGATCGCACTCGGCTTGCTGTCGGCCACGACGGCTTGCAGCACGCACCAAGTCACAAGTCCACCTGCTGCGCCACGCCATTTCACGCAGCAGATCACGGGTACGACGATCGACTTCGACATGGTCTGGATCAAAGATGGCGACTTCTGGATCGGCCGGACTGAAGTCACGTGGGATGAGTTCCTCGCATATTGCGCTTTCGAGACCGACGATCCCGCGCCGCCGGGTGCAGATGCAGTCACGAAGCCATCAAAGCCGCTCGAGACCTCGCCGTATGATCGCGACTGGGGCAAGGGGCAGCGCCCTGCCGTCGGCATCAGTTGGAATGCTGCGAAGAAATACTGCCAGTGGCTCTCGATCAATACCGGTCGAACGTATCGCCTGCCGACCGAGGATGAGTGGCTGCTGGCATGCGGAACTGGTGTTCCCGAACCACTGGATGAGTACGCTTGGTTCGATGAAAACAGCAAGGGAATGACGCATCCAGTAGCGCAGAAAAAGCCCAATGCGCATGGCGTGCATGACATGCTGGGCAACTTATGGGAGTACTGCGGGAACCCCTTCAGTGATGATGACCCGGAACGTGCCGTCTTGCGCGGCGGGGCGTGGAACTCGCCCGCCGATGAAGTCACGCCCACCCGCCGCTTGCGGTTCAATCGCCTGTGGGTGATGCTGGACCCGAACATGCCGCCCGGGGTATGGTGGGTGCCGGACGGTGAACATCTTGGCTTTCGCGTGCTGTGCGAGCCGAAACAGGAAGAGTCGAATCAGTAGGATGAATCCAATGAAACGCCGCGAGTTTCTCGAACAGACATTGCTTGCAAGCGCTGCCGCGTCAGTCCCGACGATTGCGTCATCCACAATCGCGTTGCCAGCGCACCGCAGGTCACCGAATGAGACCATCCGCGTCGGTGTCATCGGTGTACGAGGCCGGGGACGCGGACACATTTCCGCGTTTCTCAAGTCGCCCGATGCTGAGGTCGTCGCCATCTGCGATCCGGACGAGGGGGTGATCGACCTTGCTATGGAAGCGGCACCCAACGCGAAATATCTCCGCGACATGCGCGCCATGTTCGATGACCCGGCAATCGATGCAGTTTCGATTGCGACGCCGAACCACTGGCATTCGCTGGCAACCATCTGGGCGCTGCAGGCCGGCCAGCATGTGTTTGTTGAGAAGCCGATCAGCCACAATGTGTTCGAAGGCCGCCAGGTTGTGCGTGCTGCGAACAAGTACGGCAAAGTCGTGCAGCACGGCACGCAGGCGCGGTCGCACAGGGCCACCCGCGACGCCATCGCATGGCTGCGCGCCGGCGGACTTGGGAAGATCAGACTCGCGCGCGGGCTGTGTTACAAGCGCCGCGAATCGATCGGCACGGTGAACGGCCCGACCAGGCCGCCATCAACGATGGATTTCGACCTCTGGACCGGGCCTTCCCAACTCCAGCCGATCATGCGCCCGCAGGTGCACTACGACTGGCACTGGGACTTCAACACCGGCAACGGCGACATCGGCAACCAGGGGCCGCACCAGATGGACATCGCGCGATGGGGGCTCGGCATCGACCGACTGCCAAACAGTGTGACCTCAAGCGGCGGACGCCTCGGCTACGACGACGCCGGTGAGACGGCCAACACGCAAGTCGCCACCTTCGACTTCGGCGATGCGCAGATCATCTTCGAAGTACGCGGGCTGCCGACACCCGCGCACAAGACAGCCCGCATCGGCACGATCTTCCATTGCGAACACGGCTATCTCGTCAGCGCGAGCTACTCAAAGGTCGTCGCGTACGACCTCGATGGAAACGAGGTCAAGACGTTCACCGGCGGCAGCGAGCAGGACCACTATCAGAACTTCCTTGATGCAATCAAGGCCAATGATCCGACGATCGTCACCGCACCGCCCATCGAGGGGCACCTCACCGCGGCGATGAGCCATCTTGCCAATATCTCCTGGCGGCTTGGCGCGCAGCAGGTGCTTTCTGCGAGCGATCAACCGTTCGCGAATGACGACGCAGCCAACGAGGCCTTCGCGCGATTCCGCGAGCATCTCATCGCCAACGACCTCGATCCGTCGCAGACCAGCTACGCCATGGGTCCGAAGCTCGGCTTCGATCCGCAGACGGAACAGTTCTCAGGCGACTGGGCACTGGAAGCCAACGCCATGCTGACCCGGCCGGAACGCCCGCCGTTCGTCGTGCCGACCGTCGTCTGAGGCCTTTGACAATGGTCAGTCGGCTGATGATTCGCTCCGGTCATTCCCCGGCGAGCGCTACAATGTGGGCAGACGAACCACAGACTTCGCCTGAGGAAGTACCCAATGACGACGATGAAGACGACCGCCGAAACCGCTTCCGGAACGACCGCCGCGACCGACCCGCTGCACCTGATTGATGTCGACCATATTCGCTTTTATGTCGGCAACGCCAAGCAGGCGGCGATGTTCTACGCGTACACGTACGGCTTTCAGATCGAGCAGATTGCCGACCTGACCACCGGCATCCGCGATCATGCATCGTACCTGCTCACGCAAGGCAACATCCGTCTGCTGCTGACGACGCCGCTCACTCCGGAGCATCCCGCAGCGGAGGAACTCAAGCTGTACGGCGATGGCGTGAAGGATGTCGCGTTCACTGTGCACGATGCGGAGAAGGCCTACGAACGCGCGATCAGCAACGGCGGCACATCCGCATACGAACCGATGGAGCAGACCGACGAACACGGCACCGTCGTGCGCGCGGGCATCGAGACATACGGCCGCGTAATTCACACCTTCATCTCGCGCAAGGACGGCTACGCCCTGCTGGAAGTCAAGAAGGGCGGCCGCTTCCTGCCGCGATTCCGCGACTTCGGCGCGATCTCCGTCAACGAGCACAATCGCAAGAACCCGTGCGGGCTCAAGTACGTCGACCACCTCGTGGGCAATGTCGAAGAAGGCAAGATGAACCACTGGGTGAAGTGGTACGAGGATGTGCTCGAGTTCAGCATGTTCAAGCACTTTGACGACAAAGACATCTCGACCGAGTACTCCGCGCTCATGAGCAAAGTGATGGCGTCGGGCAATCACCTCATCAAGATGCCCATCAACGAACCTGCACCCGGTAAGAAAAAGAGCCAGATCCTCGAATACCTCGAATGGCACAACATGACACCCGGCGTGCAGCACGTTGCGCTGCGCACCGATGATGAACTTGCAAGCGTGGCTGAGCTGCGCGGGCGCGGCGTTGACTTCCTGCAAATCCCCGATGCGTACTACGACATTGTCTGGGATCGCATCGAGCGCACGCTGCGTGAGCACGGCCATGACTCGGTTAAGGAAGACCATGAGCGCATTCGCGATCTCGGCATCCTCGTCGACGCTGATGATGAGGGCTACCTGCTGCAACTGTTCACCAAGCCTTTGCAGGATCGCCCGACGCTGTTCTTCGAGATCATCGCCCGCCGTGGCTCGCAGAGTTTCGGCAAGGGAAACTTCAAGGCACTGTTCGAATCACTTGAACTCGAACAGGAACGCCGCGGCAACCTGTGAGCGACGCAAGCGAACCGATCTATCCCCAATCCGCCGTCATCCCGTGGCGGCGCAATGATGCAGGCCGCATCGAAGTCGCGCTCATCACATCATTTAGTGGCAAACGCTGGGTCATTCCCAAAGGCCTGATCGACCCCGGTGAGACACCTCACCAATCCGCAGCGCGTGAAGCCGAGGAAGAAGCGGGCCTGTTCGGCAGCGTCGACCCCAACTCGATCGGCCAGTATCGCTACCGAAAATGGGGTGGCGAATGCATTGTCGATGTCTTCCTCCTCGCCGTCGATCGCGCAGAAGCCACCTGGCTTGAAGATGATCTCCGCACACGCGCATGGCTGTCGCCCGATGAAGCCGCAGCACGCATCCGCGAGCCATACCTCGCACAAATGATCCGCGACATCCACCACCACCTCACCTGCTGATCGCCGCCCAAATCAGCCGGAGTTGCCTCTTGACACCCGAACAGATGTTCGTATGATATTCGGTATGCCGGCCCGCCCGCCACACACTCCCACGGAGCGCCCGATCGGCCATCCGCTCGGCATTCGCGGCCGAGGTGCCGGGCTCAATCCCGGCAATCGCCACGAGGGCTCCGACCCGCGAAATGGCGCGGTCCGCCGCCTTCATGTGCTCGGCGATGCCCTCGACGACATGATCCGCGCCGGCGAGATTGACCCGACAAAGCCGAGCCCTGCCGGTTCCACACCAACCGAAGTCCTCCCCGATCATGCTCGCTCGATCCTCAACAAGGTTGATTCGCCCGACCTCGGCATGAGTTGGACACTCAACCCATACCGCGGCTGCGAGCATGGCTGCATCTACTGCTACGCCCGGCCGGATCATGAACGCCTCGGCTTCTCCAGCGGGCTCGACTTCGAAACGAAGATCATGGCCAAGCACGATGCGCCTGCCCTCCTCTGCACGGCGCTCGCCAGGCCGACATGGCAGGCGGAGGCCATCTCCATGTCCGGCGTGACGGACTGCTACCAGCCCATCGAACGCGATCTGCGCATCACGCGCGGCTGCCTGGAAGTCATGGCCGAGTGCCGCCAGCCCGTCGGCATCGTCACGAAGAACCGGCTCATCACGCGCGATCTCGACCTGCTCCGCGAACTCGCGCACCATAGCGCGGTAAGGGTCGCCGTCAGCATCACCACGCTCGACCCGCATCTCGCCTTTGCCATGGAGCCGCGCGCATCCAGTCCGGCCAATCGCTTACAGACGATTCGCGACCTGACCGACGCAGGCGTTCCGACGATGCTCATGCTCGCCCCCGTCATCCCCGCACTCAACGATACTGAGATCCCCGCGATTCTCGAAGCCGCTGCCGCTGCCGGCGCGCAGCAGGTCGGCTGGGTCATGCTCCGACTGCCCCACCAGGTGAAGGACCTCTTCCTCGACTGGCTGCAACGCCACTTCCCCGACCGGGCAGCCCGCATCGAATCACACATCAGAGCCATGCACTTCGGCGATCTCTACACACCCACCTTCGGCCATCGCCAGCGTGGCAGCAGCCCCGTGGCTGATCAGATCGCCAATGTGATGAACGTCTTCGCCAAACGCTTCGGCATCAATCAACCCATGCCCGAACTCTCAGGCAGCGCATTCCGCAGACCAACGATCGAGACCGATCCGAATCAAATGGGTTTGTTCACGTGAGACTACAAAACGCGACCGTTGGTCGCGTCCGGCCACGAGTTGCAGGGCAAACATTCAGGCCACTGGAAAGCCCAAACCGGCGCCGGCTTCGGATCGGGTTTGAGTCCGCTCAGATCAAGCGGCATGCGGTCTTCGCGCAGGTCGGATTGTCAGACACTGGATGAACCGCCCCGGCAGCGCCCGCGGCGAAGTCGTCTGCCCACGCAACAACATCGAAGCCGTCCCATCAGTGGCAGCGCAGCAACAGTCTTGCGCGGCGAGATGCTGATCTGACAACGCGCGCCTGCGTCTCGCGCACATTGAGGCCACTCACGGTTCACACACAAGGCATCGCACCGCTTCCGGGCGCAGCAGCAGCCACTGCGTTTCAATCGGCTGCCCGCACTCAACGCACTGCCCGTATGTGCCCTTGCTGATGCGCTCGAGCGCATCGAGCGCTTCCTGCGTTCGATCCGGGTCGGCCTTCAGGTTCTTCGCTGCAATGTAGCGCAGCCGGTTCTCCAGCACAGTTGATGCAGCCGCCCAGCCGACCGCGCCCATCTCAAAGTCATCCACCGTCGTCTCATACGATGCGCGAATCGCTGCGATGCCTTCCGGCTCGCCGATCACCGTCACGCGATCACCCGTATCCAGCACCGTGCTTCCGCTGGGCACAAGCGTCTCCCTGCCGCGCGCAATCGCCGCGATCAGGCATCCTTCGGGCAGTTCGAGATCACGAATTGCCTGCCCGGCAAGCACCGCAGCGCGCGAATCCGGCACGACACTGATCGTCGCGAACCGTTCATCACGCAGCAGCACCTCGCGCAACTCGTGATCATTCGCCGCCGTCGTCCACGCGAGTCCGAAGCTCGGCTCATCCACGCGCCCTGCAATCTGCGCAAGAATGCGCAAGTGCCACGCTGGATCAACTTCCGGGCTTACAAGAAAGAACACCGCATGCACACCAACATCTTCTTCAATCTCCTCCGTGAGCGGGTCATCACCCGGAAACACGATCGGATGCAGCGACCGCAATAGCACCATCTCCGGCTGCTCAAGCGTCACCGTGCGAAAGTGCGGCAGCGCCACGCCGCCCGTCACCGGCGTATGCCCCGTCAGCGTTCCCTGCATGAATCGCTGCTTGATCTCCTCCGCCGGGCTTGCCAGCCGCTCAGCCAGTTGTGTTGATGCAAGCTCAATCGCCTGCTCGAACGTCGTCGGCTCATCGCAGTTGATCACCACGCTGCGCATCACAATCTGCTCGAACGGGTCTGCATCGCGCAGGCCCTTCTCCTTCATGATGCCGCGAAACTCACGGTCCAGCCCATCAAACCGCCGCTGCCCCAGCCGGCTGAACCAGTGATAAATCGCACCATGCCTGCGCACGCGCGGCGATGCATACACAAAGTACCACGCCATGCACACTGCAATCACGCCGAGCGTGAACAGCATCGCTGCCCACCCCATCGCAAAGATCAGGACTCCGCTCGCGATCATCCCGAACAACTGCATCCACGGGTACAACGGCGAGCGATACCCCGGGTCGTACGACTGAATATGGCTCTCGCGCATCACGATGACCGCGAAGTTCACAAGAATGAAGATAAACAACTGAAACGCACTGGCCAGCTTTGCAATGCCCTCCGCATCCAGCGCCACGAGAAACACAACCATCAGCCCGCCCGTCGCGAGGATTGCCGGCACCGGCGTGCCGAAACGCCCCAGCGCTGCCAGCGGCCGCGGCAGCAGGTTGTCGCGCGCCATCGCCAGCGGATAGCGCGATGCAGCAAGCATGCCCGCGTTCCCCGTCGATGCGAATGCAGCCAGCGCTGCAATCACGATCAACAGCATGCCGAGACGCCCGGGCATCCACCCGAGAATCGCCTCCGCTGCAGTCGCCACCGGCGTCAGGTCCGTCGCGAGAACTTCAGCATCAACCACTCCGACGATGATGAACACGCCAGCGCCGTACACGACCGCCGTCGCGCCCAGCGAAAGCATCATCCCAAGCGGAATGTTGCGCTCGGGGTTGCGCACTTCCTCCGCAACGCTGGCAACCTTCGTCAGCCCCGCATATGAGACAAACACAAAACCAACCGTCGACAACAGCCCCGCAGCGCCGAACTCGAAGAACGGCGTGAACTGGCTCCGCACCGTCTCCGCTGGCTGCATCGCAATGTGCGCGATCCCCTTCACGATGAAAATAGCCATGATCGAAAGCAGAACCAGCACCAGCCAGCGCTGCAGCGCGGTCGTCTCCTTTGCGCCCAGCATGTTGATGATCACGAACACAACCGTCAGCGCAATCGCCACCGGCTTGATCGGCAGTTCCACGAAGATCGCAGCGTACGCGCCAATGCCGATCAGCGCGAAGGCAGTCTTGAGCGTCAACGCAAGGTACGTGCCCAGCCCGCCGACCGTCCCCGCCATCGGCCCCAGCGCCCGATCAAGAAAGAAGTACGTGCCCCCTGCGCGCGGCAGCGCGGTGCTCAGCTCCGCCTTGCTGAACATCGCTGGCAGAATCAGCACCCCCGCGAGCAGATAGGCGAAGATCACCGATGCGCCCGACTGTGCAAACGCAAGCCCCGGCAGCAGAAAGAACCCGGAGCTGAACATCGCCCCGGTACTGACCGCAAACACATCGAACAGGCCAAGCTCGCGCTGCAGCCGCTCCGTGCGCACACCTGATGCAGAGACAATGTCCGCCATGGTCGACTCCGTCAGCCGCAGCGCAAGACCGAGCAGGCGCAGCGTGATGTGGTGGTCGACGATTATACACCGCCCTACCCGCTGCGCCTCCCCTCCGCCATGCCCGAGAACAGCCTGCCACCGCGAAAGCGTCGGCCAGGCAGCCCGGGGCCATGATCACGCCGCATCAAGCATCTTCACCGGATGTGCCTCTGCATCCGCCGCGATCGCACGGCCAGCCGTGAACCCGCCGATCGGCCGGGCCTCGATCTGCCTGCTCACATCATACTTCCCGCCGCCCCCGGAGGCCGCCATCCATGCTGTTTCCGCACATCGACATGCATCGATGGTGTATTCAGCACAGTTTGAAGATTTGTTACATTTTGCCCGATCCGCACAAGAGGCGAAGCGATGCAGCGCTCAGCCGTAGTGAGCTGACACAGGTCAGCAGCAACGTCCACCGCCGTTATTGCACGCAGCAACGCAGTTTCAGCAACTCTGCGCCTGGTTTTAGTAGCTCTGCGCCTGGTTTGAGCAACTCTGCGCCTGGTTTTAGAACCTCTGCGCCTGGTTTTAGAGCCTCTGCGCCTGGTTTGAGAACCTCTGCGCCTGGTTTGAGCACCTCTGCGCCTGGTTTGAGCAACTCTGCGCCTGGTTTTAGTAGCTCTGCGCCTGGTTTGAGAACCTCTGCGCCTTGTTTTAGAACCTCTGCGCCTGGTTTCATCGCGCCCGGCGAAGACCGGCGATTGCCGGGGTCTCCCGCCAGCCAACCGGACTCGGAAGATGTCCATCCATCCCACACGGCCGACTCCCTCCGGTCGCTGGCCATGCCACCTGCGCCTGCGCTTGCGCCCCCGGAGTGCAGGCATCCACAGACCACGGTGGACTCCAACGCATCATCCGTAGCCCATGGCTCTGCCGTGGGGTTCTTGCGCTCGGCGGGTGTGATCGCCGCGCTGTTGACATCGTCCGTTGTCTCAGGAATCCGCGGGTAGAACCCGCGGCTGCGGATGCGCGCGATGCGCATCGCGCCAACGGCTATCGGCGGAACTGGCACCGCCGACTCCCGCCCCCGCCCCCGGATTGTCAGTCGTCACTTAACTCTCCCTGATCGGCGAGACGGGAAGCAATCGAGAGTGCTTCCT
>CAZVXI010000077.1:0-2148 GCA_964631295.1 uncultured Isosphaeraceae bacterium
GCGCGAAGACACGCGAACCGCAATGCTCGTTGATGCAACCTGCTGGGCCATCCTCCGCATCAACATGGCTACCGGCGAGTCGTTCTTCGATGATGACACCATGATCCGCATGGTAAGCACATGCACGAAACTCATCGATTAGACGCGTGGCACGCACGCATTCGCGCCGCACACGCTTGTCCAGACCACAAACCCACGAATCAACTGCCGTTGTTTCGGCCGTCATCCGACACCGAGACGTTTGTTGCAAGGTCTGTTCGCAGACGATGCGCAATGGTCTGGCGTGATGATCGGCGCAGCGCCCGCCGGATCGTTCGCATCGACTTGGTCGGAATCGCAATATGGCACACTGCTTCGCCGGGCATCACCGCCGGGTTGGTCGCCATGCCGAGCACGATGCCGTCCGACGGGCTCAACAACACGGTGTGCGCGCTGCCGAACACTGATTCATTCGTCGCGATCGGTTGACCATACTCAACAAGATCGCCTGGCGCAACATGGAAACGCAACAGCCCGCCGAGCGCTGCCCGCGCCCAGGTTGTCTTGTTGACACGCGTCTGAAAAGTAGGCAGTTCCAGTTCACCGTCGATCATCTCGAGCGTAATCAACACATTGCGAATCCCGCTCAGCCCACACTCGACCACACTCGGTTCGATCTTGTGGACTTCACCCGCTTCCAGAATGATTGTGGGCACGCCTGCATCCGATGCTTCCCGCCGAAATGAGCCTTCCGGGCCGCGTCCGCGTACAACAAGCTCGCAGCCGAATGCCATCGCCAGTTTGCGGATTTCGGGCTTGCGCAGATCCGCCCGGACGTTCGGATAGTTCGTGCGGTGCCTCGCCGCCGTGTGCAGGTCGATGCCGTAGTCGCACTGCAGCGCGATCTGCGTGAACACGACATGCGCGACGCGGCTGGCAAGGCTGCCGTCAGGATTGCCGGGGAACGAACGATTCAAGTCGCGCCGATCGGGCATGTACCGGTCGTGCTGCTGAAAGCCGAACGCATTGATGACCGGCGCGCACACGAGCGTTCCCGCCTTCACCTGCGGCGGATCGTCGTACACCAGTTCTCGAATGATCCCGGTACCGTTGACTTCATCGCCGTGAATCGCGCCCGTCAGGAACACGCGTGGTCCGGGCTTCTTCCCGCAGAACACGCGGATCGGAATCGACACCGGCTCGCCGATGTACGACTCACTGACTTTCAATCGCATGTCCCGGACCTGCCCGGGCTTGACGGTCTCTTCACCAATCGTGATCGACCGGTTGCGTGTTGTCACGTTGTGTCTGCCTTTGAAGTCTCGGGCGTCTTGCCCGTTTTCTTTTTCTTTCGCTTCTTCTTGCGTTCGGCACTCGGCCAGGGCACAAACCCGCGAAGCGTCAGCAGCTTGCCATAACACAGAAGATGGTCGCCGCTGAGCAGTTCGCTCTGCCCGTTGGGATTGGGAATCACATGTCCCTGCCGCGTAATGCTCAGAATGCGAACCTCGCGTTCATCAAGGCCGGAGTGCTCGATTGTCTTGCCGACCAGTTCGCTGCTCGGGTCGATCTGAAACTCTGCCACACCATACCCGCGGCGGAGCGTGAGGCGCTGGCGCAAGTCGATTTCGGGCTGGAGGATGCGTTCCTCGATGTATTGCATGACTTCGCCGGCAACGTCGATGCCGGTGGCTTTCTCGATCCCCTCCAGCCCGGGCGAGGAGTTGACTTCCATCACCTGCGGGCCGTCGGCGCCTTCGAGCATGTCGACGCCGGCCACGTGCAGCCCCATGATCTGTGCCGCCATCACGGCGGTGCGTTCGTACTCCTCGTCGAGTTCGATCGATTCCGTCTTCCCACCGAGATGCACATTGCTGCGGAACTCCTGGCCCTGTGCACTGCGGCGCATCGCTGCGACCACACGATCACCGATCACAAACGCGCGAACATCCTTGCCTTTGCTCTCCTTGACAAACTTCTGAATCAGCACGTTCTGCCGCGCGCTCTGCAGTGTCTGCACGATGGCTTCCGCAATCTTTGCAGTGTCTGCAAGGATCACACCAACGCCTTGCGTTCCTTCGAGCAGTTTGATGATGACCGGCGCACCGCCCACATGCTCGATTGCTGGCAGCACATCCTGCTTCCCGCGCACAAACATCGAGTGCGGAA
>CAZVXI010000077.1:2158-13530 GCA_964631295.1 uncultured Isosphaeraceae bacterium
GCTCTTGCCGATGCCGATATCGTGCCGGCTGAGAATCTGAAGCGAGCGCAGTTTGTCGCGCGAGACAGTAATCCCCTGTGACGGGCTCAGCGAGAAAACACCCATCTGCTCGAACTGGCGCACAACCGCGCAGCCGAAGAACGTGATCGATGTGCCGATGCGCGGGACGACCGCGTCGTAGTCGGTCAGTTGCCTTGCTCGATAGATCAGGTCAGGGTGCCCTTCTTCAACGGAGATGGAGAAACGCAGCGTGTCGAGCACGCGCACCTTGTGCCCGCGCTGGATGGCCGCTTCACGCAACCTGCGTGTCGAGTAGAGCCTTGGTCCTCTTGACAGAATCGCTATCTTCATGCTGTCCCCGAATCACCCGGACCGGTTGCCTGCTTCGCACGTTTCTTCTTCGTTCGCTTCTTTCGCCCCTGCAGGTACATATGGCCGGAATCCACGACGAAATCCGGCAGCAATGCCGCCCGCCCGAGAAGCATGCGGCAGTGCATCGACTTGCGATTGACCAGACCGATCTGTATCTCCTTCGTGATCGGGCCAAGCGTCATCGTCGTCGATACGAACAGCCGGTCGTGCGCCGCGCCGAAACTCGACTTCACGCGCGTCCGCCGGACAATCTCCGCCTCGACTTTCACGTAGTGGTCGCGAATGCGGTCGTACATCACGTTGAAGCGCACGCGATCGCCGGGCAGTTCCTCAAGATTGGATACATCAATCGCGCTGGTTCGCGCGCCGGTGTCGGCTTTGGTCTTGATGGCGGTGATGCCCCAGTCCGGAAGCGCCACATATTCACGCCAGCCGATGGTCACGAGTTGCGATGCGTGGTCGTGAGTATCGTTCTCGCTTCGATTCATCTCGATAACCATAGGAGTCTGCCCGGCTTTATTCACCAATGTCCTCTGCCCACAGTTCCGGCCGCTCCTGCTGGGCTCGCTGCATGAGCGCAGTGCATCGCTCATCGTGCAGGACATCGATCTCAACATTGCTGTGACGCAGCCAGTCTTCAGCACCCATGAATGTCTCGTTCTCTCCGATGATGATGCGCGGTATGCGAAACAGGATCGCCGCCCCACTGCACATCGGGCACGGGCTGAGCGTTGTGACCAGCGTCATGGTTGACCAGTCGCGCCGACGGCCGGCATTGCGAATGCACACGATTTCCGCATGGGCTGTCGGGTCGCCGCTCTGCACACGCATGTTGTGCCCGCGCGCGATGACCTCGCCCGATGCGTCAACCAGCACCGCGCCGATTGGCAGCCCGCCCTCGTCCCATGACTTCTCCGCCTGCTCATACGCAGCATCAAGCCACGCCTGTTCGCGCCTACCATCACCCGCCCGCTGCTGCATGTGATCATTCCTCTCGCTGAGACTGCTTCGGAGCCGCCCGCGTGGCCAACGCCAACACACCCACATCTTCACCGACCACCCCGGCCGAGGCATCTGCACCCGCGTTACCCAACGGCAGACCCGTGGCCGCATCATCGGACGGACAGGCCCAATCGGCAAGTCGCCGCGAGCAGGTCTTCCGCGGGATGGCGTGCCTCGATACGTCCAACAATCCGCGCATCCCGCAGCTCATGAAGATGGTCGGTGCCGTCAGCCGCGCGAAAACACCTCAGGAGGTGCTGCACACCTTCGGGCAGGGCATGCAGGAACTCAGCCCGACCGATGGCTATATCTCGCTGTCAACACGCGACTGCGCGCCGGGCGAGTATCGCATCACACGCATGTACGTGAACGATGAGCAACTGCGCTTCGACCCGGGCGATTCCGACCCGTGGCATCATGGTGAGCAGCTTGCCGCGCACACCGGCGGGTTCTTCGGCGAGATCATCCGCTCCGCGTATCCGGAAGTCATCCACCACCTTGCGATCCATGATGATCCGGTCATCGGCGATGCGCTCAGCAGGTTCGGCAGCATGATGGCCGTCCCGTTGTTCGATGCGGGCGAGCCAGTCAACTGGGCGGTCATGCTCCGCCGCGACCCAGAAGGTTTCACCATCAAGGAGCTGGAAGACTCCATCCTGCGCGGCAACCTCGTGGGCGGCACCGTCAAGAACACGCTCATCGCAACGCAACTGCACGAGGCGCATCGGCAGATCCGGGCGGAAGTCGACCGCGTCGCAGCCATCCAGCGAGCACTGCTCCCGCAGCAGATGCCCACCATCCCAGGCATGCAGCTCGCCGCCAGCTACCAGACCTTCGACCAGGCCGGCGGCGACTACTACGACTTCATCCACCTCGGCTGCGAGGAGGACCCAGTCGACCGATGGGCGCTGCTGATCGCTGATGCATCCGGCCATGGCCCGGCCGCCGCCGTCATGATGGCCATGCTTCATGCCATCCTGCACGCGTATCCCACACAGCCTCAAGGCCCCGCGCAACTGCTCCAGCACGCGAACCATCACCTCAGCGCCAAACGCATCGAGAGTTCGTTCATCACTGCGTTCCTCGCATTTTATGATGCAGAATCGCGCGAGCTGCGCTACGCCCGCGCCAGACACAATCCGCCGCTGCTCAAGCGTGCTGGCGCCGGCCAGCCGGTGCAGCGCCTCGATGATGTCGGCTCCGTGCCGCTGGGAATACTCGACGACATCGAGTATGACGAAGCCACGATCACACTGCAGCCCGGACAAAGCGTTGTCATGTACACCGATGGCGTCACCGAAGCGCTCAACCCTGCCGGCGAGATGTTCGGACTCGAACGCATCGAACACGCGCTCACGCACTGCACCGGCCAGCCCGACTGCGTCGTCGATTCAGTCACAACTGCCCTGCTCAAGCATGAAGCAGGCGTGCGCCCCGCAGATGATCAGACCATCGTTATCGCTCGCGTGGAATGAACGCACACGACATATCAGGATGACCCATCACACCCCTGAGCGATGCGCGCGCACGCAGCACGCCGGTGCAGTGTCGTTCCCCAGGCAGTCACGCAGCTTTGGGTTTTGCGTTCGCCAGAATCTTCTGGACTGCTGAATCGTCCGCAGCAACCTTGAACTTGCGATCGAGTTGCACGAGCTTGAACAGCTCTTGCATTGCGCGGTTCGCACCGGTGACGATCGCATCGGCACCTCTGGACGCAGCCAGGTTGCGAAGATCAACACACATCCCGATGCCGACACTCGACATGAAGTCGATCATCGACATATCCAGCACGAGATGCGAGATCGCTCCAGTCAGAGGCTCCAGCGCGTGCGACACATCGTCGCGGATGATGTTTGATTCACGTTCACCAATCGTCGGCCCGGCGGGTGTCACAAACACCACGCCGTTGTTCCCTGAGATTGTGACGAACTGCGTTTTCAGATCAAGATCGTTGCTGGTCATTGGAGCCCTGAACTTCCCGCGAAGCGACTATGCATGCTTCGCTCTCAGGGCAGTCGGCTCATTCCGCCTGGTGGTTTTGTGAGAGTTGGAGATTTATCGGCACAATTTTTCCTCGTCTCATCTGGCGCGCGATACAGCCTCCAGTGCCCACGCATCCACTTCGATCGTGTCCGCAGCCATCACATGCGGTGCAACGTCCGATATCACCTCGGCCGGCACGCCTGCAGCCGTCGCGAGCGACGCATCATCCAGCCGATCAAGCGTCGCCTGCCGCAACGGCCATGGGTCATGATGAATCCGCCCGATGCGCACACCCCCGTGACGATCGAGTGCGAACAGCCCATACCGCTCAGTCAGAAAGTGCTCCAGTTCGCCTGGCTGCGCTCGCGGCAGGGCTTCACCAATCGTCCACGCACAGTCGAGACGCGGATCATCCACCGCATGCTCAACGCCCGGCTGATCAAGATGCATCCGTCGGGTGTGATCAAGCCGCCGCACGCGATACGCAACGCAATCGTTGTGCTGCTTGATCGAAATCTCCGCCATGCGATAGTTGAGCCGCCAGCGCATGCGCGCGCCTGCGACGGCCAGCCTGCTCGTCGCATCCAGCGAATGAAACCACACACCCCGCTCATCGCCGCATCGCACATACGTGCGCACATTACATTCGTGAAACCGCCGCATCGTCGGAACCGGGCCGAACCGGTGACGCACGCGCGGCATCGTGAACGGCACAAGCCCCACCCACGCCCAGCCATCGAACGTGTCAACCTCCAGCGGTTCCGGCACAAGCCCGCGCATCACATCAACATCCACTGGCCAGTGAATGAACGCGAGCGATGCCCATGTCATGAACATCGCCGCAGGCCCGTCGCGCACCGCGGCGCCCGCCGAAATGCGCGAGTCTTGAGAAGCAGATCGCATCATGCGCAATCATTGTACGTGACGAACCATCCACGGGCCGCGGCGTTAGGTCATACTCGAGTGTTCGCGAAACTCAGTTTTTGATGAACTGATCAAAGCGGACAACCATTGCCCAGCAACCTCGCGCGTTGGCACCTTCATCTTCACGCGACGCGCGACTGATCAGGCGCTGCACCAATCGTGCGGCGGTCCTCGGCGCGCCATCGCGAGAAACTGATGCGCGCAATCGCGCCGCCCTCCTTGCGATTGTCGAGCGTGAGTTCGCCACCATTCGCCTGCAGCAGACGTCGCGCCTGCGCCAGCCCGACGCCCGGCTGCCGCCCAGCCTGTTTGAGGCTGAAGAACGGGTCGAATGCATGCGCCAGCGCGTGCTCCGGCAGGCCCTTGCCATCATCAAACACGTCGATGATCAGCCGCCCATCACAGTGTGTTCTTACCGCGACTGCGACGGTTTTCGGCTCAGCCTCGGTCGCGTTGCGAATCAGCTCCGCCAGCGCCTGGCCAACCTGATCAGGATCGATCCATGCGTGTGCGATGGGCACTTCGTCACCCATCAGTTCGATCGCGATGTTGTTGCCACACTCCGCGCGGAACTTCCGAACGATCGACGTCACCAGCGCGGTGATATCGACCTCACGATGCTCGGCATCAGCCGGCTCAGCGAACATGCGCATGGCGCTGATGAGATTGCTCAACCGATGCGCCTGGAGGACAATCTGCTTTGCTGCCTCCAGCGATGACTCGTCGATACGGCCTTCCGTCGCAGCTTCCCCAAGACGCCGCGCAAGCAACTGCGATCGCCCGGAGATGACCGTCAGCGGGTTGTTCATTTCATGGGCGGCCCCCGCAGCAATCTCACCGATGGAAGCGAGCGCTCGCGCACTGGAGAGTTCATCGCGCGTCTGCACAAGGCGCGCATTTGCAGTTGCAAGCTGCTCCCCGAGTCGACGCGCACCCTCGTGCTGCGCAGCCGCAGCAACAGCACTGGCCCACGTGGCCGCAAGTGCCTCGAGCCCGCTGTGTACTTCATGGTCATGCACGCCATCATGAATCAAGACGGCATGCATGCCGAACCCGCACGGCAGCGGGAGCATATGCAGCTCCGATGCGCTGCGCGCCTCGCCGACAACCGACTCAATCCACGGCAGCACGCCCAGCGCGCCGAGGCACACCTGCCCGCCTGTCGCGCTCTGCTGCAACTGTCGCATCGATTCCGGCCCGTCTACTTCCCTGCTGGTGATGAGCCGGCCATCCCCCGCGTAGCGCATCGCCAGCCAGGGACGACTCGGACGTGGCTGGAACAGGATCGTCATGAACTGCGAGTCGAGCTCCTTCGCGGCTGATGTTGCGACTTTCCGAAGAACGCTCACAACAGATTCCGTCGGCCTGGCCTCAGCATGGAACCGCTGGATCGCGCCAAGCATGCGTTCCTGCATGTGCGCCTGTCGTGCCTGCTCGCGCAGCCGATGGTTCGTTCGCCCGAGTGTTTCATTTGCGCGCGAGATTGCTTCAAGCAGTTCGCGGCTGTCAGGTTTGATGTCGATCCCGAGCGCCTCCGCACGCGATGCCAACGCGTCAGGCAACTCAGCCACGACTTCGTCGAGCGCATCGCGCGTGATACCAAGCTCTGCCGCAAGTTCACTCACAGGCGCGCCGGCACTATGTCCGGGCACCGGCACAGCATGGTGACGCGCTGCAACTGCATCCGCGAGCGACACCAGCGCGATCGTTGTGCGATGCGGAAGCTGTGGCAGTGATGCCAGGCGCTGCCCGGCAAGCCACATCACATCGCCAAGGCAGTGCGGCAGCGACCAGTGTTCCGCAAGCCGCTTGCCTGCTGTTCGCGAGTCGATGCCAAGCGACTCCCGCGCAGCATGGTCGAATGCAGTGCCGTCTGCCAGGTATTGCGCGCATGCCTGCTCGGTCTCGCGCGGCATCACCGTGTGCAGCGCCAGCAAGCCGAGATCATGCAGCAACCCCGCGAGGAATGCCTCGCTCGGCACAATGCGCTCAGGCAACGACCCGCGCATCGCGAGCGATTCAGCAATGATCGCCGACGCAAGGGCGTGCATCCAGAACGCATGTCGATTGAACAGTTCCGCATCGCCCTGCCCTGATTGTGGCGCGAAGCGCTCCATCATCTCAAAGACCTGAAGCGAAAGAACGATCGAGCGTATTGCATCAAACCCGAGCAGAAGCACCGCCCGTTCCAGTGTATTGACTTCGCTGGCGCGGCCGCGCGGCGAACACCGACACATCCGAATCACCCGGGATGCGAGTGCCGGGTCGGCGCCCACGAGGTCGATCACTTCCTGCGCGCAGAACTGCTCATCGCTTGTGAGATTGAGTATCCGCACCGCCACACCGCTGAGCGTGGGCAGTTGATCAAGATGTTGCAGGGCAAGCTCTGCAGGACCAGCCGGGGCGATGTCGGCGAGCGTGATCAGCGCATCAGGCGATGGCTGCTGATCGTTCATTGGTGTCGATGATGCGTCAGGCACGTCCATGACCTGTCCGCCTGCGTCCATGCCGGCTTGTGTTGTCCGCGATGTTCACTCACACGGCGAGCATCGTGGCGATCTTGTCCACGAGTTGATCGATGTTGAAGGGCTTCTGCACGAAGTCATCCGCGCCGCTGCCACGCAACTGGTCGATCTCTTCCCGGTTGATCACGCCCGATACGACAATGATCTTCGTGCCGTTGAGCGCTTCGTTGCCTCGAATCCGGTCGCATACAACGTTGCCGTTGATATCCGGCAGCATGTAGTCGAGCAGGATCAGGTGTGGCTTGAAGGACTCGGTCAGCATGCCCGCGTCGTAGCCGGTTGCGGCCGACTGGAAGTCGAAACGGTCATCGCGATCGAAGACATCCTTGAATAGCTCGATGATCTGGGCGTCATCATCGACAGCCAGAACTCGCTTGCGGGCGTTCCCCTCCAGGACGTCCGCGGGGATGTCATTTTCCTTCATGAAGCGAAGCAGTTCGATGCGCGGGATGCGGCGGAAGCGCGACCCCGGGACGCGGAACCCCTGTAACCGGCCACTGTCGAAGCAGCGGATGATTGTCTGCTGCGAAACCTTGCAGACTTCGGCGGCCTCACCAGTGGTAAAGACCTGCTTGTCCGCCCAGGACTTCTGCCCGTTGTCCTTTGACTTGCTCATTGCCATGCTCTCCTCACTCCGCTCCTGGCCTCAGCCGGCCCCGTGGCAGCCCGTGATGGACCCACAAACCGATGGGCGTGGCACCTTTCGCCATCCGACCCAGATTGCCAACCTTCTCTTCGGCCCGCACGAACCGGGACTTCATCACCGACAGCGATTGACTGCGACCCAGCCGGAACAAAGGTCACAGTCGCATCTGTGGTGCACGTAAGTCGACTTATTGGAAGCACTTACCCGCAGTTACCGGCAGCGTTGCCGCGTCGCACGTCCGCTTATCGCTGCTGCCAGAGCCGAACCGCCTCCGGCTCACGCGCGTAGAGCGGCGCAAGCCCAAGGGGATCAACAAAACACCCTGATTCCGCGAGATGGTTCGCGGCCCGGCAGCATGCGGTTGCGGACATGGAAAAAGCCCTTACAGCCACTCCAGAGCGCGAACAGCTTTCCGTGATACCCGCCGGCAGGTGCTCATCAGCCAGCAGCAGCGGAAGGCCAGCGGGATCAAACGCATCGGCAGTGATCATGCCCGGCGTGCCTTCGATCTGCCAGCGCCCCACCTCTGCGTCCGCCCGGCAGCGCGTCAGCCAGCACGTATCACGCTTGCAGGCAAGCGCTACTGCCAGTTCGGGTGCTGCCGGATCATCACAGCCGTATGCAGCCACAAGCGCGCTCGGCACGCTGATCACACGCGCGCCAGTCACCTCTGCAATCATCTTCGCCGACGTGATGGCTATCCGCAGGCCGCTGAACCCGCCCGGCCCACACGAGACCACAACGATGTGGATACCAGCCGGCGTGACTTCCCAACGTCGCGTCAATCGATCAATCGCAGGCATCAGATCATCGCTGTGGCGATCGCCCTGATGCAGCGGTTCTTCCTGTATCGAGCCGTCCGCGAGGCGCAGCGCCACCGAACCGCTTCGCTGCGACGTCTCAATCGCAAGCATGATCGGATTGTCCTGCGCGCCACTCACAAGCGAGAGGATAGCGGGCGCATGACTGTGATGTCCTGCATCACTCCAATCCAATCGCCGCCAGCGGAACCACCTGCTCCAGCATCGCGTGGGCATCGAGATCAGCACTCAGGTCAAGCGGCAGCAGCACGGCCCGATCGTGATCGCTGTTGAGCACGACCATTCGCTCCATGTGAAGCTCCGCGCCAGTCTCCACATGCTGATGGCCGAGGATGAACAGCTCAACGCCCCACTGTTGTGCGATCTGGTCGATCGCGCCCTGCTTGAACGCCCTGCCCCATGTCATCAGGTACGCCGCCCCTGCCGGGGGATGATAGTCATCCTCATCAAGCGCGCGATCGAGCACATCATGATCGAATGATCCCATCATGCGCGCGTTGGGAAGCGAGTGCGCACACAGAATGCCGCTCTGAGTCTTCAGCGCGAGCGGCATGGCGCGGAAGAACACGCGCATCGCATCACGCACGCTGCCGGCATCGTCGCCGAACACATAGTCAAGCGCATCATCGAACTGCAGGACAGCGTTTCCCTGCCCCTTGCTGACCGGCCTGCCTGTGTACTGGCTCAGTTCATGATTCGCAAGCAGCGGATGCACCTGCTGCGGGTATGCAACGACATGCTGCGCGACCTTGATCAGCAGACGATGGCTGAAATCCATGCCGTTGATCAGGCGTTCGCCATGAATGAGTTCGTGCAGAATGACGTGATGATCGCTGCCCGCGCCAAGGTCAGCGCTCGCAATGATTTTCCGAAAGTGCATCGGATTGTCGTGCAGGTCGCCCGTGGCGATCAATCGACCGCGCGCCGGAAGATGGACACAACAGCCCGTCCGCAGTGGATTCTCCAGCATGCATGCTGCAGCCTGCTCGAACAGCTCGCAGATGGCAGGTGCATCGCGCTCGTCGATCGGCATGATCGCGGCCATCTATTCGTCATCCGCCGAGGCAGCCTGACGGTTGCGTGATGCAAATCGCCGGCGTGGATCATCCGCGATCAGATCGTGCGCTGCAGCAGGCCGGATCGTCACATGCTGTGGCCCGACGACGGCGCGCATCCGATCAAGCAAGCCCTGTTGCGCAACAATCCGCAGGCGACGACTGTGCACATCCACATAGTGTCCGTTCGATGGCACACGTACGATGACCTCCGCGGATCGCTGCCCCTCACCCGGCGCGATCGCGCTCGCCTGGTTGAGCAACCCGCTGATCATTTCCATGCGCGAATCAAGTGACTCAACGCGCGACTCGTTGCCGGGCGGCTCGAATGTCACCTGAATCTCTGAGGCAAGATAACTGGCCGCGTCCTGAATCGGCACGATCATCTCTGCAATCACCTGCGGCTCCGCGCGCGATGTATCCACACGGCCAACGACGATCACAGGCTGATCCTGCTGCATGTGCTCACCACATCGTGCGAACGTGGCAGGAAACGCAACAACGTCGATCGAGCCGTATCGATCCTGCAACGTCAGGATGGCCATGCGTTTCTGGTCTTTCCGCGTGAACGTGTGCCGGACCTCCGCAAGAACACCAGACACGCTGATCGGCACATCGTGATTGCGTTCCTTCACACCGCGGGTCACAGCGCACTGGTACATCCGAAGCAGATCTTCGTACTCATCGAGCGGATGACCGGACACGTGAAAGCCGAGCACATCCTTCTCGAACTTCAGCTTCGTTGCATCATCCCACGGCGGGATCGCAGGCAGCGGCGGCTGTGCATCGTCAACAACAGGCGCATCTTCTGGCGCATCCGATGCGGCAGCGAACATGTTCATCTGCCCGGCTCTTCGATCATCGGCGAGCGACTGGCCCGCTGCGACCGCATCGTCCAGCGCTGCAAGAAGCGCCGAGCGAGCTTCATCGCCGTGCATCGAATCGAACGCCCCCGCCTTGATCAACGACTCAATCGTCGACTTCGTAACCGTGCGTGAACTGAGTCTCTCACAGAAGTTGAAGATCGACTGGAACGCTCCCCCCTTCTCACGTTCCGCAACCACTGCATCGATCGCAGCCCGACCGACGTTCTTGATCGCCCCCAGCCCGAAACGCACATGGCCGTGCATGTTGTCGTGCGGCTCGTGGTCTTCATAACTTACTGCGAAGTCCGTGACGGATACATTCACATCCGGAGGCTGCACATCCACGCCAACGTGCGGCTGCTGTTCCGTATGATCCGGGAAAAACGTTCGGCGGCAGTCTTCCAGATAGGAAACCCAGTCGTCGACCTTCTTCGCAGCGCTCTCAAACGTAAGCACACCAGCCATGTACTGGTTTGGAAAATATGTCTTCAGGTACGCCGTCTGATACGCGACGATCGCATACCCCGTCGAGTGGCTCTTGTTGAAGCCATAGCCGGCAAACTTCAGGATCAGATCAAACAGCGCCTCTGCTTTCTTATTCGGCAGGCCGTTGCGATCGGCGCCTGCAATGAACTGCGCGCGGTTCGCGTTGATAACATCATGCTTCTTCTTACTGATCGCCTTGATCAGCGAATACGCCTGCCGCAGCGGGATATCGCCCAGACCATGCACAATCTGCATGACCTGTTCCTGATACACCATGATGCCGTATGTTTCAGCAGTGAACTCATCGACAATCGGATGTGCCGTCGGCACGGGTTGGCGGCCATGCTTCCGATTGACATAATCCGGGATCAGGTCCATCGGCCCCGGGCGGAACAGCGCGTTGGCAGCAATCAGATCTTCCAGCCGGTCGGGCTTCATATCAGTCAGCAGCCGCCGCATGCCGCCGGATTCAAACTGAAACACACCAGCAGTATCTGCCCGGCTGAACAGCGCGAACACTTTCGGGTCGTCGTATGTCAGCCGTTCGAGATCCAGCGGATGCGGGCCTTCGCCGATGTTGCGCCCGACGGCGTTCCAGATGGCCTGCTCAGACATCGAGTCGCGAATGAGCTGCCGGGCGCGCTCGATCGTCGAGAGCGTGCGCAGACCCAGGAAGTCCATCTTGAGCAGGC
>CAZVXI010000078.1:0-13495 GCA_964631295.1 uncultured Isosphaeraceae bacterium
AGCTGGGTGACCGGCTCGAAGGCGGCGGGCGGCGCGATGCGACGCGTGATGCCGCGGGCATCGGTGAAGACGTACGACTTCGCCAGACATGGCGATGAGGCGCACTCGACCACTCTATGCGCGGCGTCGGTGTCAGCACCGCTCAGCCGCTCGACCGTCCAGTCGGCGGGCATGAAGTCCCAGGCGGTCTTGTCCGATGGCGCGGGCATGCCGGGCGTGTCGGGCGAGGCAAACATGAGCGGCCCGCCGACGTCGGCGCGCAGCGCAAACGAGCCGGGCGTCGTGCCTGCGTGTGTGGAAGAGGGATTGTGCGCGCCGTGCATTGGCAGGACAGTGGATTCGTTTGAAATGATCATTGCAGACCTCTCCGGCGCGATCGTTGCTGCGCCTGATGATCGGTTTTCTTGTGTTGCCTCACCTGTTCGGGTTGATTGGCGGCATCGGCCCCGGCACGATCGCACACACTCGGTTGCTCGCAGGACATCGCTGCTGCGTGCTGCGCTTAAGCAGACGTTCGCGAGGATCGATTGTGAGTATGGCCGCGGTCATGGTTCGCGTTCCCTCCGCCGGTATGAGCCGGATCAGGTTCCACGGGTGCTTCTCAGCAGCGACCCCGACTGGCCGCCACGCCCCGCGCGAGACGTTGGAAGTATTGTAGTCAGTGTTTCGATCAGTGGCCGTGTGCTTCGCGAATCACCAGCAGCCGCTCTTCGGTCATGTCTGCGATGGCGTATCTGATACCCTCACGACCGAGGCCGCTCTCCTTCACGCCACCGTAGGGCATGTTGTCGACGCGCCAGGATGGCACATCGCCGATGATGACTCCGCCAACCTCCAACTCGTCCCACGCGCGCATCGCTTTGTATATGTCGCGCGTGAAGATACCCGCCTGCAGGCCGAACACACTGTTGTTCACTTCATGAAGTGCGGCATCAAAATCACCAAACTTCGACAGCACCGCGACAGGCCCGAAGGCCTCCTCTGTACAGATGGACTGATCAGCCGGGACGTTCTCAAGCAGTGTTGCCTCGACCATGGCGCCGTCGCGATTGCCGCCGCACAGGATTCGGCCGCCCGCATCAACAGCACTGTCGATCCAGCTCTTGAGACGTTCGCCGTCTCTTTCTGTGATGACCGGACCAATGAACGTATTCTCATCCTTCGGGTCACCCATGGTGAGTGATTTCGTCTTCTCGACGAGCATGTCGCGGAAGTCATCGTACACGTGTTCATGAATCAGAATGCGCTGCACGCCGATACAACTCTGGCCTGATTGATAAAACGCGCCGAACACCATGCGTTCCGCTGCATCTTCGAGGTTGGCATCTTCATCTACAACGCACGCAGCGTTGCCGCCGAGTTCCAGAATGACCTTCTTCTTGCCCGCCTTTGATTTGAGTTCCCATCCGACTTTCGGCGAGCCGGTGAAGCTCAGCAGTTTCAGGCGGTCATCCGTTGTGAATGCACCTGCCTCGGGAATCGGGCATGGCAGGATGGAGAACGCTCCGTCGGGCAGGTCTGTCTCGGCAAGGATTTCGCCGATGATGAGCGCACCGACGGGCGTCTTCTCCGCAGGCTTGAGCACGAACGGGCAGCCAGCCGCGATCGCAGGCGCAACTTTGTGTGCAGCCAGATTCAGCGGAAAGTTGAAAGGCGAGATAAACGAGCACGGGCCGATTGGCACATGCTGAACAAACCCCCGGTAACCTTTCGCGCGCTTTGATATCTCAAGATTCGGAATCTGCCCGTCGATGCGGACAGTCTCTTCCGCCGCAATGCGGAATGTATCAATGAGTCGGGTCACTTCGCCGCGGCTGTCGTTGATCGGCTTACCCGCTTCGATGCACAAAGTCATGGCAAGCTCATCAGCGCGCTCTTCAAAGCGCTTCACGCAGTGGTTGAGTACTGCCTGCCGTTCATATGGCGGGACCTTGCGCATCGGCCCGGCCGCATCGGCGGCTGCAGCGATTGCCTGATCAACGATCTGAGCATTTGCATCTGCCACGCGAGTCGCAACCTCGCCGGTGTATTTATCCAGCACCTCGAGGTCAGTGTTGGGCTTCTGCGGTTTGTTGGCCAGATAAAACGGGTACTCTTTGTTCATGGCAAGTCATTTCGTTTGAGGTCGCAACACGCCTGCACTGTTTACAGCTTGGCGCTCAGCGACTGGATTTCATGATTCAGTATGCGATCGTTGTCCGAGTAGTCGATGGGAACATCAATCAGATGAACGCCGCCCGCCTGGAACGCGCTTTCGGCCACCGTCACGAACTGATCAGCCGATTCCACGCGATGGCCTGTCGCGCCGTAGGAGGCGGCATATGCGACAAAGTCTGGATTGCCAAAGTCGAGGCCGAAATCAGCAAAGTTCATGTCCTGCTGTTTCCACTTGATCATGCCGTATGCATCATCACGCAGGACCACGACCACAAGATCGAGCTGATAGCGGACGGCGGTTTCGAGCTCTGCTGAGTTCATCATGAACCCGCCGTCGCCACAAATCGCCATCACGCGGCGACCCGGGTGCACCATCTTGGCAGCCATCGCTGAGGGCAGGCCAGCCCCCATGGTCGCGAGCGCATTATCCAGCAGGACAGTGTTCTGCTCGAACGCGGGATAGTTGCGCGCGAACCAGATCTTGTAGATGCCATTATCGAGTGCGATGACGCCATCGTTGGGCATCAGTCGGCGAACATCAGCCACGACACGCTGCGGGTACATCGGGAACCGCGCGTCATCCGCGCCGCTGGCAATGTGTTCGCGCAACGCTGCGCGCACGCTGTCAAAGAACGAAAAGTCCCAGTTGGATTCATCAGGAAGTTCTTCGCAGATACGCCAGATGCTGTGTGCGATATCGCCGATGACTTCCAGTTGCGGGAAGTACACCGGATCAACCAATGCAGAGGTGAAGTTGACATGGATGACCGTGCGCCCGCCCGGCTTCATCACGAAGGGCGGCTTCTCGATAGCATCATGGCCGACGTTGATGATGACATCTGCCGCGTCGAATGCGCGGTGCACGAAGTCACCTGCCGACACTGCTGCATTGCCGAGGAAGTGCTTGTCGTCATCGCCGACAACGCCCTTTCCCATCTGGGTCGTCACCGAGGGGATACCAGTTCGCGCGACAAGCCTGCGAAGCATGCGGCAGGTAACTTTGCGATTCGCGCCTGCCCCGATGAGCAGCAGCGGAGACTTCGCCTGTGAGATCAGCTCGATGGCGCGAGCAATTGCTTTGTCTTCCGCGACAGGCCGCCGGGGATTGTTTCCAGCGATTGGAACGATGTCAGTATTTTCGCGGGCCACATCCTCGGGTAGTTCAATGTGCGCTGCGCCGGGTCGCTCTTCCTCAGCGAGGCGAAACGCTTCGCGCACAACTGCAGGGATGAGTTCCGCGCTATCAAGCTGCCGCGCGTACTTCGTGACGGGCTGCATCATGTCGACGACATCAATGATCTGAAACTGGCCCTGCTTGCTGGTCTTGATTGGTTTCTGCCCGGTGAGCATGACCATCGGCATGGCACCAAGATTGGCGTACGCAGCGGCCGTGACAAGATTGGTTGCACCCGGCCCGAGCGTAGACAGTGCCACGCCTGCTTTGCCTGTCAGTCGTCCGTAGGTCGCGGCCATGAACCCTGCTGCCTGCTCGTGCCGCGTGACAATCAGCTTGATGCTCTCGCTGCGAGACAATGCATCGAGAAAGTCAAGGTTTTCCTCGCCGGGGATGCCGAAGACGTACTCGACCGCCTCGTTCTCGAGGCATGTGACAAAGAGATCCGCTGCTTTCATGTGCGACTCCGTTTCGTACAGCGAGATTGGTGCGCCAGTGCTTCTCGCCGCACGCACCCAACAGTGCAGTCCGGCATTCTATTGCCATTTTGAAAAACAAACAGAACTATGCCGGACCAGAACGCCGCTCAAGATTCAGTGTGGACTTACCGCATGGGTTACGCTGAGAGCGCTGCCGGGTTTGCGCGGGATACATGGCGCGCTCAGCATTCATCAATCATCATTCAGTACCGAGTCGGTCTGCTTGTGCACGAAAAGCATGTCCGTCCATGCGGCGCGGCCGTCGGCGTGATGTGTCGGATAGACCGCGAGCAACTCGAAACCATGCTCATGCAGATACGCCATGATCTCGTGCGCGCGGCCCATACCCGCATAGATCTCAGAGAATATGATCTCGCAGTAAATCAGTTCGACCGCGCCCGCTGACAGCATGCCATGACCGCCGCGGAGTACTTGCAGCTCAAGCCCCTGCGTGTCGGTCTTGAGCAGGTTGATGTGAGCGACATCCTGTTCGCGGCAGTAATCGTCAAGGGTGCGCATATTCACTTCAACAGCGCCGGTCGGCTGATGCTTGGTATGGGCTGGGCCGGGCGGCAGGATCGAGTTCATGAAGTGATACTTGAACTGATGCAACTGCGCGGTGTGTGTTGCGTCACCAAGGCCGGACACGTTGATCGTGACTCTCGGCAGATCGGCAGTGTGCTCGCGCATGAGCTGAGCCGTTGCAGCATCGGGCTCGAACGCGTGGATCATCGAACCGGGCAGGTTCTCGCGAATATCGAGCGTGAATGCTCCGACGTTCGCACCGACATCAAAGACAATCAGCGAGTCGCGATCGCGCCCTGATCGGCGAAAATACTGCCGGATGTCGCGCGCCGGTTCGACACCTGGCTGGTCGCGCTGATATCGCTCCAGACGATATCCCAGGTGCGAGAGCAGCGGATTCAGAACCGATCGACGAATGCTCATGGTTGCTACAGGATACTCAGGTGATGGTGCAGCGCACAAAGAAGCCCGGGGAACCGGGCCCCGGGGCCATCGCGTCAGTCTTGCACATACCGTGGCCGATCAGGAGGCAGCAGCCTCAGCAGCCATTTTCTCTGCCTTGGCCTTTGCATCATCGAGTGTGCCAACATACATGAATGCAGATTCAGGCAGGTCGTCGCCTTCGCCGTCACACAGCCGCTCGAACGAGTCGATCGTGTCGGCCAGCGACGTGTACACACCAGCGAAGCCGGTGAACTGCTCAGCCACGAAGAACGGCTGGCTGAAGAATCGCTCGATCTTGCGGGCACGAGCCACGGCGAGTTTGTCTTCTTCCGAAAGTTCATCAACGCCGAGAATCGCGATGATGTCCTGCAGGTCGCGGTACCGCTGCAGGATGTTCTGCACTTTGCGCGAACAGGCGTAGTGCCGTTCGCCAAGAACGCCGGGCTCGAGAATACGGGAGGTCGATGCAATCGGGTCGACGGCAGGGTAGATGCCCTTCTCCGCGATTGATCGTTCAAGCACAACGAATGCGTCAAGGTGGCTGAACGCTGTCGCGGGTGCCGGGTCGGTCAGGTCGTCTGCGGGGACATAAATCGCCTGCACGGATGTGATTGCGCCCGTGGTGGTCGAGGTAATGCGTTCCTGCAGTTCACCCATCTCGGTGGAAAGCGTCGGCTGGTAGCCCACCGCCGACGGCATGCGGCCGAGCAGGGCCGACACTTCCGAACCTGCCTGGGTGAAGCGGAACACGTTGTCGACGAAGACGAGCGTTTCCTTGCCGGATTCATCGCGGAAGTTCTCGGCCATCGTCAGGCCCGACAAAGCCACGCGCAAACGCGCGCCGGGGGGCTCGTTCATCTGGCCGAACACCATCGCAACCTTGTCGATGACATGGGCGACATTGCCTTCATTATCGGTGTACTCGGCCTCCTGCATTTCCAGCCAGAGGTCGTTGCCTTCTCGCGTGCGTTCGCCGACGCCGCAGAACACGGAGTAGCCGCCGAACTCACGGGCCACACGTGCGATCATCTCCTGGATGATGACGGTTTTGCCGACGCCGGCACCGCCGAACAGGCCGATCTTTCCGCCACGAACAAACGGGCAGAGCAGGTCAACGACCTTGATGCCTGTTTCGAGGATTTCAGTCTTGGGGTTGAGATCGACGAGTTCCGGTGCTTCGCGGTGGATTGGAGCAGTCTGGGTCGTGTTGACCGGACCGCGGTTGTCGATTGGCTCGCCGAGCAGGTTGAACACGCGTCCGAGCACCCCCTCGCCGACGGGCACGGAGACCGGGTCGCCGAGGTCTGTGCAAGCCTGACCGCGTGCGAGGCCGTCAGTCGAGCCGAGGGCGACGCAGCGGACCTGTCCGCCGCCCATGTGACGCGCGACCTCGCCGGTGAGCGTTTGCGACTGGCCGTCAGTGGTGATCTCCACCTGCACAGCGTTATAGATTTCGGGCAGTTGGTCTTCGGGGAAGTGAGCGTCAAAGGTTGATCCGATGACCTGCACGACTGTTCCGGTGCTCGCCATGTTCTTGCGTCCCAATGGTTTACGAGTGTTCGCAGGGCTCGCTGGCCCTGGCTGTGATCGTTGCTGGCGTCCTGCTCTCAAGCCCGCCTTCCGCGGTTGGGCGGATTGTGGCCGATCAGCCGGCGAATGACAAGCCGGACGACTGGCCGGTTGTGAAGCATTTCACAGACTGCCGACCGCTGAGGATAGCCCACGTCATCTCGGAAGTGAAGTGCCCCGACGCCGCATATGCTCACTGCATGTTCCGCACACTCGCCGCGATTTTGTTGACCTTTCTTCTGCTTGCCGCGTGTGGGGAGCAGGGCACACCAGCCCCCGCGCGGAACGCAGCCGAGACAACCTCGGCGCAGGCACCGGCCCAGACCCCGCCTGCCGAGACGACCGAGCGGTTCACGATTCGGTTCCCTTCTTCCTGGCAGGTCTCACGAAACCGCATGGGCATGGCGCTGATCGCGACCGCTCCGCTTGATGGTCCGGATGATGTCTTCTCCGAGAACGTCAACATCAATGAGATCGCAAACCCGCGAGGCCTGGATGTGCAGGCGTTTTATAAGCAGCAGTTCCGTGTGGACGTCGCGCGCGAGAAGCTCACCAACTTTCAGCTTGTCAGCGAATCTGAGGCGATGGTCGGCGGTCGCCCAGCAAGGCGCACCGTCTACCGACACCAGGCGGGGCAGTTTCAACTTACAGCATTGGTCTACACAGTGGTGACCAACTCACATGGTTACGTCATCACCTGCTCAGTCGAAAACGACTGGTTCAATGACTACCGCGAGATATTCGAGCAGGCGATTGCGACATTCCGCGCCGAGTAAATCACGGGCGGCAGAGTACCGTGCAGTCAACGGCTGCGGTGCGAGACAGACGATGTGATGTTCCGCGGTCTACTCTCCATCTGCCACTATCACAATCCCGCCCTGTTTCGGTGCATCGCGTTTTGCGCACCATGCGAGCATTGCGAGGCCCGTCAACACCATGAACACGCTGAGCACCTGCCCGCGCGAGAGCCCTGCAAGTTCCGCAACGCCCTCATCGGGCTGTCGGAAACGCTCCGACGCAACGCGCAGCACGCCGTACCCGAGCAGGAACCACGATGCGGGCACGCCCACCTTGCGCGGCTTCCACCACACAAGCAACATCAGCGCGATCAACAGCGGCCCGTCCGTCATCGCCTGGAAAATCTGCGATGGGTAGTACGGTGTCAGCAGCGGGCGCAGCGTCTCAATGACGGGCGCATTGCCCGCATACGCCTCTTCAACAACACGTGCGGGGAACATCTCCGGGGCGATTGGCGGGAGCGTCGCGTACAGCGGTTCAAGCGCCTGCAACTTCTGCACGGCAGCCTCGCCGACATCGCCCCGGAGCGACTCGATCGGCACGCCATCTGTCTTGATCGCGAAATCCTCTGCGAGTCGCAACAACGCGCTGTTGTCGAACTCAACAGTCGGGTCCGCGGCGAGCACCCAGCGGTCGGTCACTTGTGTCGGATACTTGACAGACCATGCAGGCGGATCAGCCCGCATCGATTCCGGCAGCGCCCGGCCCCACAACTCACCGTTGACAAAGTTTGCGAGCCTGCCGAGAAACAGCCCCGGCGCGCAGGCAAGCGTTCCCATGTCCATGAGGTGCGCCATACGCATGTTGCTGCGCTTCGCATACCAGAGGCATGCGATGATCACGCCGACGATCCCGCCGTGGCTTGCCATCCCGCCGTCGTTGATGGCGAAAATCCCCCAGTAGGGCAGTGATGATCGGAAGTCTGTGAGCAGGTGGGGTGCGTAGAACAGCACGTAGCCGAGCCGCCCGCCGATGAGCACGCCGATGATGCCGGCAAACATGAAGTCGCCCGCCTGCTGTGGGTCAAGCGGGCTGCGGTTCGTGCGAGCGAACCATCGCAACACCAGCCACGCGATGACGAACCCGACTGCATAGGCAAGCCCGTACCAGCGGATGCCCCACCCATTGCCGATTTGAATCGCAAACGGATCGAGCCGATGAACATAGGACTCGGCACATATGCAGAACTCGTGTGCGGCGGACATGAGGGTATGGTATCGGGTCCCGTCCGCGATGCAGAGAGGACCACGTCTCGTGACACACAACAATCCGCACGCATCCGCCAAGGCACCAGCAGAGTTCGCGCGAGCGGCGGATCCGGCTGATATGACGCCTCTGCTCCGGCATCTGCTGGCTGGCCATTCACTCACGGCCGAGCAGACAGCCGAGGCATTTCGCGCGATGATGACCGGAGCCGTCCATCACGGCGAGATGGGCGCACTGCTTGCGCTGCTCGCTACACGAACACCCACCGCCGATGAGATCCTCGGCGCTGCCCGCGTGATGCGCGAGAACGTCGATCCGATCCCGACGCCATTCGACGGCGCTCAGCTCGTCGATACGGCCGGCACCGGCGGTGCTCCCAAGACATTCAACGTCTCGACTGCATCGGCCATTATCGCTGCAGCGGGCGGCGCGAAGGTCGCCAAGCACGGCAACCGGTCGCGCACGGGGCGCGGCTCTGCGGAGGTGCTCCAGCAACTCGGGGTGAATGTTGATGCAGGCCGCGATGTGCAGGTGCGATGCCTTGATGAAGTCGGCGTGTGCTTTGCGTTCGCCATTCATCACCACCCCGCAACGAAACACGTCATGCCCGTGAGACTGGCGCTCGGTTTTCCGACGATCTTCAACCTGCTCGGCCCACTGACGAATCCGGCGGGCGCCAGGCGGCAGGTGATGGGGGTGTACGAACCTCGATTTCTCGAGCCGATCGCACATGCCCTCGCGGAACTCGGTGCAATGCACGCAATGGTTCTGCATTCCGATGACGGGCTTGATGAACTGTCAATCTCCGCGCCAACGCACGTGTGCATCGTTCGCGAAGGCGAGGTCGCCCGCGCGACGATCGACCCCGGCGCGCTTGGTCTCACGCTCGCAGATCGTGAACAGGTCGTTGCACGCGATCTTGATCACGCTGCCGCGATGGTACGGGACATTCTCAGCGGGGATGAGCAGGGGCCACCACGCGATATGACGCTGCTGGCATCTGCCGCGACACTTCTCGTTGCAGATCAGGCAGCGGACATGGCGGAGGGTGTCGCCAGATCGGCCGAGTTGATCGATTCGGGCGCTGCCGCCAAGGCGCTCGCGCAGCTTGCAGCTATCTCGCATGGGTGAATCGGCTGGATCAGCGCGTACGAAACTCGAACTGAGATTCGCTGTTCGTGCCGGCCATCCGGGCGCGCAGGCACTTGATGATCGAGTCGAGTCGTTGTGACACGCGCGATTCTGAGATGCCCAGCGTCCGGCCGATCTCGCGCATCGTCAGCTTCTCGTAGTAGTACAGCACGATGATGAGCTGATCCGGCCGGCTGAAGCCGGTTGTGATCCACCGCCGAAGGTCGTCCATCTCGGCCCGCATGGCCGGCTCAGGATCGCGACGGTCGACGAACGAGCGCATGCCGTCGGATTCGTCGGATTCGGGAGCGTCCGGGCGGTTGCTGTTGAAGTGCACGAACGCGGCAGGCCGCTCGGAGAACGCCTGGCGGAATCGTTCGCGCGACAACTCCAGGCGATCACAGAGTTCATCGTCGGCGGGAGCCCGGCCGTGCTCGACTTTGAAGCGCTCGACCTCGTGCATCCACTGCTTTTCGCGTCGGCGGGCGAGGCGCGGCGCGTGGTCGAGCTGTCGCAGGTAATCGCGCATGGAGCCGTAGATGCGCCGGCCGGAGAACGTCTCGAACTTCACACGGCGGGCAGGCTCGAAACGTTCGATCGACTCAGCAAGGCCGACGTAGCCCTGCTGCATCAGGTCATCGACATCCACCTGCGCGGGAAGCTGCGAGTGCAGCCGCTCGGCGATGCGCTTGACATGGCTGGTCATGTAGTACTCAACGAGACGATCGCGGGCGGCCTTGTTCGGAGCGGCCTTGTACTCGCTCCAGAGGTGGTCGATGTTCTGCTGGTTTTCGGCTGTGCGATGCTTCGCGCCAGCCTTCCTCAGCGAAGTGGTGGTGGTGGGTGATTTCCGACCCGCAGCAACCGCAACCGACATGGAGGTCCGTCCTTTGACCGTGTGACGTGTTCTTGAGTTTGTGTGTCCGCAACTGTCGGGTGCGTGCGCGTGTCGAATCCATGACCCGGCCGTCACCCAGTTGCACATCGGCAGCGCTGTGGCTTCGCCCCAAGTTTCGCGCCATTTTTTCTCGCGCGAAGCGCACCTGTTGCTCATGCAGCGCAACAAACGACATTATCGGAGGTTCGCGTGTGTGATGTTCGGGTGGCTCGCGGTGTCGGCAGGGCAGATCAGTCCAGCGCGTAGTTCGACATGAGCGTGATGAGTTTGCGCTGGTCGCGGTTGATGCGCAGCGATCGGCGGAACGAATCGCGTGCTTCCCTGCGGGCATCGTTGTCGGTTCGCCCACTGCGCAGCCACGTGTTGAGCGCGTTCACGCCTACACCGTTGAGCGATGGCCAGTGGTTCGGATCGAGCTCGATTGCTCCGCGATATGCTTCGATCGATGCATCGTATTCGCGCAACTTGAACAGCGCCCAACCAAGCCGCTCGTATGCGTTCGGCGTGGGGTCGATCCGCGTGAGGTTTTCCGCGGTGTTGGCCGCCTCCTGATATCGGTTCTCGCGCGCGAGCACGTTGATCAGGTTCAGCATCACCGGCGCGGTGGCCTGCTCGTCGAGCAGTTCCAACGCGGTGAGATACTGCTCGATTGCCGCATCGTTCCGGCCGAGATCTTCGTAGATCGCCCCGAGATTCACCCGGGCGCCGCCGGATTCGGGCGCCAGCTCGACCGCCTTCTCGGCGAAGACGAGGGCGCTGTTCATCTCATCCATCCGCATGTACGTGGTGGCGATGTTGAGATTCGCCTCCGGATGGTCTGGGACGATCGTCAAAGCCCGGTGATACGCCTGAACGGCACGCAGCAACTGCCCGAGCATCTGCAGCGCCCGGCCGTGGCCGAACTGGGCATCGAAGCTCCGTGGCGAAAGTTTGACGGCCCGCGCGAAGACCGGCTCGGCCTTCCCGGCATCGTCGAGGTCGAGGTAGATGTCTCCGATGCCGAGATACGCTGGCACGATCGTCGGATTCTCTTCCAGGACGTCTCGGAAAAGCCCGAGGGCAACGTCGTAGTCGCCAGTATCTTTCGCGATCGTGGCCTGTTCGAGCAGGTTCTTCTGCTCATCGGATCCCGAGCCGTCTAAAAACGCCTGGAGATCGCCATCAACGCCGGTTTGCCTCGGCTGACATCCGGCCAACAGCCAGCATGCCAACAGAATGCCGATGACTGCGGCCAGAGACGTTGCGTTCAAGCGTCGGTCGGCAGTGCTGGTGATGGCGATACACATACTCGGATCTTTCGATATTCCCCGCGAAATCACGGCCAACGCGATCGTTCTGCGGCGATCTCAGTCCGTCGTCGTTCGCTGCACCCGGCGTCAGCACGTGTGAGATCGACGACCAAACCGCCCGCGGCAACGCGCTTTGGACTACATCGGCCTGCAGAGGCCCTCTCGCGAGTCGTTTCGCCCACATCGGCAGATTCCCGACTCCTCCAGTCAGGGTATACGCAACGGTGACACCGGCCGTTCGAGCCAACAGGCAGAATCTGCCGATCGGCAGACAAATGCTGGCGCGGTATGCCTGCCGTGCGCGCATCTTGGTTCCGCCCGGCTCTTGCCCAGCCGGAAAAGCCAACAAAATCTCACAATCGCCAACGTCCTGTCGCCGCCGGACTTGTGATCCGGTGAACCAACCCGCGGCGACGGCCCACCGCCCATGCGCGCGCAGAGCGCAGCCGCCCGGCCTCCTGTAGCGACGACCTTTTTGATCGACCTGCAAAGGAGTCCCCAGATGGTTCAGATTCGTTTGATTCTCTTGCTCGTGCTTGCGCTCACCCTCGCTGGATGCGCCAGGCCAAGCGTCCAGCCGTTCGCCGAGGCAACAAAGCTCATGCGAGATGCGATTGCCACAGCAGGCACGCGCGTGGTGGAAGTGATGGATGGCGCAGCCGACGCCGCCAACGACCCGGCAGAGCGGCAGACCATCCGCGCGCAGGCGAATGAACTCAAGCGCCAGTGGCAGATCCGGCTTGCCGTGTGTGATGCGAGCGTGGCCTATGCGTCTGCACTCGAGACTGTGATGCAAAAGCGGATGTCTGATCGGGCATTCGTGCGAGCCATCGTGGCCGCGTTCGAGCCGTTGATCGCGCTGCACGCAACCGGGCCGCCGTTCGCGCAGATCGGACTGGTGGTCCACGACGCGCTCGGGGGCGTTGCCACTGCACGCACGATGGCCGAGGCAGTGCGGCAGGCCGATCCACTGATCGATCGAATCGCTCATCTGTTGGAGCAGGATCTGACCGACCTCGCAGCCATCCAGCGGGTGCACGCCATGCAACGCGAGCACACTGCCGGGGCGGATCCGACTGCTGCGCTGATCAACACAACACGTGATGCCCTCCGCGCGTGGCGTGAAGCCCACAGCATGCTGCTCAACGCGTTGCGGTTCGGGCATCGCCTCGATCCTGCAGCAATCAATGCGCACATCAACGTACTGCGAGAAGCACTGGAGCAGATGAGAGGTGCCAGGTGAGTGCGAGGACGAACACAACCATTGCTGAGGCGCGTGCGGCTTTCGAGCGCATCATCGCAGACATCGAAGCAATCAGCGCAAGAGACGCTGCGGCGCAACTGGTGGACTTGCTCGTCGCCGTCAGCGAGTTTCGCGCGATGATGACAACGCCCGGCAAGGACTGGGATGCGCTCCGACGGGCGGCCGACGAGACGCGGTCATACCTGCGAGGGTTGATCACAGATCGAGCATTGAAGTCGATGGACACGCGGCAGGATGCGCTTACAGAGATTGCCGACGAGCTTCGCGCCATCGCCCTTGAAGTGCGAACGCGCCGATGACATGCTTCGCCATCACGGCCGGGGGTGATGTTTCTGAATCACACTCAGCAGGTGGGAACGATCGACGTGTGTGTAGATCTGCGTTGTGGCGACATCCGCATGGCCGAGCAGTTCCTGCACGACGCGCAGGTCAGCTCCGCCGGCGAGCAGGTGGGTGGCGAAACTGTGCCGCAACTTGTGCGGATGCACGTCTTTGAGCCCGGCACGCGCCGCGTATTTGCGCACGATCTGCCAGACCGCGACACGCTCCAGCGGCCGACCT
>CAZVXI010000079.1:0-13473 GCA_964631295.1 uncultured Isosphaeraceae bacterium
CCTCGGCCTCGGGCGCTTCTTCGGAACCGACGAAAACTCAGCAACTGCTGCCCCATTGACCGAGCACCTCAAGCAGGTCGCCGAGTCCGACGGTGCCGCTGTCGTCGAGGTCAGCGTCGGCGTCGGCCAGACCCCACTTGCTCAGGATGTTGAGCAGATCTGAGAGACCGACGCTGTTGTCACCGTCGGTATCACCCGGGCATGTCGTGAACATGTCATCACACCACTCGATGAACGTGCCGAGTACCTGCTCCTGATTGCTTGCGCCACTGATGGCCTCGAGTGGGAACACGAGGAACGTCGAACGATACGTGCCGCCGTCCGTACTCACACCCGCGTTGCCCACGTCGCCGATGAACGCGAGCTCTGATGATTCGGCAACGACCAGCGTGTCTGAGTAATCGGTGAAGGGATAGCTGGTTGAGTATGGGCCAAGGCCATCGAAGACGTCCGCGCCGGTCAGCGTGTTCTGATCGGTGTCGTTCGTGATCGAGCCGACGCCAAGGTACTCTGTCATAAACGATGTCAAGCCACGGTCAAAGTGGTAGTCCTGTGATGAAAGGAACAGGCAGCCGCCATCATCGAGGTATGCCGCGAGTGCTGTTTCGCCAGCCGCGCCCGGGCCGGCAGCGCCGCCCCATTCGTCACCGGTAAACCAGATCACGAAATCGTATTCGCTGAGCGTCGTTGCATCTGGCTCGCCATCGCTGTTGCCAGTGTCCCAGACGTCAAACTCATACCCGAGCGAATCCAGCAAAGCGATGTATGTTGCAGAGACATCCGGGCTGTTGTCATCATCATCAATGATCAGCAATGGAGGTCGATCGAGCGTTGTGAACAGGAACACACTCGAGTCATCACTGAGCCCGCACGGATTCAGAGCGCGGACGCGCCAGTAATAGGACGTGAGTGTATCGAGCGCCGGTTCCACAGCGACAGTCGGTTCCGTCGTTGTCGCGCTGAATGCGATGTTATTGAAGTCTGGATCTGTGGCAACTTGCACTTCGTAGCTCGTCGCACCCGCTGCGGATGACCATGACAGCGTCGGCGCGAGTCCAACCGCTGTCGCGTTGTTCGCAGGCGTCGTTGGCAATGGCGTGTCGGGTACCTCGGAACGAATCGTCGCAAAGAAATCGAATGTCTTGACAGTGTCGCCCGATGTTGCAGTCACGGTGATCACGTGATCTCCCGCTGAGGCCAGCGAAAGGTACCGCACGCTTACACCAACCGTTGCCGGCGGAGTGACGGAACTGTCCGTCGTTCCAACGAGCAGGTCGCTCGACGCAGTCGACGCCGAAAGCGAAACTGTCTCGCTGAAATCGAGAATCTGCCCGATATCCAGCGAGAACTGGTGCAGACCTGGCGCACATCCTTCGTGTGTGTTCGCTTCGGATGCAAGGAAGAAACCCGGCTCGACCGCAGCGTTGTACGCAACAAGTGCAAAGTCCTGATCTGTCAGGTCACCTTCCCCCGGGATGCCGTCAGATGAGATGTTTGCAGCCCGAACCGTCACCGTGACTGAGCCGGGCGCGTTCGGGCCGAGGAACACACCTTCCGTATTGTTCACGCCATCTGCAGTTCCGCCGCTCTGGCTCCAGCCGTCAGCAGCAAAGTTGTTACCGCGATACGTGATGCCGTCCGCGACAACTTCCAGATCGAGGTCGTTGTTCCAGGCGGGGGTTGATCCTCCAAGGCCGTGTCCCGGAGCATCCGTCCATACGAGCATGATTCTGATGGGCTGATCGGATTCCAGCGGGCTGAACGACATGGTCCATTCATCACCCGTGTCATCAAACACAACCGGGTTGTCGACGTACTGAACGCCGAGTGGGTTGGCGTCGAGAACAGCGGGCAGATTCATCCGGCCCCAGCCCTGTTTGTTGTCGAAAGGATGGCCCAGCGTATTGCCATCGGCATCATCGAAACCCTCGAGATTGTGACACGCGGGGAGGAACGCTGCTTTGATCAGAGCAGGGCTTGGATCCTCGACGAGTCCGCGCGAAGCAGTCAGATTGCGGTAGTGCTCAATAAACAACGCAACTGCACCAGACACATGAGGCGAGGCCATGGAGGTTCCGCACAGCAGGTCGTAGTTTCCGCCGGGCGTCGTCGAATCGACATTGCAACCAGGCGCGACCATGTGCGGAATGGTGCGACCATCGAGCGCTGGACCGTGCCCAGAGTTAGAAGAGAGATCGTTGATATCAAGAATCTGCTCCCCGGAACCGGTTTGCATCTTCGTTGAACCAATGTTGAAGAGGTTCTTCCCTTCGTCGGGCGATCCCTGCGTCGATGTTCCGCCCCCGCCGTTCATAAATGAAAGCACGAATGTGAGCGGCTGGTTGCCCGGTGCGTCGGGGTCTGCATCGCGCACGCCGACATCCACCTGGCGTGTGTCATCGTCGTACCCTTGCGGCGAACCTGCAGGCCCCCAACTATTTCCGGAGAGCGATGCGCCGTTGTTGTACGAGTCGGTCATGAGCAAAAGCATTCCACCCGCCTGCGAGAAGTGCGGGGAGTAGTTTTGCGCAACGAGATCGGCCCCCGGTGCGACGCCGAGCCCTCGCAGGAACCCGAAGCTGTCCGTGACCCCGGACGCACCGTCAGCAGCCATGATGCCAGCCGTGTGTGTGCCGTGCGAACTGCTTGTATTATCACAGGTCGTTCCCGAGCATGGCAGCATACGATTGGTCAGATCAGGGTGGGATTCATCCACGCCACTGTCAACGTTGGCGATAATCACACCGTTGCCGTCCAGCCCGATTGTTGCGAGCCAACTTTCATATCCGGGCGATGCAGTATTCGAGCCATCGTAGTTACCCGCATTGATCTGATTGCTCATCTCACCGCGCAGGCCACCGTCCGTCGGAACTGCCTTGATGCTGTACACACCGGCAATCTGCGCAATGTCTGCGACCGCTTGACCGTTCACCGTGAAACTCACGATCTCGAAAACACGGTCTACCTTCGCCCGGCTTGTTACATCAGCACCGAGCATTGCAATCTGCTCGATGATCGATTCGACCTGTGCCCCGCGATAAACCATGGCGCGCATGTCAACTGGTCGATCGGGGAGGTTGCGATACCACGGAAGTACACGAAACGCAGGGACAAAGTCACCTTCAAATCGAACATCAGCCGGCAATTGCGCATTGCGCGCTGAGAATGGCTTGCCCCACACGATGTACGTGTACGGGTGTATGTACTGGACGATCTCCATGCCCCTCGCTGTGAGGTCATCGATCCACTGCTGATTTGTCGGACCCGTGAACTGCACGAGCCGCAGATCGTTACCGAGATCGTCAGCCATGCCCTGCGCCCACGGGCCGTCAATCGGTGGCAGACCGTCGACAGGATCAAAGCGGACTTGGCCGAGTGTCAACGCGTATTCGCCGTCGGACAACTCTGCGACGTCGAACGGATGCGTCACCGGTGGGGGCGGCGGAATAATCGCAGTCTCATCGGGGCCGCGTCGTCGGGGCCCATCATCGCCGAGATTGGCGCTCTGCTGTGCAACGGATAACCCGCCGACGACCACGGTAAGGAAAGCGGCGAAAGAGATCGCTCGTGTCTGCATGTCCTGCTCCGAGGTTGCACCAATGCCTCGATGGCCTGGCGACCCATCGAACATCGGAAAATCCACACCTTCGTCCACCGAACCCGCAGCCGGCGGATGCCCTTATCTTCTACGCCACCATAACCCAGTTTCCAGTCTGAGTTGAGACGAAAAATCGACCTTGGACCGGCTCACAGGTTTTTGAATGCCTCGATCGCCGCCTCACGGGTCACCTTGTGGTCCACGATCGGCTCCGGATAGCCCAATTTCTTGCGCAAATCCGAGGGCGGATCATGGATCGCCTTCCCCGTGACATCTGCAAGTTCCCTGACGTAGCGACGAATATACACGCCGTCCGGATCGGCCTTCGTGCTCTGGCTTGTTGGATTGAAGATCCGAAAATACGGCGCGGCGTCGGTGCCAGTTGACGCAGACCACTGCCATCCGCCGTTGTTTGAAGCGAGGTCGCCGTCGATCAGGTGACGCATAAAGTGCCGCTCCCCGAGACGCCAGTCGAGTAGCAGGTCCTTCGAGAGGAACATCGCCGTCACCATGCGGAGGCGGTTGTGCATCCAACCTTCCGCTTGTAGCTGCCGCATGCCCGCATCGACAATCGGAAAGCCGGTTTCGCCCTCTTTCCATGCGGCGAGATGCTGGTCATTCGAGTTCCACCTGATGTTGCGCGTGTTTGTCTTGAATGGCTGCGCCATGCTCACCCGCGGGTAGCCAACGAGAATGTGGCGATAGAACTCTCGCCAGATCAGTTCACTGATCCACGCATCGAGTCCTTTCGCGCCATTTCGAAGCTTCCCGCCGTTGGCACGCATGGCCGCCCGCAGACACTCGTGTGGCGAGATCACTCCGAGTGCGAGATAGGGCGACAACCGACTTGTCGCATCCTCTGCGGCAAGATCGCGCATGTCTTTGTAATGTGCTGCTCGATTCTTCACGAACCGCTCGAGACGCTTCCGCGCGTGGTCTTCCCCCCCGGGCCATAGTTCGTCGTTGTCGCAGTCAAGATCGAATCCCTTGATGTCAGTCGGTATACCCGACCCCTTGCCACACATCGTATCGAGCGGCCGAGGATCCAGAGCATCGCGAACCGACGTCTCCTCAAGATGCACCGAGAGCGCCTTGCGAAACGGCGAATACACTGAATAGAACCGATCATCTGAGGTACGGATCGTGCCCGGAGCAGCGAAGACCTGATCGTGGAACTGATGCATCGCGATGCCACGCTCAGCGAGTTTCGATTCGACCGCCTCGTCGCGTCGCCGCTCGTTGATCTCATACTCGCGATTGCAGTAGACGGCTTCGCACGAGTGTTCTTCACACAGAGTCAAGATCGCCTCGGGCACATCATCGAACGTGTCCGCTTCAATAACATGCAGAGCAATGTTGAGGGATTCGAGCTTCGCGCGCAGTTCCCGAAGGTTACGCATGAGGAACGCGACTTTGATGTCAGCCCAGTCATGCTCCTGCCATTGACCGGGGCTGAGGCAGAACACTGCCAGCACCTCATTCGACGCTGCGGCAGCGTGGTAGAGAGCAGGGTTGTCGGTCGTCCGAAGGTCAGCACGGAACCACATCAATGTTCGCATCAGTTTCCTCGTATCAGAGCAAGTCGCGGGCTGCCATATGGCTGCGATTTCGCTACCGTACCAGCATGGATGCAATCAATGTGCAATCGGCAGATGTTCGTGCTGAGCGTTTTCGCTCGTTCGGTGAGACGATCTTCGCAGAGATGAACCGTCTCGCGCTGCAACATGATGCGGTCAATCTCGGACAGGGATTCCCGAGTTTCGGCGGGCCCGACGTCATGCTCGAAGCCGCAGTGGCAGCAATGAGAGCAGGGCAGAACCAGTACGGACCGACCAACGGCCTCCCGGCATTGACGCAGGAAATAGCGCGCGTGTTCGGAGAAACTTCCGGCCTCGATGTCGATCCCTCGCGCGAAGTGACCGTGACCGTTGGATGCACCGAAGCTCTCGGTGCTGCTGCACTCGGGCTCATCAACCCGGGTGACGAAGTCATTCTCTTCGAACCTTACTACGACTGCTATCTCGCAGATGTGCTCATGGCAGGGGCCACGCCGAGGTTCATAACGCTGTCTCCGCCTCGGTTTGATTTCGATCCGGCAGAGCTTGAAGAAGCATTCAACGAACGTACTCGAGCGATCATCCTGAATTCGCCACACAACCCGAGCGGCAGCGTGCTCAACCGCTCGCGACTCGAAACGATCGCACGTTTGTGCCAGCAACACGATGTCCTGGTATTGTCTGACGAGGTCTATGAGCGTCTGATTTACGAGGGCGAGCACATACACATCGCTTCGCTCGAGGGCATGTGGGAGCGGACCATCACGATGTCCGGTCTGGGCAAGACATATTCCGCGACAGGCTGGCGAGTGGGGTGGACGATCGCACCGCCACACCTGACGCATGCGATACGCTCCGCGCATCAGTTCCTGACCTTCGGCGCCCCGACGCCGCTCCAGCATGGTGCAGTCGCCGCCTTGCAGGTCGCAGATGACTACTACCGCGATCTCGTGGCTCTTCTCAAACGCCACCGCGATCTGCTCGCTGACGGGCTCAGCAACATCGGATTCACCGTATATCGCCCGGCGGCTGGCTACTTCATTCTTGCGGACCACACGCCGCTCGGCTTTGACAACGATGTTGCGTTTGCGCGTCATCTTGTGGCACACATCGGTGTTGCCGCGATCCCACCGAGTTCGTTCTACTCCAAACCTGCGCGAGGCGCATCGCTCACACGTTTTGCATTCTGTAAGGATCAGACGACGATCGAAGAAGCGCTCAATCGGATGTCACGATTGGAGTGATGCACGCCGCCTGCCGGAAATGCATACAGCGGTGCTCAAACCCGTCGCGATTGTCATACGCCACGGCATCGCGGGGCGTGTGAGGTAGTCGCGGAGCGTGAGATTCTCCGGATCGTACTCGTGCGCGCCAGCGCAGAGAGTCCACACCGCCGGGTCCATCGCAGCCACGCAGGCGAAGCCTGTGATCAATGCCGCAAGTGCGCTCCGTCCGTTCCCGCGGTTGGTCAGCAACGCCGTCAGAAATACGGCAAGCAACCCGCTGTACGCGAACATCATCACCCCAAGCGCGAAGGTGATCAGCGTCTCGCCGCTGTGCTTGTGAAGCGCGACGCACAGGCATGCGAACGCCGCGAGAAGGGTGGCCCATCCGACTACAACCAGCCGCATTGGCCAGCCATGATTGCTCACCGCTCTCTTGGCCGGCACAAAGTCGGTCATTGTGGCAGCAGCCATGGCGCTGAGGGCAGAATCGAGGCTGCTCATCGCTGCTGCGAACAGGCCTGCAATCATCAAACCGCGCAAACCGGCCGGCATCTCCGCGAGAATGAACTCGACAAATACGTCGCGCGATGCATCCGGAGGGAGCGGAGCTGTTCCGGCAACGACGTGCGGCATCTTGTACAACACAAATAGCAGCAATCCCAGCACGAGGAACATGGTCGCCATCGGCACGCTGAGCAGCTTGCCGAGGATCGCTGCCCATGCGCCGCGTTTTGCATCGCGACATGTCAGCAGTCGCTGGGCAAGATCCTGATCAGTTCCAATCGCGGCAACATGAAACAGCAACCAGCCCGTCAATGCGGTCCACAGTGTGAACGTCTTCGTCGGATCGCCCGAAAAATCGAGCAGACGCAGTTTGCTGGAGCCGTTCTCCTGCGTTGCTCCCTGTAAACCTGTCACCAGTTCGCCTGCGCTCAGGCCGATGCGGTCAAATGCAATCCAGATAGCGCCGACCAGAGCGACGAACAGGATGCCGGCCTGCAACGCATCAGTCCAGATAACTGCTCGAATCCCACCTGCCATGGTGTAAGCCGCGGCCACAATCGAGATGATCACGACCGAAGCCTGCAATGCAGTGGGGTGCGTATCACCGAACGCAATCATCGCAAAGGGGATCGCGACCATGAACAGCCTCGCGCCGCTCGCAAACACGCGACCGATGAGGAACATCGCACTGGTTGCACGCCTTGCCGTGCCGCCGAAAGACTGCCCGACCAGTTCGTACACGCTCGTTACGCCAAGGCGATAGAAGCGTGGCAGAAAGAGGAACGCCACGATCAGAATCGCGAGGATGCCGCCGATTTCCTGCGACAGGTACGAAAGATCGAGCGCGTACGAGAACTCCGGCCCGCCGATGAACGTCGCCGCGGAGAGCATGGTTGCCAGCAGTGAAAGCGACACGGCCCATGCGGGCATCGAGCGGCCGGCGAGAAAGAAGTCCTCACGATCACCACGAGCCTTCGAGCGAGTGGCACACACAACGCCAATCGTGCACAGCACGGCAAGGTACACAGCAACGACAACCCAGTCGGCTGGGCCGAACGTTGCTGCCGTTTGGTCGGCGGAGATGAACATCAGTGGTATCCTGAGGGCAAGACGGTGCCGGATCGAATCGGCATCGATCAGCCGTCAGGCACTGCCGAAGGATTCGACATGGGACAACCCGCACTCGTGGTGATCGATACAGGCGATCCGCCATCACTCGCCGCATTGTGCCTGCAGCGCGATCCATCCAGCACGATCCAGTGGTGTCCATCGCTTGCGGGCGATCCCGATGAGGATGCCCGCCGTCGTGCGGTCGGGCGTCACCACGAAGTCCTTCAGACGGCCGTGCTGCTTCATGATACCGTCGAGAGCACGGAGCCATTGTGCGACGCTCGGGCTCTGCTCGCTGCGTGCTCCATCGCGGTGGGGCATGGCTGCAGGGCTGTCGTGTGGCCGGTCTGCGTCGGCCCGGATTTCGACGATGTCCGCCCTGTGCTCGATCTGGTCAGCCACGTTACCGGCATCACAGCCCTCGCTGGGGGCGAGATCCTGATCGAGACACCCTTGCTCGATCTGGCACCTGAGCAGGTCGTCGACCTGATCCGACAGCACCATGTCCCGACTGGCCTGAGTTGGCCCTATGCAGATCCGGCAGGAGCATCACTCCGGGCAACACCCTGGCTGGAGGCGACCGAAAAGCAAATCGGCGTCATGTAACCAGAACCAGCCACTTGGCAAATCCGCTGTGATTGCTATACTCCCCGATTCGCCCCAAGGAGCCCTCGACGTGTACGCGATCATCGAAGACAGTGGAACGCAGATCAAAGTTCAGGAAGGTGACGTCCTCGACGTCGATCTCCGCGAGCTGGAAGATGGGGCCGAGACAGTCACATTCGACCGCGTTCTGCTGACTGGTGACTCAGATTCCGATGACTCGGCAAAGGTTGGCACGCCATACCTTGGCGGCGCGAGCGTCACGGCTGACATCGTCGGCACCATCAAGGGTCGCAAGATTGACGTGATCAAGTTCAAGCGGCGGAAGGGCTACAAGCGCAAGCAAGGCCATCGACAGGGTTATCTGCGTGTGAAAGTCACCGGCATCAGTGCCTGATCGACGCGATGCTCGCGAATGCGGGCTTCATCCAGAGTCAGCGATGTGCGAGCGATTTGTTTCGCGGTGCCAGAACGATCCGTGTCTTGCCCAGCGAGTCTGTCGCAAATTGACTGATTCGGCGATGCAGTTGTCTCGCGAGTTCGGGGCGGTATTCAGCGACGAGTGAACCCGTCAGGAGCGTCGGTCCGAGCTGATCAACAAAGCCCGGCGTGTGGTCTTGCAGGCGAAGCGTGGTATTGCGGAGCAGGATGTAGATTCTCTCATCGCCGCGCCCGCCATCAATTGCTGCGAATCCGCCGCCTGAATAGATTCCCAGTTCGCCATCAACCATGATCACATATTGCAGCGATGCATTGGTGGCATACTCGTCGACCGGCGTGCGCCCCGGCTGTGGCTCCCAGAGCAGTTCCACGCGAAGCACCTGCGCCGTTCCCGGGTCGGCCTCCATCAGCTCGTCGATGGAACGATCAGCCATAAAAAACGACAACTCAGATGACAGCCGATCCGTGTAAATCGCGGTGACAATCTCGCCCTCGACTCGCACTGCGTTGCGACCAAGAGACTGCGCCTGGATCAACCCGCCGGCCTCCCCTCGGAACACATCGCAACCGCCAAGGAGCACAGCCAGCAATCCACCGAGCAGTCCGAGCGTCGGCGGTCGTTTGCCAAAGATCACTGCTCCGAGTCCTCAGCAGCAGTCGCAGGTGATGTTGCGCGCCATCCGCCGACCGAGCCATTGGGCGCGCTTACCGGCCGGGCTGCGCCGACGAGCCCCAGAAGTGGCAGGCTGTCGCGTTCCACGATCGCGTGAATCTGAGCGCGCGGGATTGAAGGTAGCTGCGATCCCTGATTCATCGTGTTGACCGAGTACAACGCTTCGATGACCCTTGCTGGCGTATCGCAGGGGAACCCGGAACCGAAGAGAAGCTTGTCCATGACGTCGCTGGCTTGCGCGCGCAGCAGCGCATCGTAGAGTTCCCATGGCCGCGACGCGACTGTTGAAATATCCGCATAAACGTTCTCATGCTTGCGCACGATCAGCAGCGCCTCATCGATCCATGGATGACCCAGTCGGCCGATGACAATACGAAGATCCGGGATGTTCCGCGCAACCTCATCCCAGTGCAGTGGCCGCGCGAACTCCAACTCAGCAGAAGCGATCACCGGTTCGAGCAGCGTTGAGAAAACCGGCAACTCAAGTTCAGCACACCGTTCAAACAGCCGCATCGCAGATGAGTGTGTCGGGTGGCATCCCTGCAATGCAGGCGAGACGGCAACACCCGCAAGCCCCATGCTGATCGCTGCTTCGAGTTGGTCGTCACTGTCGGGCGCGAGTGGGTCGATTCCAGCGACGCCAATCCGCCGATCGGGCCTGCGAGCTGCGACTTCAGCGATAATCTCGTTTGGGACATTTGCGCCAAGCCGCACCGACTGAAAGCCAAGCAAAACGGAGCAGTCAACGCAGTTCATCGCGTGCTCGTGAGCGTCCGGCGTGGCATCGTATTGATGCCAGTGACGGGACGACCGCCTGCGGATCATGTCCGCCATTTCCTCGCCGAGTTGCGCGGGGTTCGTCCAGACGTGAGTATGCAAATCGATGATCATTGCGTTTTTCTCTGCGGCCTCATTGCGCCCTTCACGCGACCACATTGTAGCGTTCAGCGGGGCTGTTGATCAGCGTCAATCGATCGACCGACAGGTTGGTCGACATGCACAAGATGTTATCGGCCGGTGTCGACTTGCTGCTGTAGTCAGATTCCGTATCAGATGCCGTAAGTACCTGTAAACAAGTATGTTAGGGACGTCTGACCCGCCGTGCAAACGTATGCCTACGATCGCCATCAATGACTGATTCGCCGCTCAGCTACGAGATTGATCCACCGAGTATCCCTGTCCAAGGTCCGGCAACGACCCTCCTGATGCTCCATGGCTACGGGAGTCACGAGCGCGATCTGCTGCCAATCGGGCACATGCTCGATCCGACCCTGCGCGTCGTCAGCGCCCGTGCACCGATCGATCTCAGCCCTTTTGGGATGTTCGGCGGCTATGCATGGTTCCACATTGCCCAGCAACCCGGTGGGGGCATCTCCTATGACGAAGCGGGGGCGATGGAGGCACTTGAACTGGTCCACACATTCCTTGACTATCTCGCCGAGCAAGCTCAGATCGACCCACAACGGCTGTTGATCATGGGATTCAGCCAGGGTGCCATGCTCACCCACGGGCTGGTGCTGGAACAGCGAGTGGCTCTGCGGGGTGCGATCGCATGCAGCGGCAGAATGGTCGATTCGATCTTCACCCCGGACCGTGATCTCTCAAAGCGGGCCGGCCTGCCGATGATGCTCACACACGGAACTCAAGATGAGCTGATCCCAGTGGCCAGCGGCCGAGCGATTCGCGATTACTACAGCAAGACGCCCATCAATGTGACGTATCGCGAGTATCCGATCGGGCATGGGATCGATGAAAATGCACTCAAAGACATGCAGAGTTGGATCAAACCCGTACTCGCCCTCGAGGCGGGCGAGAGGTCATCGTGATCTCGATGCCGTCTGACGCAGACCCTCATACACGGCGGCACACACCACGGTCGAGAGATTGAGACTTCGTGCTGCGGGGTCATCGATCATGGGCAGCGTGATTCGCCGATCTTGCCCGTGAACGTCAGCAATCCAGTCATGCACCTGTGCCGGCACGCCGCTGGTCTCGCGCCCGAAGAGCAGGTAGTCCCCCGGCTCGAAGGCAGCCTGCCAGTGGGGGATTTCGCTTTTGGTCGTATAGAGCCAGAATCGCCCGCTCGGCGGCTTCTCCCGGTCGAGGAACGCTTCCCACGACGAATGTTCCCGGCAGTCGACGAGATTCCAGTAGTCCAGTCCGGCCCGCCGCTTGGCCTTTTCGGTCATTTCAAAGCCCAGAGGATGAACAAGGTGGAGCCGACACCCTGTGGCAGCAGCCGTCCGGCCGATGTTGCCAGTGTTGTTGGGAATCTCGGGGTTCAGGAGCACGAGGTTGAATGACGGGCTGATCACGGTAACCATGCTAACAACGGATTCGATCGCTCAGTGGCCGGTCAGGGCCCCAGTTGGCGTGGAATCCCGCTATATTGCGTGGCCCGCGCCCTTTGCGCGATGTTCATCACAACTTGACCGGAACTGCAAATCTGGGCAACCCAGACCTGGCAAATCCGAGGAGTTACTCACCCCATGGCATACACGACTGCAGACATTCGAAACATCGCCCTTGTTGGCGGTGCCGGCTCCGGGAAGACAACCCTCGTAGAGGCCATCCTCCACAAAGCTGGCGTCATCGGGCGCACCGGTCGCGTGGAGGATGGCACCACGGTGTGCGACTATGACGAGATCGAGAAGGAAGCCGGGCACAGCCTCGACAGCGCCATCGTGCACTTCGATCATGCCGGCGCTCACGTGAATCTCATCGACACGCCGGGCTCGCCGGATTTTCTTGGCAAATCGATTAGTGTCCTGCCGGCTGTTGAAACCGTGGCGCTGGTGATCGACGCTTCCGCAGGCATCGAGACAGTCTCGCGCCGCATGATGAAAATCGCCAGCGAGCGCAGTCTCCCGAGGCTGATCATCATCAACAAAATCGACAACGCGCCGGACATCGCCGGGCTGTTCTCAGCCATCCAGGAAGTGTTCGGAAATGTGTGCCAGCCGTTGAATCTCCCGGCAGAGAGCGGCAAGGCCGTCGTGGATTGTTTCACCAAGACCGACGGAAGCAGCGATCTTGGCGATGTCGCAGACTTCCATACGGCGATCGTGGATCAGGTGGTGGAAGTCGATGAAGCTCTGATGGAGCAGTACCTTGAGAAGGGCAGCGTTTCGCCTGACGAACTGCATGGTCCATTTGAGCGCGCTTTGCGTGAAGCGCATCTTGTTCCCGTTTGTTTTGTGTCTGCCACAGAAAGTGTCGGGATCGACGAGATGCTCGACATTTTTTCAAAGCTCTGCCCCAACCCGCTGGAGGGCAACCCGCGTACGTTCATCCGTGACGATGGCGATGAAACCACGGAGTTCCATGTCGAAGCTGACCCGGACAAGCCAGCAGTTGCGCATGTATTCAAGGTTTCCAGCGACCCGTTCGTTGGTAAACTCTCCGTCTTCCGTGTGCATCAGGGCACTGTTGCATCGGGTACGCAACCGCAGGTGGACGACGGCAAGAAGGGCGTGCGCATCAGCCATGTCTTCAAACTGCGGGGCAAAGACCACGACGAAGAGAAGTCGGTCATTGCGGGTGATATCGGCGCTGTCTCGAAGATTGACGAGATCAACTACAACTCAGTCATTCACGATGGATCGTTCGGCGAAGCCGTCCGATTGAAGCCGCTGCCATTGCCGAAGCCGATGTATGGTCTCGCGATCGAAGGCAAGAGCAAGGGTGCCGAAACCAAACTCGGCGAAGCGCTGCATAAACTGCTTGATGAAGACCCGACGCTCGAACTCGAGCGTGTGCAGG
>CAZVXI010000080.1:0-13419 GCA_964631295.1 uncultured Isosphaeraceae bacterium
GGGCGTCGCACCGTTGGGGTGCGGAGGATTCGGCGGCGCATCTATGCCGGGCTGGCCTATCGATACGGAGATCGGCTCGTTCAAGGTGATTGCTGCGTTGGTCGCCTGCTCTGGCACAACTTCTCCCGGCACCGGGGCATCGTCCGACGGGGCGACACTCAACGTGCGGCCACGTCCGTTTGTTACGGGGCGAACCGGTCCACCGACCCCGAGGGTCGTTGGGCGGCGTGCTCCACTGGATTCTGCGGCCGGCTCTCGTGAGCCTGAACGACGCGCAGCCATGGCAGGTCTCCGCTGAGGTACCCAGCCCCCACTCTGTTGCGTGTTATCGGCTATGAGCCTGCGATTGCTTGACCAGTCGGCGTGGGAGGCTCATCAGACGACAGGCCCGCCAGTGTGAATTGGGAGGCAAGCTGCTTCTGCGCCTCTCGCAGCCGGTGTATGAGATCAAGTGATTGCAGATGCCCGGCTCCCTCGGTCAACTCGAATCCGATCTGCATCATTTCATCGGCAGCGATCTTCTCGGGCGGCTGAGCGAGGGTGTACACGGGCTCGTCGGACGCCACCCGATGTACCAGATGACGCTCACTGAGGCGTTCAAGGATCGCAACGACTGCGTTCTCCGGGAGGGATGTCTCCTCGACGATCGCCTGCACGCGTGTCGAGTTGCCCGCGCTGAATCGAGCCCCCACCACCTGCATGACGGCCACGACCGCCGCAGGATCAACAAGACCGGTTGGTGTGCTTGTGCGTTCGAACTCCTCGAAATCGCGTCCGCCGAGCCTTTGCAGGATGGATGCGACTTCCAGCCCGAACAGGATGAACAGCCACATCACATAGACCCAGAACATGAACAGCGGTATCAGGCCCAGCGAGCCGTAAAGCTGTTCGATCGAGATCGTGTTTTTCAGGTACGCGCCGAGAGCCCATCGGCCGACCTCGATCAGGGTTGCTGCGACGAACGAGCCAACCAGACCATTTCGCAGCCGCAGGCTTGTGTTCGGCACGAGCATGTAGATCGCGAGCATCACCAACCAGACGCACACGAATGCCCACATGCCGGGCAGGAATCCAAGCAGCCAACTGACATCGCTCACGCTCTCAAGCCAGCCGCCGAACCTGCTGGACGCGTAGGCAATGATGCCGAACGCTGCCGGCCAGCCGATGAGAACAAAGAAATAGACGGGGATGCGCTGCAACCATGGGCGACCCTCCGGCGCTCGACAGATCGAGTTGAAGCACCCCTCAACGGTGGCCATCAGGGAGATGGCTGTGTAAATCAGCACGCCAAGCCCCACCCAGCCGACCGCTGCGAGATTGACTTGAGCTGCATCGCCGATCACGGATTCCAGCAGTGTGCCGAGCGACTCCGACGTTTCGCCTGCGTCGCTTGAAAGGTTGATAACAACGTCGTAGAGCCCGGCGTTCTCCATCAGTCTGGTCAATGTCTGGCGGAACTGATCCACCCCCTGCATCGCCTTCACGAGAACTGTGGAGACGACCATTACTGGCAGGAGCCCGAAGAGTGTGCGGAAAGCGAGCGCGCCCGCCATGCGAGGCGCCTGGTCGGTTCGCAATTGTTTCGCCCCAAAACGCGTGAGGTCGTAGCCAAAGCGCATCGCGCGTTCCCAGCGATCCAGTTCGCCACGCGGTTCGGTGATGGCCCGCGAGAGCCATCGCAATATCGACCTGATCCACTCGAAGCTCATCTGCACCGTCCTCAGGGCATGCAGGACGCCCGTTTCGTTAGGGTTATCGACCAGATCACGGTACGCCGTCGGCGGAAGTGAGCAAGCGGTGCCGGACGGTTGGCACCTGGCGAGAGGAGTTTCCGTACGATCCCAGCCGGCGATTCGTATATGGCGACGTCTTGCATACAATCGCGGTTCAATGTCTGAAGGCTGGAATACAACCCGTAAACGCAGCAGCAAGAGCCCGCACCGCGGCCGACCCGGGCCCACACCGGAGGAGTTTCGCGACGCACAGCGAGGCAGGCGGATTCAGAAAGTGCTCGCCGAGGCAGGCGTCGGCTCCCGCCGCGCATGTGAGGAACTCGTGGAGGATGGACAGGTCGCCGTCAACGGGCATGTGATCAGCGATTTGCCTGCATGGGTCGACCCCCAGAACGACCGCATCACCGTGCGCGGCAAGCCGCTGGCCCGGCCTGAACAGTTCGTGTACATCGCGCTGTGCAAGCCGCGCAACGTTGTGTGCACGAACGAAGATCCGGAGGGCCGCCGCCGCGCGATCGATCTTGTCAAACACCCTTCGCGGGCGAGGCTCTTTCCCGTCGGGCGGCTCGACATGGACAGCACCGGCCTCTTGCTGTTGACCAATGATGGTGAACTCGCGAACCGGCTGACGCACCCACGCCATGGTGTTCACAAACTCTACGAAGTGACCGTGGAGGGCTCGCTGGACACAGATGATTTCCGAAAACTCGAATCGGGCCTGTTCCTCACCAAACGAAACCAGGGCCTGAGCAAGCAGCCCGCTGCATCGCGCACACGTGGTTCGCGTTTGCGCATCCTCAAACGCGACCGTGAGACGACCCGACTCATGATGGAGCTTCGCGAGGGACGAAACCGTCAGATTCGCCGGCTGATGGCACAACTTGGACACCCGGTCAAGCGCCTCAAGCGTGTGCAGATGGGGCCGATCGGCTTGCGCGGGCTGAAGTCCGGGCAATGGCGCGAGCTGCTCCCGCAGGAGGTCAGAACACTGCGCGAGCAGGCGTTCGGCAAGAAGAAACGCAAGAAACGCCCGGAAAAGCCCAAGCCCGGTCACTACGCGCCCGACACCTCATCATGAAGGGTCGGTTCTTTGTGGTGATTGATGGCATCTGATTCGATCACGAGCGCATCATCATCGCTCGCCCGCAGCGACACCGTGATATCGCTGTCGATTGACTCTTGCTCGACAACGATGCGCCGCATGCGAATCAACTCCAGCATCGCCATAAACAGCCCGATTCGCTGCATCGGCTTCTGACCTTCAAACGCAGACTGCAACGTCAGTGAGTGCCGGGCGTCGCGGCTGAGCCGATCAAGCAGGTCTTCTTCATAGAGTTCGATAGGCGTGTCATCAAACTCGACACGATGGTCGCCGAGCCGATCGAAGTTCACAGTCTCCAGGATGCGCTCGTAAGCATCGGCGAGGTCCATCGGGTGAGCATCTTCAAGCTCGAGCGACTGCTCCTCGCGGTACCGCTCGAACTGCGGCCGCCACGTTCGGACCGGGAATCGCTGGGAGAACTCAAGCCGGCGTTTATCCATCTCTTCTGAGGCGATCCGATACCGCTGATACGCGAGCAACTGCTGAACGAGTTCGTATCGCGGGTCGGCGGCATCCATTCCATCCGGCCGATTCCCGGCCGATTCGCCCGACTCCGACGGGTCAGGAGGTGCGATTGTCCGGCTCTTGATTTCGATCAACGTTGCTGACATGACCAGAAACTCGCCGGCGAGCTCAATATCGATGTCGTCCACCCCACGCAGAATCTCGTGGTACTGATCGGTGATCGCAGCGATCGGGATGTCCTGCACATCCACCTCAGCCCGGCGAATCAGGTATAACAAGAGGTCCAGAGGCCCCTGAAAGGCATCGAGGCGGAATTGCACGTCGTCCTGTCGTACCATCAGCACTCCTGTCAGGCCGCGGCCAGCTCCGCGACAGGATGATCATAACAGGCAATGAGCGATGAATCCGCCATGAGCATGATGTCCAGCACACCCGGCAATCCGACAAGCACGCCGTCACCAGAGGAAGTCGACTTCGTGCGGGATGTGCTGCGAGCCGAAGCTGAAGCCATTGTCCGCTTGGCGGATGTTTCCTGCTCGAAGATCACCAATGCGTGGACGAAGGCGATCTCGATGATGGTCGATTGCACCGGTCATGTCGTGGTCAGCGGCATGGGAAAATCCGGGCTCATCGGCGCGAAGATGTCTGCGACGCTTTCCAGCGTGGGCATACCGAGTCATGTTGTCCATCCGGCCGAGGCTGTGCACGGCGACCTCGGTCGCATCCGGCGCGGCGATGTGGCCGTGCTGCTGAGTTACTCAGGCGAGACCGAAGAAGTCGTCAACCTCGCTGCAATCCTCAAAGCTGATGCGGTCAACCGAGTTGGCATTTCAGGGAAATCGGAATCGACGCTCGCGCGCTTGAGCGATGTGCACCTCGACCTTGGCGACGTGACGGAAGCGTGCCCACTCAATCTCGCGCCGACTGCGTCAACCACTGCCATGCTCGCGATGGGTGATGCGCTGGCGATGGCTGCTTCGCGGAGGCTTTCCTTCACCGCCGATGACTTTCAGCGTTGTCACCCCGGCGGCCTGCTTGGCGCTGCGCTCAAACCGGTGACAGAGGTCCTCCGATTCCGCGTGGGCGAGAATCTCCCCGCTGTTTCGGACGCGGTGACCGTTCGCGAAGCACTCGACCAGGCCGCCGGTGATCGACGTGCAGGGGCGATCGTGCTGATCAACGCGGAGGGGCGACTCTCCGGGATCTTTACCGATGCAGACTTGCGTCGACTTGTCCGCGCTGACCCGGATGGCATGAGCAAACCGATCTCTTCCGTGATGACGACACACCCGCGGCACCTCACTGCGGATCAACTCGTGCGCGATGCTGTGCAGGTTGTTCGCGAGCACAGGCTGGACGAGATTCCTGTCGTTGATGAAAGTGGCAGGCCGGTCGGCCTGATCGATGTGCAGGATTTGATCACAATGCGGATCGTTCAGGAGTAACGATCGTGAACGGAGCGATGTACTCATGTCGGTAATCTGCGCGGTATGCAAGAACGGTCAGACGGTGATGGCTGCCGACACACTGACTCTTTTCGGCGACGATGATGTTGCTGCGCCAGCCAATGCATCGTCCCGGAAGTTCATGCATCTGGGCGATTCACTCGTTGGCGGTGCAGGGTGGGGCATATACGATGACATTCTGCGCGATCATCTCAGCGATGAGCAGCCTCCCGACCTGTCGGACGAGCGCGTCATCTTCCGGTTCTTCCTGGATCTCTGGAAAGCTTTGCACGACAACTACACGTTCGTGAATGATCAGGCGGCAAGCAGGGACACGCCATTCGGTGATCTTGATTCCACGTTCGTCATCGCGAACAGTACAGGGCTGTTCAAGGTTTCCTCGGACCTGTGTGTCACGCGATTCCAACAATACGTATCGGTTGGCTCGGGAAGCCAGTATGCGTACGGCGCGATGCAGGCACTGTATGACCGGCCGAATGAGACGGCTGAGTCGATCGCGCGGAGCGGCGTTGCTGCAGGCATTGCGCTCAATGTGCACTGCGGCGGTGAGGTTGACGTCGCCACACTCCGTCGTACGCCCGGTGATTCATCCGCTTCGTACAACAGCCCGCAACCTCCGCTGGAGCCGGCTCATGGCTGAGGCGAACCTGCCACACATACGTCTCTTGTGCCTCGACGTAGACGGCGTACTGACTGATGGATCGATCCACATTGACGATCACGGCATCGAGACGAAGGCGTTCCATGTCCGAGACGGGGCAGGCATTCGAATGTGGCAGTCACTCGGGCATCACGTCGCCATCATTACCGGGCGCAGCTCAATGGCACTGCGCCATCGGGCAAATGAACTCAGCATCCGTATCGTGATGCAGAACTGCCGGAACAAGCGGGAGACATTTGAAGGGATTCTTGCAGATTTACGGCTTGAGTCATCGCACGCAGCGATGATTGGTGATGACCTGCCTGACCTGCCGCTCATGCGCGTGTGCGGGTATCCTATTGCAGTTGCCGATGCGTCTCGTGAGGTCCGCGAAGTGGCGGACTTTATCACGGCCCGGCCGGGTGGCAAGGGCGCTGTCCGTGAAGCGATCGAACACCTGCTGGTTGCGCGAGGGCAATATGATGACGCAGCCGCTCTCTGGAGTTGACTCCACCGCACTTCACCGAAGCAGACCATGCAAGAAAAGTCGCACAAACAAGAGCCGTCGAACCTCCCTGAGCAGTCGGATGAGTCGGACGCACCAAACAGCGACGAGTCGCCACCACACATCGAGCGCAGCACACAACGACGGCTGACGATCCTCGCGACTGGCGTCGTACTGGCCCTCGTACTCGTCGTCATCATCATGAACCTCGGCTCACCGCAGGTCCGCCCGGAAAACGCTTCGCGGAATGAAGACAGACAGCCAATCGAACTGATCGAACCTGATGCGCTCACAGAGGAGCAACTTGCCGGGACGGCAGATGTCTCGGAGTTGAGCGTTGATGACCTTGCTGTTCAGGGTGGCTGGATCCAGGTCACCGACGATCACGGCCAACTCGCGCAACAGTACCGCTTTGAGCGGCTCGACCCCAATCCTGAGAAGGGCCCCGGCTGGGCAGAACTGATCGAACCCGAAGCGGAGGTGTTTCTCTCCGACAATCGCGTCGTGCTCCTCACCGGTGACCGCGCCCTTGCATACACGCCGAGCAGGGCGTTGGAATCCGGCTCGATTTTCGGCCATGTGACGATCCACTTGTATGAACTGGATGAACGGCGAAGTGTCAATCGTGATACCGATCGACCCGCGCTGACGGTGACAACAGATGAAGCGCGATTCGACAGCATGCTCGGCGAAATATATTGCCCCGGATCGGTTGACATCAAATCCGCTCACCTCGACATGCCGGGCAATGAACTTCGTGTTCTGCTCAACGACCAGCAACAACAGATAGCCCTGCGAATGGCATCGGTGCGTCACATTCTCGTGCGCGATGGGTCGTTCATGCGCGACGAAGACAAATCAGACGCGTCCGACAGGGGTGACGCCCCACGACCGCAACCGTCCGCGGTCGATCCGGCGAACGTCTATCGCGTTTCAATGACAGGTAACCTGCGTATCGAACAGCAGACACGTCGTGGATCGCGAACGATCACTGGCGATTCGCTGATAGCGCTGCTTACGAGCGAGTCGGCTGATCTTGGTGAATCCCTCGCACAGGCTGTCGTTAAGAGCCGAAGGCATCGAGTCGCACAATCCAGCGGCGCAGCAACTGCTGTCACGTATGTGCAGTTTCTCCGCGCAACAGTTGTCGGCGTGCAGGATGCAGGAATCTCACCCGCGCCCGGAGAGACACTGATCCGTTTCGATGGCCCTCTGCTGGTCGAGCCGTGGCAGGCCGAAGTTGGTGAATCCCTCCCGTTAGAACATGCCGAAGACGCACATGTGACGATGACGGGCTCCCCGCTGCGTATGACTGATAGTTCTGAATCGGCTGATGCTGCCGCTTCATCACTTGTGTATCAGCGGGCAGTTGACTCGCTCGCATTGTTCGGCGGTGAGGAGTCGCCACTGATTGTGAGCAGCCCCGACCTGACCGCAACGGGCGAGCAGTTTGTCTACACGAGAAGCGATGGTCGCGCCCGGTTCATCGGCAGCGGCTGGCTTGCACCGGAACAACTTGATCTTCTCCAGGACGATCAGGGAGCGCGCAACGTGGGTGATCTTATCGCTGAACTGCAGATTACCTGGCAGACTGGCGTTGATCTCCAGTTTGCGTCTGACGGCAGCGATGACTCGATGGGGTCACTGCGCGAAGTGCGATTCACCGGCGATGTCCAGGTGCAATCCGAGGATGGTGACATTTTCAGTGACGATCTGCGACTCCTCTTGACGCTCGACAGAACAGGCAAACCAATACCCGAGCAGATGATTGCAGCCGGCGGTGTAAAGACGACTGACAACTTGCGCACGATGTGGGCAGACCATCTCGTTGTCGACTTTGACGAGGTCGATGACGGCGTGCAACCACGTGTGAACGAGGCCGGCTCCATCAGTGCTCGCGTGAGTGATGACACGATGATCCGCAACCTGCACGCGGCGGGTGATGTGCAGGTGCTGCTCTCTGATGGTTCACGTGCGTTTGCTGATGAACTTATCGGCGACGGGAATACGGAAACGCTTGAACTGCGCGGCGAACATGTGGTCGTTGCCGCTGGACGAATGTTGATCGATCGTGGCAAGAGCATCACCTTTGATGGCAAGCAGCAGACCGGTCACTGGAACGGGCCCGGGCAACTATTTGTGTACGATCGAGCGATCGACACAAGCGCCGACGAGCGCATCGATCGACCAGCGATCAACCACGATGAGACACCGCCGAACGTGAAGGCCCGATGGAACGAGTCGATGGATCTCGATGGAGCCGCCAACGATGGAGCGGGTGAAGTCACGCTTGACGGGGATGTGTTTGCAGAGTCACGGCCATCTGATTTTGAATACAATCGTCTCGAAGGACAGCAGATCACACTCGCGTTCCGAGCCACGAATGCCGATGCGTTGCCGGCAGAGGAGAGTGATGATCCGCTCATGAGCCGTGTGAGCAATCGTCAACTCGAGCGATTCATTGCGCGAGGCAGGGCGAAACTCGAGAATCGTCTCTGGCGCACAGCGGACCAATCGGATAAGCCTCGCGTGTTCTATGTGGCCGGCCCGTTGCTGGAGTACAACGACATTGCTTTTGAAGCACGCGTGCTTGGCGCGGGCGAACTGCTGTTTCAAGATGTATTTGTTGATCCAGATGCTCCGATTGATCGTGCTGATGCAGATGATCCGCTCGCCGGGGCGTTTCGTGGCAAAGGCACATCACTGTTTCGCTGGCGCGATGATCTGAAGATGCTCGCGCGACCCGGTGGTGAGGATGGCGAGCACGTGATCTCGTTGCGAGGCGACGTCACGGCCATTCACCGCAACCTTGCCAATGAAACTGCAACACTCACCGGCGAATCCGTTGATGCGTATGTCTCCCGCGTGTTGCCGACCGAGACAGATTCGACTCGCCCCGATGCACCTGCACGCACCACGAACTTCGACCTTGGCGGTTCGTTTGATCTGACGCGCATCACCGGCGAAGGCGCGCTGGCGATCCAGGCGAGCCGACATACTGTCACCTGCGACGCTTTCGACTATGACCTTGCGAGCGGCATTGCCGAAGCCCGCGCGACAGATGGCCGCCTCGTGTCCGTGCTTACGAGTGACTCGGCTCAACCGCTTCGCGTGGGGAGCATCCTGTGGGATATGGCGCGCGATGTCATCACTGTCCGCCGTGCTTCAGGCGGCGGTTGATTACGTCACATCACGCTCGGCAACCTTGTAGTATTCTCGCTCGCCACGGCCGCGCAGCGGGTAGTCCTTGCGCAGCGGGTGTGCGGGATAATCGCGCCACATCAGGATGCGACGCAAATCCGGGTGATTGCGGAAGCGAATACCGAACATGTCATACACTTCGCGCTCGCGCCATTCGGCACCAGGCCAGATGTCAGTCACGGAATCAAGTTCCAGCGCCGGGTCTGGCTCGATGCCTGTCGTGTCGATCGTCGGGTCGAGGTACGTCTTCACCGTCAGGTTCAACTCGTGTGGCATGCTCAGCAGCAGGTACACAACTGCGAACCGCCCGAGTGTTTCTGCGGGGTACCCAAGATAATCCACACCTGTGACGTCGATCAGCGAGTTGTAGTCGCATCGCGGGTCATCCCGCAGGAAACGCAACACCTCGTGCACGCGATCGGGCGGGACGATCAGCGTCGTCTGACCGCGGAACTCCGTCCCGATGAGTTTCACATCGCCGAACTGCTCCTTGATAAGCGGGAGCGTCGGATGATCGAGGTTGACCTTTGGCTTTGGCATGAGCGTATTGAAGCGGCTGTTGGCCTCGGAAACAAGTCGGCTATGAATCGACGCCAAGCCACGCCAGTTGCTGGTCCAAATCCTGATCGATCAGCACAACCGGCGTGCCTCCGGCAATATGGCGATGGGCGAGATCTCGCAGCAGCCCGCCCGGCAGCCTGCCTCCGCCGAGCACCGCCGGCTCGACGCAGCCCTCGTCAGCATCATCCATCGGCCGAGCATCGCTGAGCAGGACCAGATCGGCCTCGGGCGCGAGCGTCTCGAAAATGCGCTCCATGTGATCCTCAACAGGGTCGAACATCGATGGTTCCAGCAGCGTCGCCGCGGACAACGCCAAACCAAGTGCGCGACTCGCATCGTCGCCCTGCGCGAAGTTGAATGCCGTCTGCGTATCGCTGAGCACATGCCGGCTGTGTGGCTGAATCAGAACGCGACCATTGGCCGCTGCGGCAGCATCAGCCAGTCTCCGAGCGAGTTGCGCGAACGCCTCCTGGCCGGGCTGCATCCAGTTCATCGGATGTGACTGGAACAAAGCGTCGGCCAGCGTGCCCGACCATGCAATCACAGTGTGCCCTGCCGCGGCGATGTCGATCGTCGCATCCGGCTCCAGCAGGTTCGCGGTGATGCGCTGTGCAATCACGGTGTCATCGGCCAGCCGAATGACCGCGCCATCCCGCTCGACGCACATCTGGTCATACACGATTCCCATCAGATCACCCGCCGGCTTGGCATCGCCACATTCGCCACCAGCATCCCCACAACGATTGACAGCGCCACGAGCAACATCGTGAATGCACCATCCACGCCGCGGAGCACATCTTCTTCCAGCAGAGCCGTGAAGCTGCGATACCCGACCGTTCCCGGCACCAGTAACAGAATCCCCGGCAAGGCGAACGGCGTCGCAGGACGTTTGAATGTACGCGACATCAGGTTGCTCGCGATCGTCACCCAGAACGCGCCGATGCACGCGCCCGTCTCCGGCCCCATGATCGCTGCACCAAATCGCCCTCCGTAAAAGCCGATCGCTGCGGAAATCACGAAAAGCGGCCAGTCCGTCGTCCGCGCGACAAACAACACCACCATTGCCGAGGCAGCACCAATGAGCGCTGCCAGTTCGATCCACCATGCAGGGTCGACTGCAAGCGCAGATTCTGTTGCCGTCCCGATCGCACGCTCGAGTTGTAACCCCAGCGCCACCCCGAAGCCGAGTGTGCAGATGACGGTGATCGCGCCGACCAGTCGGGCAGACCCTGCAACCAGGTTCCTCGTTGCAACTTCATTGACCGCGATGGTGAACGTCAGCCCCGGCAGCAGCAGAACAATCCCCGCGGCAACAGCGGTGTACACGGAGATCGGCCCGATCAACCATGAAGCGGTCACCGCAATCACTGCCGCCAGCCCGCCCGCGACGACTTCCAGCAGCCGGGCGCTGCTGCGGTAGCGCGTGATCGTCCGGCTGAGGATGCCGACCACGCAGCCGATGATCGACGCGGTGATGACTTCCTGCCAGTGTCCACCGAACAGCGTCGCTGCCGTCCCGCCGACAACCGCCGCCGCGCACAGCGAGCCCACCCAGCCATAAATCGGCGGCGCATCAATGATCTTCTGCACCGCCTTCGTCGCATCATCAATCGACATGTCCGTCGACAGGACCTCATCAACCAGCGCATCGAGGTCCGTCAGCTTGGATGCATTCACTTCGCCCGGCTCGATGCGAATCAGGTAGGTGCGCTGATCTTCCAGCGAGCCGAATGCGCTGAACAGCGACGTCGGTGTGGAGAAAAACTGCGCCTCCAGACCGAGCGTGGCAGACACCCGCGCCAGGGCCTGCTCCAGATGATCCGCATGCGCACCGAACCTGTGCAATGCACGGCCAAGTTCGAGCACAAACCGCACCGGGCTCGGCGTACCTGCGGGGATGGCCGTTTGCTGTGCTTGCAGCGGCATCGCTCCCAATGGCAAGCCCGGGGACACGAGCGGTGTCGACGCATCATCTTCGCGCGTGCGGGTCGGTTGTTCGATTTTCACGGCCACAGCAATCGCGCCATCCGAAGAGGTTGAAGACACAGTCAAGACGAAGCAGGAATCTATGCCGCAAATCGCGAGAATCGACCAGGAGTCGGAGCGAATCTCACACGCCCCGGTTTGAGAGTCGCCATCGCCGCCCCCGACGGTGTCAGCGTCGGCGCGTGCGCGGTGGAGATCGTCGAGAATGAGTCCATCGCACGACAAACGCGAACGATCCAGATCACGCGCCGCTCCGCGCCGGGGATCGTCGGCGAATGCCGCGCTGGCGAAGATTGCCGAACTGTCTCAGCGTTCTCTATGGATGAGGAACGCGCTTCTTCCGTATGCGCGAGGCCGAAGTCCAGCACCTTCACCGAGCCGTCTGCCGTGACCATGATGTTGCCCGGCTTGAGATCACGATGAATCACACCCGCTTCGTGCGCTGCTTCCACGCCGGCTGCAATCTGCACCGCGATCTCAAGCGCATCATCCACCGCCAGCGCGCCACGATCAAGACGATCGGCCAGTGTTTCGCCTTCGATGTATTCCAGCACGAGATACTGCTGGTCGTTGGCTTCCTCGACGCCGTAGATACCTGCGATGTTCGGGTGATTGAGCTGCGCCAGCACCTTGGCTTCGCGCTGAAAGCGCGCGAGCCGATCGGCATCCTCCGCCAGTTCCTCCGGCAGGGCTTTGATCGCGACATCCCGCTCCAGCCGCGAGTCGCGTGCGAGGTACACCACACCCATCCCGCCGCGCCCGAGCTCGCGGGAGATCTGGTAGGGGCCGATTTGTCCGGAGTTTGCTGACACGCGAGCGTTAGTCTATCAAACGATGTGACTCATTGCCCTTCGCGGCGACACGACGCTATACGCCGCGCATCTGCGGGTCCCAGATGTGTTTGTGAAGCTGGGTCTGCATGCGGACAGGGCCGGACTCTGGCGGACACTCCAACATCCACTCGGCAAGATCGCGCGGCGAGAGGCCTGCACACCCTGCGATCTCATCCGTGCCTGCTTGTTCCCACACGGCTGACATCAACACCGCTTTGCAGCGTCCCGGCAGGTTATGTTGGTCGATCACCTCGCGCGCCCAGTCGTAGTCGGCGCGGTCGGTGATGACAAACTTCACTTCATCCCGCTCGTGCAGCGCATCGATGTTCGACCACAGGTTGCGTTCATGCTCCCCACTGCCGGGCGTTTTCAGATCCACTATCCGAATCGCGCGCGGATCGCAATGGCTGATGTCGCAGGCTCCTGATGTCTCGATGAGCACGGTTCGCCCAGCATCGCACAGGCGCGCGACCAGTTCGTGGACATTCGGCTGCAGCAGCGGCTCCCCGCCGGTGATCTGCACGAGTAGCGTCGTCGGCCACTGGCTGACTTCCTCGATGATCGCGTCGATTGTCCGCGCTGCCCCTTCCTTGAATGCGTACTCGGTGTCGCAGTAGGAGCAGCGCAGATGGCAGCCGCGCAGTCGGATGAAGATGCACGGACAGCCCGCCCAGGTGGACTCACCCTGGATGGAGTGGAAGACCTCGTTCATGAGCAGCGCCCCGAGGAAGCTGCGGATCCGCGCGATGGCCGCCGTGCGCGCGGGCCCCTCCTTCCACTCGTGCACGAGCTCGGCGTCCGGCGCGAGGCGCACGATGTCCTCGGAGGTCGATGCCGGGTGATAGAGATCGTCGCCGCGCAGCACGAGCAGCGGCGTGCGCACCTCGGCCACCTCGTCGCGCGCGAGGCTGAACACGAAGTCGCGGT
>CAZVXI010000081.1:0-13393 GCA_964631295.1 uncultured Isosphaeraceae bacterium
TGCGCGTACGGAGGGCGCCACAATTCACTATTATAGACCTGATCGTATCGCGTTGCGGAACCTTGGGGCGCGCGTTCTCAGTCGGAATCGCGCGTAAAGATGGCAAACGCATGCGATTCGGGCCGATAACTCCTATTCCGGGCCTGCGTGGGGGCTGGGAACCCCGAATACTGATTGAAACAGAGGCGATGATGAATATCAGAACTCTGCAACGACCGCACAGCCCGCAAGTCGCACCTGCGTCCGGCCTGACCTCTCTGCTCCTGCTTGCCCTGTTTACCAGCGCGACGCTCGTCGCGTGCATGCAGCGGACGACGACGTCGCGGTCTGTCACAATGGACGAGCCGACCGCAAGCAGCGGGGTGTTTTTGGATGAAGCAGACCCGCACAGGCTTTCCGAGATGGCTGCAGCACTCGACGCCATACGAATCGGCCCTGAGGGTGCCACGAGTGAATCGGCAGCCCCAATGTTTTCTATCGATGAGCCCGATTCTGGCGCGACCGAATCCGCTGTTGCCGCCGGCATGGTGCAGGACGCCGCCGCCCCCACCGATGCCGTCGCGTTGATCTCGTTGCCGAAACTCAGCGATATCGAGATTCGCGAGTTGATTGACTACCTTGCGTTGAAACTACAGGCCGATGCAGGGTACACGTCGAGCGCTGCAGTGGTGCGAGACATGCTTCCGCCGCCGCCGGAGCGAGTTGCGTCCGAGCAGTTGGTGTCGCGCGAAGCTGACGGCAAAACGTTTGTTGTGCAGTTCGGGCATCGCCGGTTCATTTCCCAACCACCGCAGTTGTGGGTGCAGGGGGTCGTGATTGATCGTGATGGCGCGATCACGACCAATCCTGATGTCGCGGACATCGGTGAACAGGTGACCGCTGCCATCACATCCATGAACGAGATGCGCGGCGGGGTCACAGTGCACGACCTTGACTCCAAACTCATTCAACTGAGTTACACCGATGCATCGACTGCCGTCACGCTGCTCAAGGCGATGGGCATCAGTACATTCAACGATCCAGGCGGGATCCCAGCCGCGGTCGACTATAACCAACTGCCATATGTCATTGCGGTGCCGGATCCCGAGGCGGGCGCCATCGGCTTGGTCGGCAAAGCGACGACCGCGGGCGGGAAGTTCGGCCTGTCACTCACGCCCAATGTCGCATCAGAACTGCCGGGCCAGACGATTGCCACGCCACTTACGCAGTTGCTCGTGTTGTATCACCCCACGCAGCCCGGTCAGTTCAGTCGTGTGCGACGCTTGCTTGATGAGCGGATCGATCGTCCGGCGAGGCAGATCTTTGTCGAGGGGCTCGTGCTCGAAATCAGCGAAGAAGGCCTCGATGAACTGGGTATCGAGTGGGAGTTGGATGGTGCTTCGCTTGTGCTGAATGCCGGGACGCTGAATCCCGAAGGGGTCGATGAGACTCTCGGTATCGTGTTCGATGATTTCCTCGACCCTTCATTCACGTGGTCCGGCAGGGCAACGCTGCGCGCGCTGATTCGTGAGGGGAAGGCTGAAGTCCTCTCGCGCCCGAGCGTGCTGACACTCAATAATCGGCAGGCGACGATTCGCGTCGGGACCGACATTCCGATTTCGACAAGCCAGGAAGGTCTCTCGGGCGTGACGAGCAAACTGAGTTTCGACTTCAGTTACCTCGCGACCGGGATCCTGTTGAATGTCCGGCCTCGCATCAGTGAGTCCGGCTCGGAAGTGAGCATGCTCATCGACACGATTGTCTCCGACACGGTGCGCGGGGCAGATCTTGAGATTCGATCAAACGATGGCGAACTTCTCGCTTCGGCCCCGACGATCTCCACGCGCCGCGTGCAAACCTACGCGCGCATTCGCAACAACACACCGTTCATCATCGGCGGGCTTGTATCCAGGGAAAAGATATTCACGCAGGAGAAGGTGCCACTGCTTGGTGATATCCCGTGGGTTGGCGCGCTATTTCGCTCTGAACGCAACAGATCGGAGAAGCGAGAAGTCATCATCGTGCTCACGCCGTATGTCCTTCCCGAATATCAGGAACGGCTCACGCGTTCGCTGCCCAAGGATGAAGATGCGTTCGACAGTTTCGGCAACGAGTTGTTCCGCGACTCGTACCGCATCCGCACGCGCGATGTGTTCGACCTCGCATTCCTGCGGGAGAACAAGCGTCTGTCGATTTATCGCGAGCTGGCAGCTAAAGCGATTGCGCAAGACTTCACGCTCGAATATATTGAGCCATTCAGTGAGTTTGCAGACGGCCGGGTGCCCGGGGAGTCAATCCTGGTTGTCCGTATGATGTATGAAGTCATCAAGCGGCTTGATCTTGAGGATGTGATCGAAGTGCCGAACATCATCTACTTCGAGGACAAGCAGATCGGCGGGTACGATGTACGGTTCCTCGAACAGGCGATGGCAGCAATCGGTGGCGGTGAGACCAACGAGAGTTTCTTCCAGTCAATCGAGGGCAAAGCGCTCGCCATGACATACTCGTTCGACCGCGTTTCCCTCGAAGCCGGGCGATTGGCGAGTGAACCGATCCCGACGGTCACGCTGGTGGAGTGCCCCGATCGAGAAACATGGGGCAATTTGCTCTGGGAGATGAATCAGCCCGATGCCGGGGGAAATGGCCGATTCACAATCCTGATTCATGATGAATCTGATCTTGTCCGACTTCGTCGCGCGATCGCACTCAAGAAGATAATTCAACTCAACGGCGGCGAACCGGAACTCCGACTGCAGAACTTCAATGTCGGCAAGGTGCTGCTGATGCCGGATCTGAAACCGGCGCAGATACATGTGGCTGATGCAGACGTTGCGCGGCTGTTCTTCGCGACAGAGCACTATTACGCAGCGATGATCAATCAGCTCGAGCAGTCGCTCAACGAACTCGATCGCGTTCTCCGCGCACCATCATTCCCGATCCCGGAACTGAAACATGAACTTGAAGCAACCGAGATCGACGAGGTCAATGGCGTGAACGAGGCGATATCGAATCAGGAAGACTGAACCGAGGACGATCACATTGGCATACATCGCTGATGAGGCTAGCTGCCGCCGACTGTGATTTTCTCAACCATGCCAGCGGCGATTTTCTGTTCGCCCGAGCCGAGTTCGCCGATCGGATCCGGTGGGATGATCTCGACGACTTTCTCGCCGAGCCTGGCCTCGCCGCGATTCACCTTCGCTTCAAATGCGCGGCATTCTTCCAGCAGGCGATCAAGAATCTCATCTTCAGGGACATTGGCGACGCGTTCACCCTGCACATAGATGATGCCACGACGATCACCTGCAAATACCGCCACATCCGCACCTTCTGCTTCGCCGGGGCCATTCACAACGCAGCCCATCACGGCGACTTTGAGTGGCAGCTTGATTTCATTGGCGAGTTTGGCGCGCACTTCCTGAACGAGCGTGAACAGATCGACCTGAATTCTGCCACACGTCGGGCAGGCGATGAGTTCCGCGCCGATGCGTTCGCGCTTTCCAAGGCAATAGAGCATTTCCAGCCCGTCTTCAACCTCAAGGACCGGGTCGGATGCATAGCTGATGCGAATGGTGTCACCGATACCGTTGGCGAGCAGTGTGCCGAGCGCGACGACGGAGCGAATCGCACCGGTCTCCTTCGGGCCAGCATGCGTGACACCAAGATGCAGCGGATAGTCGAATCGCTGACTGATCTCGGTGTAGACATCAATCACGAGCGTCGGGTCCATCGATTTCGCGCTAATGACCACATCATGGAAATCGCGGGCTTCGAAGATGTCCATGTACTCTTCAAGCTTTGTGATCATGATTGCCAGCAGGTGGCCATGCTTGTGCTCGGAGAAGTACTTGCCGAGTTCCGCAAGCCGTGTCTGCTTGTCTCTGCGTTCGATGATCGAGCCCTCGTTCACGCCAACGCGAATCGGAATGCCTGCATCCTTGCACGCATCGATGACAGCGTTGACCTGGTCACGATCAGAGATATTGCCCGGATTGAGCCGGATCTTGTGCACGCCCGCTTCAACGGCTTCGATGGCGCGCTTGTAGTGGAAATGCACATCCGCGACGATCGGCACGTTCACCTGCGGCAGGATCTCGCGCAGCGCGTCTGTGTCTTTGCGTTCCGGAACAGCGACGCGGACGACATCCGCACCAGCAGCGACCATCTTGTTGATCTCGGCGACGCAGGCATCGATGTCGTAGGTGTAGCCGGCTGTCATGGTTTGAACAGACACGGGGGCGGGCTCGGTGCCGTGCAGCCCGCCGCCGATCCGGACAATGCCGGTACGTTCATCGCCGAGCGAAACCTGCCGGGTTGGTCGTCGTGGATTCATGGCATGATTGTAGTGGTCGTATCCCCGCAGAACACGCATTGATCGTGGCGATCAATCACACGCCGGTCATGTGGCGCAGCAGAATGTCGCGCGTCTGCTCGGCTGAGGCGTGCTTCGCCTGCCCGGCAACGCCAAGCTGCGAGACCATGCCGAACCCGACTGCGATGTGCATCATCATCCACGCTTGTGTGGCCGATGGCTCATCCGACCGGACGACGCCCGCACTTTGCAAATCGTCAAGTTCCCGCGCGAGGAATCGGTGCAGCCGCTCGAAATGCCTGCGGATCGCTCGACGAATGTCCGGTTCGGCGCCTGCCTGTGTCATCGCCTGGAAGATCACGCGATACACGCCACGGCCGCGCTCGTGCGTCGCCGGGTTCCCCGCAAGCAATACGTCAAGGCGCTTCTCGGGCGATACACAGGATGCAAGTGCCTGCTTCCATGCCGTGATGACCATCGCACCGACCTCATCGATGAGCGTCACGAACAGGTCAAGTTTGTTGGCGAAGTGCCGGTAGAGAATCGGCTCGGTCACGCCGGCCGCGCCGGCAAGCTCGGCTGTGGTGGTGCCGTGATAGCCGCGCTCCGCGAAGAGGGTGGCGGCCACCTCCAGCAACTGCCGCCTGCGATCCTCTGCCTTCATGCGTTGCTGCATCATGTGCAGATATTAGCATGAGCTAGGTTGCAGTTCGATGGCTCATGAGCTTCGATGCGCGCATTCCTGATCCAACGGCGAATGCGCAGGCAATCAGCACACAGATTGCGATCTGCTGTTCAGGCATGTATACTCGGTCCATAACGGAGGACCAGCCGTGCACAGCGTCGACCCATACCGCATACCGCATACCGCATACCGCATACCGTAACGTGCGGGCCGCGGGGACCCCCGAAGGTAATCGTCTGAAATCACATTCGGTTTGAAGCTTTTGTCTTGACTAGTAGGAGTTATCCTATGCTCACTCGATGTGTGTTCGTGATGATTTTCTCGGTGTTGATGGTTGGAACGTCTTCTCAGGCGGATGATTGCTACGTTCGTCAGGCCGTTGGCTTGTGCTGTAGCGAGTATACGCTGGATTGCGGTACATACAACTGTACGGTGTTCTCGATAACGCGGAATGACACTGTTTACGATGCCGTCGTGAGTTCGCCGGGGTGGAACTCGATCCCCGATACCTACGCGTACTGCGTGGCTCGAATTCCACTGACTTGTCAGTATGGAATTGAATGGTGTTCGTTCTCACCAATGCCTCTGACGACCACGTGCGAAAGCAAGGCGAAGCCCACAGGGGCGAAAGACTGTGGAGTCAACCCATGATGTGCCGGAGATGTGTGTTGCGAGCGATCGTGCTGCATGCGGCGTGTTCTTGTATCATGGCGTCTTCAATGACTGTGCGGCAGGACGGTAATCTCGGAGAGGCCGACCGAGAGAAGGCATTTGTCACGGGTCCCTTTGGTGATCCTCAGGCAGGGGTTGCAGTGTTTCAGCTTCCCGTGCCCGCACGTGTCCTCGATGCAGACATCGAGTGGTTGTTTCAACCGCTCCTGCTCAGCGAGCCGCAAAAGGCAGTTCTCGCTCGACTTCATGACCGGTATCTCGACGAAGATGCGGCCCGGCGACGCGAGCTTCTCGCGCCGCTCTGGACAAGGTCGGCTGACATGGCACCGCATGTACGTGATCTTCTGACTGACACGGATGTTGCCGGTGAGCTTGCGAGCATTGTTGAGGATACAAAGTTTGCGGTCAGTCGAATTATTGACCATGAGAGAATCGTGCTGATTGACATGCTCGATCCGATACTCAGCGACGAACAGCAAAAGCAGATCGAAGTTGTTCGAAACCGTCGACTACGGCAGGTGTACATGACGGTCGAGTCAATTCTGCCAGGTGCGACGGTTGATCTCGCTGAGATCATGGATGGTATTCCGGACCCGGCGTGGGCTGACAGGGAGGCGTTTCGCGAACTAATGCGCGTGTACGAGCGGACACTCACTGAGGCGCATCACAATCACTACGACGCCATGTTTGATTTACTTGGTCGCGGTAGTCTTGTTCGAGCCAGAGAGTGGAGTTCGACGCAATCCCAAGATCAGTTTGAGGTGTTCGGGCGCCGCGTCCTACGGACACAACGGGCAATCATCGAGGCACATGAGTTGTTTCTTCCGATCCTGTGCCGGCACTTGTCACCGCCGACTTCGAAGCAACTACGAGTTGCATATCACAATCGGGCGCATCCACAGGTGTACCCGAACCCATATGATATGGAACAGGTTGTTGGTGAGATTCTGGCGATAGTCAGAGATGCGAAGGCAGCCGACGCGATCTTTAATGCCGGGACAATCGCCACTGAGGACATGAGAGAAATCAACGACCGGATGATTGCGGAAGTGGACAGGTTCCTTGGCACGTTCATTCGGACACAGGGTATGGGCCCAAAGTTCAAGCAGGAGCATGTCAGACGCCTGGACGCATTGCATCAGGAGCGGCGGGCATCTGCCGAGCGGGTTTCTGCGATCATCCTGGCAGCGGTGCCTGACGAGCGCAGCGGCCAAGTCAAGGAAGTTCTGGATGCGTTCATGCAACGAGCTGCTGCTGCCAAGCCGGATGATTCAGACGGCCTGAGGTACTGGCCCGCGAGGCGATAGCGGGCAACTGTAACAGGTCACGCCGCCTCTGGGTGGGCGTGCTCGCCCATCTGCGCGTCGGGATGAATCTCGAGTTGCTGCTCTTCGCCTTCGATGAGCAGGTCCTGCACGGGTGTGCCTTCTTTGATCAGTTCGCCCTCGACCGTTCGCAACTCAACCTGCGGGTTCTTTCGCTCGTGTTCTTCGAGTTGTTTTTCAAGCTGCTCACGTTTTTCATCGTCGAGCTTGGTCCACGCCATGCGCCCTCGACATTTCGGGAAGCCCGAGCAGCCGAGCCATGGCCCGCGTTTGCCGCGTCGCAGGTTCATGTGCTTCCCGCACTTCTCGCATTCAAGGTCAGTTGCAACTGGTGGAATCGCGGGATACTTGATGCAATCTTTCTTGTCGAGATTCACAACAAACTGTGTCTCGGGATAGTTTGCGGATGCGATGAACTTTCCGAATCTGCCTGTGCGCAGAATCATGTCTGAGCCATCTTCCGGGCAAACCATATTGACACGCTCGGGCAGGAGGGGGTGGCCTTCGCGGTTGATCGGTGCTGCATAGTTGCAGTCGGGATAGTTCGAGCAGGACAGGAAACGACCATTCTTGCCGAAGCGGTAGCAGGTGCGTCCGCCGCATTCCGGGCACTTGTACGGTGCCGGCTGAATCTCTGCTTTCGCATGGCTCATACTCTCGTGCGCATCTTCGAGCGCTGTTGAGAATCTGCCGTAGAACTCAGCGAGCATTTCCTGCCAGTTCTTGTGCTTTTCCTCGATGAGATCGAGTTGCTCTTCCATCTGCCGGGTGTAGCCGAGATCCATCAGTCGCGGGAAACCTTCGATGAGTTTGTCCGTCACCACTTCGCCAAGATCTGTTGCGTAGAAGCGGCGGCTGAGCTGCTCGACATACTGACGATCTTGAATCACCTGAATGATCGACGCGTAGGTGGATGGCCGACCGATCCCCTCTGACTCAAGCGCTTTCACAAGTGATGCTTCAGAGTACCGCGATGGCGGAGATGTGAAGTTCTGCGTCGCATCGAAACCAAACGGGTACGTCGAATCAGCTTCGCTGAGTTCGGGCAAGGTCTGTTCATCGCTCGACGTCGGCACGCCTGTCACGCGATAGAACCCATCGAACGCAAGCACTCGACCGGTCGTCTTGAGTACGGCTCCGGTGTTCTTATCCGACCGCTCGAAGAGCATCGTCGTTGAATCCCACTTGGCGGGCGACATCTGGCATGCGACGTAACGCTTCCAGATGAGGTCGTACAACTTGTACTGCGCATCATCAATCTTGCCGCGGAGCGAATCCGGCCGGCGAGTCACATCTGTCGGGCGAATCGCCTCGTGCGCTTCCTGGGCTGCCTTGTTTGATGACGAATACGTGCGAGGCTTCTCGGGCAGGTACGTATTTCCGTAGGTGCGGTCAATGAACGATCGGGCCTGCTTGATCGCATCACCGGACAGATGCGTCGAATCAGTACGCATATAGGTAATGAGCCCGACCTGGCCTTCACCCTTGATCGTGACACCTTCATAAAGTTGCTGTGCAACGCGCATTGTGCGGCTTGCGCCCATGCTCAGCGAACTCGAAGCCGACATTTGCAGTGTCGATGTAATGAACGGTGCCGGCGGGTTGGACGTCGTCTTTTTCGTCTCGATTGACTTGACGCGATACGTGACGCCGTCTGCAACTGTGCCGGTTACCTGGCGGAGTGTGCGTGCCGGCCCCTTGCCTGCGGGGTTGTCTTTCGCTTCGATGTGCAGGTCGCTCAAGCCGACGGCGTCTGCTGCATCGCGCACATCGTTCGAGAGATCGCGTGGCTCGGTTGACTTGCAGCCAAGCTCGACCTTCCTGCCATTGAGTTCAACAAGCTCAGCTGCAAACGCATCGTGCTCCGCCAGCCACGCGTTGCGCTGACGGATCGTCGGCGATTTGTCGTCTTTGTCATCCGAGTCAACTGCAACGAACGTGTCCCACGCAGCGGCAAGCGATTGGCGTTTCGATTCATCGAGTGCAAGACGTGCGTTGATCTTCCAATACTCATCCGGCACAAATGCTGCAATCTCGCGTTCACGTTCAACGACCAGTCGCACCGCAACGGACTGTACGCGCCCGGCGCTCAGGCCCCGCGCGACTTTCTTCCAAAGCAGCGGCGACACCTGGTAGCCGACGATCCGGTCGAGAATACGCCGCGCCTGCTGCGCGTTCACCTTGTACTCGTCGATCGTGTGCGGCTGTTCGAACGCGCGGTTGATCTCCTGCTTCGTGATCGCGTTGAAGACGACGCGCTTGGCGACGGCAGGGTCGACACCGAGCACCTGCGTGAGGTGCCAGGCGATTGCTTCGCCTTCTCGGTCAAGGTCGGTGGCGAACCAGACATCGTCCGCCTGCTTCGCAACCTTCCGGAGGTCCGCCACGACCTTCTTCTTGTCTGAAAGCACCTCGTAGGTTGGCTCGAATCCGTTCTCGAGGTCGACGCCCGGCACAGGCTGCTTGGTGCCCTTGGGTGCCTTGCTCGGCAGGTCGCGGATGTGCCCGACCGAGGCGGCCACGACAAAGTCCGACCCGAGGTACTGGTTGATCGTCTTCGCTTTCGCCGGTGATTCGACGATGACGAGGTGCTTGCCGGAGGCGTCTGGCAGCGACCGTGACGAGGCCTTTTTCTTCCTGGATGTCTTCTTTTTCTTCGCTGCCATGTGTTGGGCCTATCGGTCATCAATCCCCCCGGCATGAAGCCGCGGCGCGAGGCACGCTAGCGATCGGTCGGGTGCTGTCAAGAACGCGTGGATGCTTGTGAAGATTGCTCCGGGCCTGAAAATGGCTGGCCATGGAGCTTGTTGTACCATTCATTTATTGATGTAAGTGCTTGCATTGTAGCACTTTGTGTGCTCGAAGCGGGGCAGTCGATCCAGATCGCATCAGAATGTGTTCGAAATCTGCGAAGCCAGGTCCTTTGCTGCTTGGCGTAGCGGCGGGTTTTGATCTTGATCTGCTCGATCGCCTCATCCATCGTCATCTCGCCGCGCATGGATGCGAGGATTTGCTTGTAGCCGAGAGCTTCGCGCGCAAGTGGGCCAAGTTTGCCCTGCTCATGCAGGGCGCGCACTTCATCCACGAGGCCGCCCGCGATCATTTTTTTCACCCGAGCGTTGATGCGGCGGTTGATCTGCTCGACCGGCCAATCCAGCCCGACGATGAACACGTTGTCACGCTGTTTCGGTTCAGCCCACTGGCCCTGAAGTTGGCTGATCGGTTTGCCTGTCGCGCGGTGGACTTCGATCGCGCGCATGGCCCGTTTGCGATCGTTGAGATGAATGCGCGCAGCCGCTTCGGGGTCGATGTGCCCGAGTTCCGCTTTCAGGTCGTCAAGCGACCATTTCGCGAGTTCTGCCCGCAGGGCTTCATCGGGCGGCGGGCCGTCGAACATCCCTTCGAGCAGCGCCTGAATGTAGAGGTTGGTCCCGCCGACGACGATCGGCACGTTGCCGCGCTTCGTGGTGTTGTTGATGGCTTCATCGGCGAGACGCAGCCAGTGATCGACACTGAAGTCGCTTCCGGCCGGGTCGGCGATGTCGATCAGGTGATGCGGCGCCTGCCGCTGTTCGTCGGGCGTTGGTTTGGCGGTGCCGATGTCCATGCCGCGATAGACCTGCATGGAATCACAGCAGATACACTCGCCAGCCACGTGATTCGCCAGCGCGATCGAAAGCGCGGTCTTGCCACCAGCAGTCGGGCCGAGTATCAGGATGATGGGCGACGGAATAGGCACATCTCGATGCTATCCGCGTGGGACCGATGCGCGACGTTTCCTATACTCGACCATGGCCACGCAGACAACCAGTGACGCACGTGCGAGCGCCGGGACACGCATCCGCAAGAAGACGATTCGCGATATCGACCCGGCTGGTCAGGCCGTGCTCATCCGCGTGGACTTCAACGTCCCGCTCGATGGTGAGGGCGCCATCACAGACGACCGCCGAATCCGCATGGCATTGCCGACGATCGCAAGTGTGATCGATCGCGGCGGCCGGGCGATTCTGGTGAGCCATCTCGGCCGACCGGGCGGCAACGGGTACGAATCCGAGTTGACGCTCGCGCCGATTGCGGAACGACTATCGCAACTGCTCGGCGATGATGTCGGTGTGCACTTTGTCGCGGGCGAATGCACATCAGATGAATCGCGTGAGGCGGTGGAACAGCTCGAAGACGGCGAGGTGCTGCTGCTTGACAACCTGCGATTCTTGCCGGGCGAGAAGAACGGCGAGGCCGAGTTCGCAGCGAAGCTGGCCGCGTACGGCGACATCTACTGCAACGATGCGTTTGGCGCGGCCCATCGCAATGATGCATCCATGCTTGCGGTGCCCGAAGCGATGACAGGCAAGCCTCGCGTAGCGGGCCTGCTGCTTGAAAAGGAACTGACGTATCTCTCGGGCGCGTTGGCTGACGCCGAGCGGCGCGGGACCGGCTTCATCGCGATCCTCGGCGGGGCGAAGGTGTCGGACAAGATGGGCGCGCTGCGCAACCTCGCGGGCAAGGTCAACGACATTTTGATCGGCGGGGCCATGGCATATACGTTTCTCAAGGCCCGCGGTGAGTCGGTCGGCGGGAGCCGCGTGGAAGAGCAGATGCTCACGGAAGCCGGGACGATGCTCGGCGAAATCGAGGAATCAAGGACACGCATCCACTTGCCGAGCGATCACCGGTGTGCGCGGGAGTTCTCCGCGGAGGCGGAGCGGAAGACGTTCGCCGATGCGATCGAAGACGGCTGGATCGGGCTTGACATCGGCCCGGCGACGCGCGAGGCGTTCGCGACAGTGATCGGATCCGGACGGACGATTGTCTGGAATGGGCCGATGGGAGTGACTGAGATGCCGCCATTCGATGCAGGAACGAAGGCGGTGGCGGAGGCGATCGTGGCTGCCACCGATGGCGGGGCAGTAAGCGTGGTGGGCGGGGGTGATTCCGCGGCTGCGGTCGAGCGGCTCGGCTTGGCGGAGCGATTCAGCCACGTGTCGACTGGCGGCGGGGCAAGTTTGCAGATGCTCGAAGGCCGGTCATTCGACAGTGTGGGTACTCTGGATGACGCCTGATTGGGTCAGATCAGAGCGGTTCAAGGATTTTTTTCGCGATTTCGGCGATTTGGGGGGAACACCAGCCCCCTCAGACCGTTTCATAAGAGTACCGGGTTCGTCCGCGAATCGGGGCCGGTGGCCTTTCTCGCCACCGTGTTGGATGAGAACTTTTCCACGTGAGGATTGCGGCATGCGTATCACGACATTGATGACCGGACTCTTGTTGGCCCTTTTGATTGCCGTCCCGGCTTCTGCTCAGCGGCAGGATCTCAAGGTTGGCTCGAAAGCACCGGGCCTCGACATCGAGGAATGGGTCAAGGGCAACGAGACCACGATCCAGGAAGGCAAGGTGTACGTGATCGAGTTCTGGGCGACCTGGTGTGGCCCGTGCAAGCGATCCATCCCGCACCTGACCGAGTTGCAGGAGAAATATCAGCGCAATGATCTGACGATCATCGGCGTGAGTGATGAGAAGGTCGATGTCGTCAAGCCGTTCGTCCAGCAGATGGGCGACCGCATGAACTACACCATTGCGGTCGACCGGCGCAACACGACCAAGCGGCAATGGTTCCAGGCAGCGGGGCTGCAGGACATTCCCGCTGCGTTCATTGTCGACCGCAAAGGCGTCATTCAGTGGATCGGCAACCCGCTCGACAAGCAGTTTGATGATGTTCTTTTCCAAGTTGTTCGAGGCCGCTACAACGCTCGTCTGTACCGCCAGACGAAATCGCTGCGTGAGGCAATCGATCGCCAACGCACACTTCGCAACTACAGCCAGTCGCAACAACTGCTCGATGAACTCATCGCGATTGACAACCATGTCTTCGCACCGTTCGCATTCGACAAGTTCGAGATCATGCTCGTCGACGAAGGCGATCGCGAAGCTGCGTATGAGTATGCTGCAGAGATGCTGGTGCAGTTTGCCGGCGATGCTGAGTTGCTCAGCGACTTTGCCGAGTACATCGCTGCCAGTTCAGAACTGACCGATGACCAGCGCGACCTCGACTTTGCCATGCAGGCGGCGAATGTGGCTGCGCTGGGCTACGCGGCCGACGAACCTGCCGCGTACGCAGTCAAGGCGCTCGTGCACTACCACCGTGGCGAGCTTTCAGATGCGATCGCCCAGGCCCGGAAGGCGTACTTCGTGGCTGACCCTGAGTTTAAGCCGCAGTATGAATCGATTCTCCGCCGTTACCAGCAGGCAGCTCGCCGAGCCTCAAAGATTGACGGCTGATACCCAAGTGGATTCTTGGGATTCGCTCGGCCGGCAGGCCGACAGCCCGAGTATCAGGCCGCGGCGCTCATCCAAGAACGTCGCGGCCTGTTTTTCTTTGATCGTCTGCTCACAGGATCAGAGATCGCGCCGGTCGGGTGGGCA
>CAZVXI010000082.1:0-13235 GCA_964631295.1 uncultured Isosphaeraceae bacterium
CAACCTGAGTCGGCCACGGTAACACCATCGATTCGCCGAGCGGCTCAATCAATTGCGGGACGAGCACGGTCACGAGGATGATCGCACTGATGACGACGAGGCCTGCGACAATCATCGGGTAGAACGTTGCGCCCATGACTTCGCGGCGCAGTTCCACGCTGCGTTCCAGAAGGTCTGCCAACTGGTGCAGCACGGTGCTCATATCGCCCGAAGCATCGGCAGCCCGCAACATGCCGAGCACCATATCGTCGAATGGCGGGCCGTAATCGCGGGCCGCGACGTGGAGTGGGTCGCCCCCCTCAACTCGCTCGATCAGGTGATCAAGGATGACCGGAAGCCCCTTGCCAGATGCCTGCTTGCGGACCGTGGTGAGGGAACTCATCAGCGGCAGTCCCGCTTCGATCGCGGTCGCCAACTCACGCATCAGGTTGGCCATTTCAGCCTGGCTGAGCGAAGGGCGTCCTGATCGGCGAAACGAGATGCCCTGCGACTGCGGTTTTGTCTGCGCGGCGCGTGGCAGCGACGCTGCAGCCTGCGCACGACGGCTCTTGCGCGAATCTGGTTCGACGCTTGTCGCGGTTTCGCCTCGGCTGAGCAACTTGCGCACGGCATCGGCGCGATCCATCGCCTCAAGGACACCGGTCTGTGCCTTACCCTGGCTGTTCAATGATTGATAACGGAAACTGGCCATGACAAGCGAATATCCATCTGTTCATCAGACGTCGTCTTCAACGTCCTGTGTCGCCCGGAGTACTTCTTCGATGGTGGTCATACCCTCAGAGGCTTTGAGCAGACCGTCCTGACGCATGGTTCTGAAATCAGCGTCGAGCAGCTTGATCAGCTCAGCCTTCGGGAGGTTTTCGGAAATGCCAGTGCGCAATCGCGAGTTGACGCGGATCAGCTCGAAGAAACCCACACGCCCGTGGAAACCCAGGTCGCCGGCGGATGGATTCGAGATCCATGCTTTACCGTCGAAGAGCTGTTTCTCGGCGGAAGTAAGTCGATGTTCAACATCTTCGGGCATCGGCACATGCATGCGATGCTCCTCGGCAAGGCGGCGACCAAGTCGCTGAGCCAACACACCTTCAAGCACTGACGCAACGAGGTATGGCTCAACGCCCATGTCTACCAGGCGACCAGTCGAACTGATCGCATCGTTTGTGTGCAATGTCGAGAAGATCAGGTGCCCGGTGAGTGCGGAACGGATCGCGATATCCGCTGTCTCACCATCGCGGATTTCACCGACGAAAATAACGTCCGGATCCTGACGCAGAATCGAGCGCAAGCCTGTTGCAAACGTCAGCCCGCGCTTGGGATTCACGGGAATTTGATTGATGCCGTGCAGTTCGTACTCAACCGGGTCTTCAATCGTGATGATCTTCTTGCGGGGATCGTACAGTTGCGAGAGTGCTGCATAAAGCGTGGTCGTCTTACCAGAACCGGTCGGGCCGGTAACGAGTACCATGCCGTGCGGCTTGCCGATCATTCGATCCATGATGGAGCGCAGATCAGCAGACATGCCGAGCGCTTCGAGTTCGAGCGGAAGGTTGCTCTTGTCGAGGATACGCATCACGACCGATTCGCCATAGAGCGTTGGGACGGTGGACACACGAATGTCAACCTTGCGGCCCTCGAATCGCAGGGTGATGTGACCATCCTGTGGGATATACCGCTCGGCAATGTTCATGCCGCTCATGATCTTGATGCGGCCGATGAGCGCGGGTTGCAGGTGTTTGGGCGGTGGAGGCTGCTCAACGAGAACGCCATCCACGCGATACTTCACCTTGAGTTCATTTTCGAACGGCTCGATATGCACATCGCTCGTGCGGGACTGAATGGCTTCGAGCAGGAGCAGGTTCACGAGGTTGATGAGTGTCGGCTGCTCCGCCATCCGGTGCAGATCATCTGCTTCGATCGCGTCGAGATTGTGCTCGACTTCTGAGTCTTCCGCCTCGCCAGCCAGCGACTCGGCCATGCGTGCTGCGGTCGTGCCGTAGCGCTCGCGCATCATGTCGCCGAACGCTTTGTGGTGCACGCCGATGCGTGTGACTGGCATGCCTGCGAGCGTGGCAGCTTCATCTGCCGCGGTGATGTCCAGTGGATCGGCCATTGCGATGATCAGCCGATCATCGTCGACGCGTACAGGAACAATCCGGAGGCGAACGGCGACATCTGCCTCGATGAGAGTTGCCGCTTCGGCGTCGGTTTCGATCGATTCATCCGACCACTGGATGCCGAGCCTCTCACACCGGGCTTTGACGGCCGCGGTCTCGTCCATTGGCTTGACGGCGTCTGTGATATCTGTCGGCGCGGTTACATGGCCATTCGACGGTGGCTGTTCCAGGCGCACTGACGCCAAGTCACCGGGAATCGATTCGGCCTCCAGATCAACGCGATGCTCGCTCACTGCTGTCTCTCAATCACATCCATGTTCCTGGTCATACGAAGACCTCAAGGCCTTCATCCCTGCTACTTGCGTCAATTGTCGCCCTGCTTTTCCTTCTGTTCCTGCAGTTCCTTCATCTTGCGGACAGCCTGGGCACCAGTCACGCGGTCTTTCGACTTGTAAAACTCTTGTCGAGCGGCGGAATAAGCTTTCTTCTCGCGCTCGCGCTCGGCAGCCTCCATGGCGGCTCGCGCATCTGAAATTTCCTTCTTCAAGTAGCGATCAGCCCCGGGAAGCTCGGCAAAGATCTCCAGCGGCATCGAGTCCTTGAGTAGAAGCACATGGTCCTGCACGATTATGGTGCGCTCGCGAAAGAGCGGATAGGTGGTATTGCCGGTTGTGGCGGTCGGCTCGTTGCGAACGTGCGCGGCATAGCGCTCCGCACGAGCGATTTCAGCCGTCGGTTCGAAGCTGCGAACTGCATCGAAGATTTGTCGATTGATATCCATCATCCGAGTGAGGTAGGCCTCTTCGATCGATACGATTGCTTTCAAGGTTGCCTGATCGACCGCTTCGAGCGTCTTTGCAACCTCAAACATGCGATCTGCCTGTGTCTTCTGGTAGACGCTTGGATAGCCCTTTCGCAGCGCGCGTATTCGGAAATCAGGGCCGAGCACATCACCCAGTGCATGGGTTATCTCGTCGATGTAGCGGTCGTTTGTCGCGCGAATCCCCAGCCGCAACTGCACGTGCTCCTTCACGACCTCCACAGCTTCGTTCGCGGATTCATCGACCAGCATGGTGATAAGGTCACGTGAACGCGCTTCGAGTGCAGCTTCGCGCCGTTCAAGCGCGTCGCTGATGTCGATCGCATACGCGTTGAGGACTGGCTCGATCCGATCAACGATGGCTCGGTCAAGATGCATATCGCGAACGACTGCGATCAAGTCAAGATCCTCGCCGGAGAACATCCCCTTGCGCATCAGCTTCTCGCGACGCAGGCGGCGGAGAAAGTCGTCCCATTCAGCGAGTTGCTGTTGGTTGAGGATCAACTGGACATTCTGAAGGAACTGATCGCCAAGCGCTTGCCGCCGCTCACGCCAGCTGTGGAACGGCTCAAGCACAAGGCTAAGCAGGTCACGATTGTTCATCCGCTCGCGGTCGGCCTGCTTGGATACGGCCGTAATCTCATCCTGAAGGCCGTCCCATCCCTCCTGGAAGTCGCGGACGTACTGGTCGTAGACCGACTCGACGATCACACGCTGGGCGTCGTCGAGGTCGAGGCCATCGACGAAGATCACGAGATCCCGCGACAGGTACTCAGGCTGGCTGATATCGACAATGCCAGCGGCCCGGGCGAACTGTGCGGAGGCGGGAGCGGACAGCACCATGGTCGTGGCAAGGGCGGCCATAGCAGCCAGCCCGCGGAGTGACACGATCGCTTTGATCAACCTTCTCATCTTGCTCGAACCTCTTTGTTATCAAGCTTTTACAGTGTTCTTCCGGCCATCCGTCGAACTCGGATAGCTCCTCCAACGCCGGCGCGATAGCACTTACAGCCGGTTCCGAGTGTCTAACGCCCAAGTCGGCGAGTTATGGCCGGAGATTTTCCAAATCGGCCACATCCGAGCTGCAACGGAGTCCGGCCGTCATTTCACGTGAGGATCGCCCTGTTTCTCGGCCACCATCGCCCGCGTATCACGAACCGCTCAGAACTGTGCGCTGTTCAATCCGCTTCTCGGACGTTGTCTGGACGATCCGATCAACGAACACCCCGGGGGTGTGGATCGCGTCTGGCTCCAGATCGCCGACATCGACGACTTTTTCGACTTCCGCCACCGTGATCTCACCGCACATGGCGACGAGGGGGTTGAAGTTTCTCGCGGTCTTGCGGTAAATCAGGTTCCCGCTGCGATCGGCCTTCCATGCTTTGACCAGCGACAAATCAGCCCGGATCCCGCGTTCGAGCACGTACTGCTCATCGTCGAACGTTCTGGTCTCTTTGCCCTCAGCGATCATCGTGCCCACGCCGGTTTTCGTGTAAAATCCGGGGATGCCCGCGCCGCCAGCTCGCATCCGCTCAGCCAGCGTGCCCTGCGGGCAGAACTCCAGTTCCAGCTCGCCGGCAACGAACTGCCGCTCGAACTCGGCATTTTCGCCCACGTAGCTGCTGAGCATCTTCCTGATCTGCCGCGTCTGCAGCAGCAGGCCGAGGCCCCAGTCATCGACGCCTGCGTTGTTCGAGACGGCCGTGAGGTCTTTGACGCCCGAGTCACGCAGTGCGATGATCAGTTGCTCAGGAATCCCACACAGTCCGAAGCCACCCACGGCAACGGTGATACCGTCACGGACAAAGCCATCGAGTGCATCGGTCGTTGTCGCGGCGAGTTTATCGAACATGGTGTCCTGTCCTCACATCTCCCGAGTTGGGAGCAGAGTGTACCGCAACATCACGAGTAGCGCAACCACTTGAGCAACTCTATTGGTGATGGCGGCTTGCCATACATGAGAGTACCCACGCGGAAGATTTTTGCTGCGCCCCACATCAACCCGAACGTACAGACAATCCCCCACACGATCGATGTGATGATTTGCCATGTTGGGATCGGCTCTTCCGCGGTCATACGAATCACCATCGCGAACGGTGAAGCGGGGGGGACAAAACTGAAGATCGTCGCGCCCATCCCGTTCGGTGCCTGCGAGATAGGCATCCACAGCATCCACGGCACCATGAGCAGCAGCATCACGGGCGTGACGAGTGTGTTGGCTTCGCGGACATCGGTGACGGCTGAGCCGACCGCCGCGAAAAGCGACGCGATCATGAAATACGCCATGAAAAAGAAGACAACGAGGTAGATCAGGTCGACCGGATTCACCCAGTCAGTGAAGTTCACGCCAGCCGCCGTCGTCCCGACGATGCCACCGCCAACTGCTACACCGCCGTAAAGGCCGATGATCAGCAGCCCGACGCCGCCGTAGCCGAGGATCTTGCCCGTTACGAGTTGCATAGGACTCGCGGCACTCAGCAGCACTTCCATCACCCGGTTGGATTTCTCTTCAATGGTGGACATGAGCAGGTGCTGTCCGGCCACCAGCACGCCAACCCAAAGCAGGATCATGAACGCCATCGGGATGAGTTGCTGCAACTCGCGCTTCGTGCCAGAGTCGGATCGCTCCCCACCCTCGGCGAGTGTGCGAGAAGTCTCCGAACCCGGGCGCTTGATCATGGACATCGCGGTGTCCGCATCCAGCCCGGCGCGCTGGGCTCGCACGCGAACCACCGCGCGGCCGATGGCATTCTCGATCAGCGAGACATTGTCACTGTCAACATCCTCCTGCACGAATAGCTGGAATTTTGGCCGTTCCGCATCAGCTTCCGGCGTGGTGATGACCTGCTCATCAACAATCGCGAGGGCGAGCAATACACCGTCGCGCACGCGTTGTTTGAGTGTGTCGATCGCTTCGCCCGCATCAGCTGACCGCGCTGTGATGTCAACCTCGCCGCGGTGCCCCATTGGTTGGGTTGATCCGCCACCTGCAGAGATGTTGCCCTGCTTGATTCCTTCAAGCTGATCTTTTGCCTGCCGCTCCTGCTCTTTCTGACGGGCTTCTTCGGTGAACTCTGTCGCGAGTGCCGGAACCAGCGATTCATCGTCAGCCACGACCTTGACTGTTCCGACAAGCGGTGGCTCTTCGTGGGTTACCATCATGACACCTGCGACAACCGCCAGCGTGCCAAACAGCAACGGCATGCCGACAACCGCGAGGATGAACACCGGCCTGAACACTGTCTGCTTGAACTCGCGTGTTGCGACTGCCATCACTTTAGACATGGCTCAGTTCCTCCCGCGCGAGGATGGCAGCCTCTGCACCCGAATCCTCCATCACAAGCCGAATGAACACTTCATCAAGCGAGAGTTGCCGCAGCCGAACGCTTCGCAGCGACCCGCGTTGCATCACCGCGTGCATCACAGCTTGCGCATCTGCGTTGCCATCCAACTCCAGTTCAAACTCAGACGAGTTGGGAATCGCCCGCACATCGCTCACGTGTGGCAGCGCTTGAAGGTCAACCTGCCCATTGAGCGGTTCAACCACGACCGTCCGCGGGTCGAATCGCGCGCGGATTTCGTCAAGCGTTGCATCCAGAAGTTTTACGCCTTTGTTGATGAGGAAAATCCTCTCGCAGATCAACTCTGCCTGATGCAACACATGCGTGGAAAAGATGATCGTTGTGCCAGCATCGTGTAGTTCGCGGATGATTCGATTGAGCAGTTGTGCGTTCACCGGGTCAAGGCCGGAGAACGGTTCATCAAGAATGAGCAGTTCCGGCTCGTGCAGCACAGCCGCAACGAACTGAATCTTCTGTTGCATTCCTTTGGACAGTTCCTCGCACTTCTGTGTGCGCACGTCGGACAGCTCCACACGTTCGAGCCAGTCGTCAATCTGCTTGTTGACATCAGATGGCTTGAGGCCCTTGAGCTCTGCCATGTAATGCAGGAAGTCGCCGACCTTCATCTTGCGATAGACACCGCGTTCTTCCGGCAGGTATCCGATGCGATCCTTGCTCGCGAGCGCGCTGCCGCCAAGGACTTTGATATCCCCGGCATCAGGCAGGATGATCGACATGATCATGCGGATTGTCGTGCTCTTGCCAGCACCGTTTGGCCCGAGGAATCCGCATAGTGATCCAGTGGGAACTTGCAGGTCGAGGTTGCTCACGGCAGCGTTTTTGCCAAACGTCTTGGTGACGCCGCGAATATCGATGGCATGTTGTGTCATAACAGTCGTGGGCAGAAGGATCGGCGACGCCGGCAGACGCCGCCGATCTGAATCTCCGTGTGTCAGTGAATCGGGCTCTTATTTATCCGAATCCTTCTGTTCTTTGAGCTTCTTCACTTCTGCTGGAAGTTCGAAGATGCTCTCTTCAACCTTGTTGACCTCGATCTTGTCATAGTTGAGCGTGGCTTCCATCATGCCGCCCATGTCGAGATTCATTTGTGTGAAGAACTTGACATCCCCAAAGGCCTTCCATCCATCAAAGGTCATGCTCATTGTCATCGTCTGGCCGGGCATGGCTTCCTGTTCGATTTGTGTGCCGACAGGCAGGCCCTCTTCCTTGTCGAAGTACACGTACTGCTCGACTTCGCCTTCGGTGGATTTGAGTTTGTAGCACTGCTTGCCGCCGAACTCTTCGACGCCGATGGTCTCGAACGTGGATTCAGATTCACGATCATCAGTGACGAACATGAAATGACCACCACCCATGCTGCCCTGGGCTTTCCACTCCTCTTCGGTGATCAAGCGATATCCGCGCATCGGCTCGTTGGCCCAGTGTGTTTCACCGTCGCTGCCAGCGCCGCCGCTTGCCCCGCCACCACTTTGCGACACGACGACTTTGTCGGCTGCTTCATCCTTGCCGCGCGCCCAGTAGGAAGTCATTGTCATACTCTGGCCCATGATCGACATGGACCCTTTGACCATCATCGAGTCGATTTCTTTCAGCGCATCGCCGCCCATCGCTTTGCGTGCAGCCTCGAAGATCTCTTCAGCCTTTGGCATATCTGATGCTGGCCTGGTTTCCTGAGCCATGGCGGGTGCAAACAGTGCCAGGCACGTCAATGACGCAAGTGTCGTGTGCAGTGTGCGTAGTCGCATGTTTCTGAATCCTTCATCTTTCTGGAGTTTGGTGGCAGACCGGCGGCGAACTCTCACCGCTTCGGGAAAATCCACAGTCAAGCATAATACCGGGAGGATGTCGGCTGACATGTCCCTGGCCAGTGACATTTTGGACATCCGGTTGCGGGGCGCATCGCGTTCATCCATTCATCCGGATGAACGGTTGAAAAGGCAGGCAAATGCTCTTATAGTCCGTGTACCATGAGATCCAGACTTCTCCAGGAAATCGATCGCCGCGTTCTTGTCGTTGATGGGTCGATGGGAGCCACGCTCCAGAACATCGACCTCGACATCGAGAAAGACTATCTCGGCCGTGAAAACTGCGTTGATGTGCTCGTTCGCAGTCGGCCGGAGTTGATCCAGTCCATCCACGAGGAGTTTCTCTCTGTCGGTGCAGACGCGGTCGAAACCGACACATTCGGGGCAAACAAGCATGTCTTCGCCGAGTTCGACGAAGAGCTGGTCAGTTGGACATTCGACATCAACAAAGAGGCTGCGGAGGTCGCTCGCGCCGCGTGCGACAAACATGCGACCACTGACAAGCCTCGTTTCGTGATCGGTTCAATGGGTCCGGGCACGAAACTGATCACGCTCGACCAGATCACATGGGCTCGTATGCTCGACAGCTACGCGGAGCAGGCCCGGGGTCTGCTCGCAGGCGGTGCGGATGCCCTGCTGATCGAAACTTGTCAGGATCTGCTTCAGGTCAAATGCGCGATCAACGCATGCCTGAATGCGATAGACGAATCGGGCAAATCGCGTGATGACGTGCCGATCATGGTCAGCGTCACGATCGAAACGACCGGCACGATGTTGGTCGGCTCTCAGATCGCTGCCGCCGTGCACGCGCTCAAGCCATATCCGATCGCATCGCTCGGACTGAACTGCGCCACCGGCCCGACGGAGATGACTGAGCATGTGGAGTATCTGGCGAAGCACTGGGATCGTCCGATCTCCGTGCTCCCGAACGCGGGGCTGCCGGTTCTTGTCGACGGCAAGACATCGTTTCCACTCAAGCCACGCGAGCTCGGCGACGCGCTCGGCAGATTCGTCCGTGAGTTTGGTGTGAATATTGTCGGCGGATGTTGTGGCACAGGGCCGGAGCACATTGCCGAGGTCGTGAAGGCAGTGGAAGCGAGCGACCGACTTGAACGTTCGAAGGTGTCCGCGACATCGTCGTGTACGTCGCTGTATGAACCGGTTGAATACCGTCAGGAGAACTCGTTTCTCATCGTCGGTGAGCGAATGAACGCCTCGGGAAGTCGCAAGTTCAAGCGGCTGCTCGAAGAGGAAAAGTGGGATGAGATCGTCTCGATGGCGCGCGACCAGAGCCGCGAAGGTGCCAACGTGCTCGATATCAACACGGATTATGCAGGTCGAGACAATGCCGCCGACATGGCGAGAATCGTAACCCGCACTGTCAAGCAGGCCAACGCGCCGCTGATGATCGACTCGACGCAGGTAGCCACGATTGAAGCAGGGCTGCAGCATGCGCCGGGCAAGTGCATCATCAACTCAACCAACTTTGAAGATGGCGAAGAGAAATTCGATGAAGTGCTCCAGCTTGCACGCACCTATGGGGCGGCGGTCGTCATCGGATCAATCGATGAGGATGAACAAGCCGCGATGGCGAGGACGGCGGAGCGTAAGTTCGCCATCGCCAGGCGCGCGTATGAACGCGCCGTTGAAAAGCACGGCATCGATCCGGTCGACATCTTCTTCGACCCGCTGGTCTTGCCGATTTCAACCGGGATGGACGCCGACCGGCGCAGCGCGCTCGAACTGATTGACGGCGTCAAGATGATCAGTGATGCGTATCCCGAGTGCCAGATTACGTGCGGTCTTTCGAATGTGAGCTTCGGGCTTAACGCGGCAGCGCGTGTCGTGTTGAATTCCGTGTTTCTGCATGAACTTATGGAAGCCGGCCTCACAAGCGCGATTGTCCATGCGTCAAAGATACTGCCGCTGAATCGCATCTCCGATGATCAGCGCCATGCCGCGCTGGATCTGATTTATGATCGGCGTGCTGAGTCTGCGGGCGGGACAGGGCTTCCCGATGCGGTCACAGATGAATCGTTCGATCCGCTCTCTGCATTCATCGATCTGTTCGCCGACGTCGAAGAGCAGACCAACGATGCTGATCAAATCGAACGCACGCTTGAGGAGCAACTCCAGCATCACATTATCGATGGAGAGAACAAGAACCTTGATGAAACGCTTGATGAGGCGATGAAGAAGTACTCGCCGCTGGACATCATCAACGATCACCTGCTGGCGGGGATGAAGATTGTTGGTGAACTTTTCGGCTCCGGGCAGATGCAACTTCCGTTTGTGTTGCAGTCTGCACAGGTGATGAAACAGGCGGTCGCGCATCTCGAGCCGCACATGCCGAAAATCAAGGACGGCCAGACAAAAGGCACCGTGATTCTCGCAACCGTTAAAGGTGATGTTCACGACATCGGCAAGAATCTGGTCGACATCATCCTGACAAACAATGGTTACACGGTGCACAATCTGGGAATCAAAGTTCCCATTCAAACCATCGTCGAAGCACTCGAAGAGTACAAGCCTGATGCAGTTGGGTTGTCGGGATTGCTCGTGAAGTCGGTTGTCGTGATGGAAGACAATCTGCGCGAACTAAACGACCGGGGTGTTCGCGTGCCTGTGATGCTCGGCGGCGCGGCACTTGCCCGGCACTACGCGGAGAGTCACCTGCGCGGCATCTATCAAGGGCCGCTCTATTACGGCAAGGATGCATTCGAGGGCATGCGCGTGTGTGACCTGCTCACAACCAATCGCATTGGCGAGATCGACGCCGAAATTGAAGAGCGGCTGAGTAAACGCGCGGATGTCGAAAAGCGCGTCGCGGCGTCTCGTGCGAAGAAGCGCGGAGGCGAAGAAGAGGGTGGCGGCGGAAACGCAGTCGTGGTCGACCAGGATGATCGGGCGGGTTCCGGCCTGGAGTGGGATCACGATGTTCCGGAGGCTCCGTTCTGGGGTACGCGCGTTGTCGATGACATCGATCTCAATGAAGTGTATCCCTTTATCAACCCAGTCGCCCTGTTCCGCGGACAGTGGGGTTTCAAGAAGGGGTCGATGTCGGAGGACGAATACAAGCACCACATGGAAGATCACTGCCTGCCTGTCTTTGACCGGCTCAAACAGCAGTGCCGCGATGAGAAGATCCTTAAGCCGCGTGTAGCCTATGGTTTCTTCCCATGCGCATCTGAGGGCAACGATCTGATCGTATTCGATCCGGGTGATCAATCGCGTGAGATAGAACGTTTCACCTTCCCGCGTCAGGAGAAGCGTGATCGAAGATGCATCAGCGACTTCTTCCTGCCAATCGATGGCAAACAGCGCGATGTATTGGGCCTGACATGTGTAACTGTCGGTGATCAGGCCAGCCAGAAGGCGCGCACGTTGTTTGAAGACAATCAATACACGGAATATCTCTACTTGCATGGCCTTGCTGTCGAGACAGCTGAAGCGCTCGCCGAACTCTGGCACAAGCGCATGCGGCTCGAACTTGGTATCGGCCGCGACGACTCGCCGAAAATCAACGAACTGTTCCGTCAGTCTTATCGCGGCTCGCGCTACAGCCCCGGCTACCCGGCTTGTCCGGAGATGAGTGATCAAGGCATCATCTTCAAGCTGCTTGATGCGGAGAGAATAGGGTGCACACTCACTGAGAACTGGCAGATCGAGCCGGAACAATCAACGAGCGCGCTGGTCGTGCATCATCCGCAGGCGAAATACTTCAACGTCTGACCACAGGTGAGAGAAGCCCGCGCACTGGAATGCGCGGACTCTTGCTCGCAAGCTGCTCAATGTCGATCAGGGAATGACCTGAACAACGAACACGCTGTCTGTGTTCAGGATCGGCGTCATGCCAAGTACGACGTAGTGATTGCCCGGCGTGGTGATGGTCGTCTCGATGAGGACGGAATCATGATGAACTCTCGTTGCTGCCGCGCGCCCATCGGCCGCTGCTGCGACTGCTTGCTCTGCCTCACGGGCTTTTCCATTGATGCCGATGTCGATCACGTATTGGGAGTCAACAATGCGGGTGGCTCCATCCATATTGACATCCCACGATCCGTCGAGCAAGGCGGTGAAGTTGGATTGGAAGTCCTTGCCCGCCGTGATGGTGGTCGTTGTCTGCGCGACAAGGCCAAGACCTTCCACGCCGAGGCGGCCAAGTTCGGCCTCGACATCGCCAAGGTCCGCCGGAACGTGACGCAGCCCGTCGACGCCGTTGGCAAGCCAGCAGATGCGCAGCGTCACCTGTTTTCCTGTTTCCATCCGGCGTGCGGTCGGCACGTCAAGCGATTCGATAAGTTGCTCGGCCATCTGCAGGTCTTCTTCCTCGCCGCGCACGACAATCGAACTGGAACCACTGTCGTAACCGATGGTCAGCCATGTGGATGAGCGCATCAGATGCTCGATCGTGGCGACCAGCGCGCCTCCCTGGACGTGCTTGATCGGGAAGATGCCCACCGGCAGGTTCGGCGTGGTCGATTCGACCGGCTGGTCGAGACGCTCGAGCAGGTCTGCGACCTCTTCGTGGGTCGGCTCGAGCGCGGCAACGATGAGCGCGTTGGTTCGCTCATCCACGGCCGTGATCTCACCCGGGCTCAATCTGATCACGCGAGTGACAACATCAGCGAGTTCCGAGGCCGAGGAGTGCTTGAGTTTGTAGATATTGATCGTGCGATTCGCGACCGTATCGCGGATTATCTGGCTCGAATCTTGGCGGGCATCCTGAGGCGCAGGTGTCGCTGGAGCGAGTCCGGCCGTGAGTGCAGCCAGGCCGATGAGCGCAAGTGTACATGCAGGTCGTTTCATGGTGGTCCTTTCAATCGATGTCAGTTCAGTGTGGTCGTGGTCATGACGTGAAGTCGTGCAGCGGAGCCATCGAGGTCGGATCGAGTTCATCGTTGATCATTTCAGGGGCGTCGTCGTCGGCGGGCGGGACGTACGCAGCGTGCATCCAGACAATCGTGACGTTGTCTTTCGAACTGGGGATCTCGCGGGTGATTGTTCGGTCTGCATCAGCAGCGGCAACCGACGCACGACGGGTGGGGGCGATCGCTTGTCCGTCGTTCGCAATGACGTCATTTTTGTTTTTCAAGCAGAAGACGGCATACGAGATCCATGCAAGGCCAAGCGT
>CAZVXI010000083.1:0-13141 GCA_964631295.1 uncultured Isosphaeraceae bacterium
CAAAAATTTGCATGGTGCATCTCGTACGATGGATGCGTCATCAGGGTTTCGAGCTGCTCGACACGCAGTTCACCAATCGACACTTGCACCAGTTTGGCTGCATCGAGATTCCGCGCTCGGCATACCTCTCACTGCTGGGTGATGCGGTGTCGCGCCCGACGCAATGGGGGCGGTTCAAGCCCCTCCAATCACAGTCGCAGCGGAATCAGTAACGCTTGTCCGCGTTCTTATCGTCTTTGACTTCCTCGGGCGAGAGGATCGTATCGATCTGCACACGCATACCAAACTCAGCAAATGGACCGATGAACGGCGGCGAGTTGAACGTGCCCTGCTCATCGCGCGCGGGGTTCATCTCCACCGCGGGTTCGAGAATGCCGCGCAGAACGAGATGCTCCATCTGACCTTTCTGGTCGAACCGCTCCAGCCGACGAATCACGTTCGAGTTCCGCAGCGCGCCGAAGAAAGGAATGCCGAGTTCTACGTTCGTTTCTGGATCAATCGCGATGAGCCGAAGCTGCACTCCGCGCGATACACGAGTTGCATCGATAACTTTCACATGCCATTCGATTTGCGTGCGAAGTTCGCGGTTCACACGATTCTGCCAGCGTTCCAGCGCACGCACAAACGCAGTGCGAGTGCGATCGCCCGTAGATCCGCGATCCATGTCGCCGAGGGTTGCCTGGTAATCTTCCTGAAGGTGCCGGAGCAGTGCCCGTGGGCTGGCATCCGGCTTGGATTCGTCAATCGTCACCTTTTCCTCAACCGGGGGAGGGGGAGTCTCCGATCGCCGCGTGCTGGCCGAGGCCAGTTCCTCACGAAGCTGAACGATTGTCTTCTCAAGTTCGCTGATCCGTTCGTTGGCGGCTCGCAGTTGATCGGTGAGGCTCTGCACCCGCTGCCGCAAGTCATCGTTCTGACGGCGCAGCTGCGAATCGCTCTGAGCCTGTGCGGGAGATATTGCGACGCAAACCACTGCGAGGCAGATGTTTACGATTAGTAAGGTCCGTGGGTGGAGTCGCATGGGGCTGTCCTTGTCTTGCAACCGGGGTGGTGCGGGAATTGGATGATACCATGGTAGATGTTCGCAGCAGTCATATCGGCAGGTCCGTCAAGTCGGACAATCGCACATCGGCCGAGCGATGGGCACTGGGTCAGCAAGATGGGCAAAACGGCACGACCTTGTCGATTTTTCCTTGCATTGTCGCCTGGAACGCCGAACAATAGTAGATGTCACCACTTGGTTGACAAAGAACAACCCGAAATCACGGGAGAGCTCCCATGAACGACATTCGCGTATTGCTGAAGACCGCCGCGCGTCGCCTTGAGGCATCGGCCTTTCTCTCACGGCTGCATGTCGTGGCGTGCGTGATTGCCGGGCTGGCACTGGTACTCATGCTGGTCGATCGCGGAGGGGCGGAGGCGTTCATTCCGTGGGTGTGGGTCGCACCTGTCCTGGCAGGCGCCGCATTTATCGTTGCTGCAGGAATCTGGTGGAATCATCGTCGACCGGAAACATCCGTTGCGTTGGAGGTCGATGAGCGGCTCGACTTGCGAGAGAGGCTTTCGACTGCGCTGCATGTTCAAAAGCGGACTGATGTATTCGCAATGGCTGCAATGGAAGACGCGGTCCGCGTGTCGCGCGATCCGCGATCACGCGAACAGGTTCGTCGGCTTTTCAAGGTGACGCCGCCGCGCGGCTGGTACGTCAGCCCGCTGCTTGTGCTTGCCGGCCTCATGCTTGCTCAACTCGACCCACTCGACCTGTTCGGTGAAGATGCCGCGACTGAAGCGGAAGTCATTGAGGCGAAGAACGAAGCGCAGCAGACCATTGAAGCGGTTGTGAAGACAATTGAGCAGCAGCCCGAGCTGAACGAAGAACTTGGTGATCTTCTCGGCGATCTGACCAAGGACGGCTTTGATCCAGAAGCGCCGCGATCACCTGAGGAAATCAAACGTCAGGCAATCAAGAAGGTTACTGATCTCAGCCGCAAACTCAATGAAATCGTTGATGGCGAAAAAGGCATGCAGGCCGACGCAATCAAGCGCAAGCTCAAAGAACTCAACGCGCCCATGGAGGGTGATGGCAAGGAACTTGCAGAGGCTCTCAACAAGGGGAACTTCGCGCAGGCCAAGCAGGCACTCGAGAAGATGATGGAGAAAATGGAGAAGGGCGAGCTCAATGATGAGCAGGCCAATCAGCTTGCTGAGAATCTTGAGCAGATCGCCAAGCAACTCGAGCAACTCGCCAAGCAGCAGGAGCAACTTGAAGAAGCGCTCAAGCAGGCGGGGATGGACCCGCAACTTGCGCAGAATCCACAAGCCTTGCAGCAGCAGATTCAGAACAACCAGAATCTGAATCAGCAGCAGAAGCAGCAGCTTCAGCAGATGGCGCAGGCACAGCAGGCTGCGAACCAGATGTGTCAGGGGCTCGGCCAGGCGTGCCAACAGATGGCGCAGGGCATGCAGCAGGGACAGCAGGGGCAAATGCAGCAGGGCATGGGTCAGGCGATGGACCAGCTCAACGGCATGGAACAGTTGGAGCAGATGCTCAAGCAAGCGCAGGCAGCCGCCAACGCATGCCAGGGGCAGTGCGAGGGGCTTGGCCAGGGCCTTGCGATGCAGCAGGCGATGCAGCAATGGCGACAGAGCAAGGGTGGCATGGGCGGTTGGGGCGCCGGCCAGGGTGGGCAGGCACCGAAGGCACCAACGCCGACCGGGCTCAAGATCACCAAACCGGACGTCAAAACGACCGGCGATGGCCCCGTGATCGCGCGCACGCTCATTGATGGCCCGTTGCAGACCGGCGAGTCAAAGAAGAAGGTCGCAAAGGCCGTCCTCGCCGAAATGGAAGGCTACGACGAAGCTTTGGCGGACGATGAACTGCCTCGCAAGTACGACAAGGCGATTCAGCATTATTTCGGCGAACTCGAAAACCAGGTCCGCCAGATCGAGGCTGCTGAAGAGAAGGCTGAGGCTGCCAAGACATCAGACGGCTGACTCGCCTCGCTTCGTGCAAGTGGTTCCGAGCCCCGTCGGATGGAGCAGTACACGTGACAGAGCTGAAACAGATGCACGCTCGCTTGCTTGCGATAGCTGCGATCTCGGGCTCACCTGTGCTCACCTCATGCAATACGAGTGATCAGAACGGCAGCGCTGATGCCGGGGGAAGCACAGTGGTTCTTTATGTCTCCGCAGATGACTACGTTGCCCGTCAGGTGGTTGCGGACTTTGAAGATCAGACCGGCATCAATGTTGAGATGCTCGGCGACACGGAAGCCAAGAAGACGACCGGACTGGTCGAACGTTTGCGCTCGGAGCAAGACAACCCCAAGGCCGATGTGTTCTGGTCATCCGAAGTATTCATGACGATCGAACTGGCTGAAGAGGGAGTGCTTGCACCATACGTATCAGATGAAATCAGCGACTGGCCGCAGCAGCATCGCGATTCAGAAAGTCGGTGGTATGGTTTCGGTGCTCGCGCCCGGGTGATCGTGTACGCGCCGTCGCGTCTCAATGAAAACGACGTTCCCGAAACCTGGCTTGGCCTCGTCGAGCCGAGGTGGGCTGGTCGAATCGCGATGGCAGACCCGCGCTTCGGTACGACCGGCGGGCACCTCGGTGCGATGCGTGCATACTGGCGCAAGCTCGGCCCCGCCTTCTATGGTGCGTTCGCAGAGGGCCTCGCGGACAACGATGTCGCACTGCTCACCAGCGGTAATGCAGGCGTTGTGCAGGCAGTGGCATCCGGTGAGTACGATCTTGGCATGACCGACACCGATGATGTGTGGGCAGCGCAGGCAAACGGGCTTGATGTCGCGCTTGTCTACCCGAGACACGATTCAGATCCGCAGCGCCCGGGTGCGGGCACGCTGCTCATCCCCAACACTGTGGCGCGCGTCGCGGGCGGGCCAAATCCGGGCAACGCTGGCACACTGATCGAGTACCTGCTCTCAGAACGCGTCGAACGCATGCTTGCAGAGTCTGATTCGCACAATACGCCGCTTCGTCCATCGCTGGCAGATGCATATCCTCAGTACGCAGTTTCCAATCCACTCGCGATTGACTATGCCGATGCTGCCGACCATCGCCTTGCCGCGATCAATGAGCTTCTCAATGCAATCAAGACGCGCGAACAGCGTACATATGAGCCGCCCATCGAGCGCGAGCCTTTCCGTCCACGTTCGTACACCGATGGGGACGGCAGCAACGATGATGTGACTGCCGATGACGATGGTGAATCGGATAATGATACATCCGGGATGAACACTCCGGATGCGGCGTAGCGAGACGACGATTGCCGTTCTCACGTCAGCACTCGTGTTCGTCGGGTGTGTGCTCCCGTTGCTTGCGGCAGGTCAGTCGTTGTTTGAGACAGATGCACTCGCAGAGGTTGGCAGCGAACGGCTTCACAGTCCGCTGAGTCTGCTCGCAACGACCCTGCTCTGGTCAGCATTGATCAGCCTCGGGGCCATGCTGCTTGGGTGGCTTCCGGGACGGATGATCGCATCTCGATCGCGCAGTGGCAGGGGTCGGCGGTGGTTCGCAGTGCTGTGTGTCGCGCCAATCTGCCTGCCGGCGTACACGGTCTTCTGGTGCTGGTGGCAGGCATGGCCCAGTGGTTCATGGCTGCATGGGGTCATCATCAACCACCGACTGATGACAGAGATGCGCCTCGTGACGCTGCTGCTCGGCCTCGTGTGCTGGTCGTGGCCAATCGTTGCGTGGTGTGTTGCAGCGACACGCGGCACGCAGTCGGAACCGACGGACCTGTTGCGCGTGGATGGCGCACGACGGATCGACCGAGTCTTCTCTGCTCTGCGGAACGATGGTCGTGGCTTGTTGATTGGTGGCGCCATCGTTGCCCTGCTTACTTTCAACAACACCACGTGCTTTGATCTCGCAGAGGTCTTCACATTCGGCAACGAACTCCGCGCGATGGAAGCCACCGGAGCCTCACTGTCGGCGATTGTCATGACGTCGCTTCCAGCGGTCGCGGTTGCCATCCTCGGTGCGGCGTTCATCTGGATGACTCTGTTCCGGCCATCGCCCATGGCTCGCCAGCCTCACATGCGAGGGCCGCGATTCACGTCGCTGGCGATCTGGCTGATCTCGATTGCCGTACCGGTTCTGCTGCTTGCGCGAGGCATCGGTTCGCTTCTCGCGACCAGCGGAACATCGCAATTGAGCGAGTTTGGGAAGTTCTACGGTGGAGATTTGCTGGGAAGTGCGACGATCGCTGCTGCTGCTTCCATCGTTGTTGCCGTGCTCGCGGTGGCGCTCAGCGTGCTGTGGGATTCACATCGAGCCTGGATTCGCTGGGTCGCGCATGCCCAAGGGTTTGCCTGGCTGATTATGGCAGCTTTGCCCGCGACGCTGATCGTTGCCGGATTCGAGGCTGCCTACAACCGTCCAGCATTCGCACTTGATGATCTGCTCTACGATAGTTCGCTTGGGTTGATCGTCGCGCTGATCGCGAGATTTGCGTTTGTCGGCGTCATTCTCGGGCGATGGTTGTCCACCCGCGAACCACGTACGTTGTATGAAGCACGCTGGCTCGATGGAGCCGGGCGCAGACTCATCGCGCTCTTGACCGCGACGCGGCCTCGGTGGATCGCCGTCATGATCGCCTCGGCTGCGATTTCTGCTGTGCTCGTTCTGAGCGAGATTCCCGTGACAGCACTGCTCCGGTCACCGCGCACACAGGTCATAACGCCAGCGATCCTGAATGCAATGCACTATCAGCAGCCGTACACTGTCATGCTCGCGCTTGCGTGTTTTATGGTGGTTGCGCTTCTGATGAGCACGATCGCTGTCCTCGTCTCGTCTCGATCATCACAGCGATTCGTTGCATTCACCATGTCATGCATCATGATTGTTGCGATTCCCGGCTGCGTCGATTCGCGCGACGGCGCTCCGCTTGATGTCGAGTTCGCGTTCGGAAGCCCGGGTCGAGGTCCCGGCCAGTTCAGCTATCCGCGTGCGATCGCCACTGATCCGCAGCGGGGATGGATCTACGTCGTGGACAAGACCGCGCGCGTGCAGCGGTTCGATACGGATGGCAACGCGGAACTCGAATGGTCCATGCCCGAGAAGGAGTTCGGCAAACCGACTGGGCTCAATGTCGGGCCTGATGGCAATGTGTATGTTGCCGATACGCATTACCACCGCATCATCAAGTACGCGCCGGACGGCACGGAACTCCTGCGGTTTGGCTCATATGGTGAGCAGCCGGGGCAGTTCATTTACCCGACTGATATCGAGTTCGCGCCAGATGGCAGTCTCTACGTGAGCGAGTATGGTGGAAACGACCGAATCCAGGTGTTTACCCCCGAAGGTGAGCCGATCCGTTCATTCGGGAGGTTTGGTACCGATGAAGGCCAGTTCAACCGGCCTCAGTCGATCGTCTTCTCAGCAGATGAGTCGGAACTCTACATCGCGGACGCGTGCAATCACCGGATCGTTGTGACAGATCGTTCCGGGAGAGTGCTGCGAACTTTCGGCGAGCCGGGCCAGGGCTTGGGGCAACTCGCGTATCCGTATGATCTGGATGTCCTGCCGGACGGCTCGATTGTCGTCTGCGAGTTCGGGAACAACCGCTTGCAGCGTTTTTCAGCAGGGGGAGAATCGCTGGGTACATTCGGAAGGCTGGGGTTCGACAAGGGGGAGTTGCAGTATCCTTGGGGAGTTGATGGGATCGGCGATCAGTGGTTTGTGCTGGACTCGGGCAATAACCGTGTGCAGGTCATAACGATGTTCAACTGACAAGGTGACGGGCGGGCGTAGAATGATCTGCGTTTCGCGAAAGGTGATTGATGTCTGACATGCCAATCGCATTCGAACACCCGATCTGGCTGTTCCTGCTGGTGCTGCTGATCCCGATCTTTGTGCTGTCGCTCAAGTCGATTGGTGGCGTGAGCAAAGTGAAGGCGTGGGTCTCTTTCACCTTTCGGGCGCTGCTGGTGCTTGTCCTGGTTGTCACGCTCACTGAGCCGTCGCTCATTCAGCGAGGCGAAGGTGTCACTGTGACGATGCTGCTCGATCGCAGTCAGTCCGTGCCGCTGCCGCTGAAGCGCAGTTCACTCGAGTTTCTGCGTGACGCATCGGAAGCGCGTGAAAGCCGGCAGCCCGAAGATCGCATTGCAGTGATTACGATCGCGCGTGACGCAGCGATTGCTGCTATGCCCCACAAGAACAGCACTGTGCAGCCGGCATCTGATGTTGCCGACCCGACCGCGACAAACCTCGAAACGGGAATCAAGACGGCTATGGCCATCATGCCGGATGACACGGCCAACCGGATCCTGCTCGTGTCAGATGGAAACGAGACGGTCGGCGATGTGCTGGAAGCCGCTCGAGAAGCCGAAGCAAATAACATCCCGGTGGATGTGCTCGTCCTTGAATACGAACACGAAAACGAGGTGATCTTTGAGCGCATTGTCGCGCCGTCGCGCGTGCGCCTCGGTCAGTCCGCCAACGTCAACCTCGTGCTGCGCAGCCAGGCCCAAACCACCGGCACCGTATACCTCAGCATGAACGGCGATATCGTGGACCTGAACGGACAAGACGTCGGCGACGGGTTTCGCGTCCAACTGGAGCCCGGGCCGAAAGTCTTCCAGGTTCCGCTGAGTCTTGATGATGCTGGCCCAATGAAGTTCGAGGCATCTTTCGTACCGGATGATCCTGCATCGGACTATGTATCCGGCAACAACTCCGCTCTGGCAGTGACGTTCGTCGGCGCCGAGGGAAAAGTGCTTGTTGTTGACGACGGCTTCAGTGATTCGCAGTACCTCGTGCAGGCTCTGCAGGAAAGCGAGATTCAGGTTGATGTGCGCAGCCCGGGCGGGCTTGGTGACCTCGTGTTTCTGTCGGGGTATGACGCGGTTATCCTCGCGAACATTCCACGCTACGCGATCGACGATGATCAGGACCGCATGTTCCACGCGTACGTGCACGACATGGGCGGCGGGCTTGTCATGCTCGGCGGGCCGGAGTCATTCGGTGCTGGGGGGTGGAACGAGTCGGAGACGAAGAAGGTCCTGCCACTGAAGCTGGATCCGCCGCAAAGTCGGCAGATGCCACGCGGTGCGCTCTGTCTGATCATGCACTCATGTGAAATGCCGCAGGCCAACTTCTGGGGCCAGCGTGTTGCAGAGGCAGCGATCGAAGCGCTCAGCCGCCTCGATTATGCGGGGATCATTGAGTATAACTGGGGCAATGCCGGGGCGAATGCGATCAATGGCTGTTCGTGGGCGTTCCCGCTGCAGGTTGTGGGCGACAAGAGTGCCGCAATCGCCGCAACGAAGCAGATGGTTGTTGGCGACATGCCGGACTTTGGCTCATCAATGACGCTTGCGGTCAACGGTTTGAGCACGATCCAGGCAGGCCAGAAGCACGTTATCGTCATCAGCGATGGTGATCCGTCGCCGCCGTCTCAGCAGTTGCTCAACCAATACGTTGCCAACAAGGTCACGATCGCGACGGTCATGGTTGGAGGACACGGGACAGCGATCGACCGCACGCGCATGCAACAGGTGGCAACGGCAACAGGCGGCAACTTTTATAACGTCACCAATCCGAAGAACCTGCCACAGATATTCATCAAGGAGGCACAACTCGTCTCGCGAAATCTGATTCAGGAAGGCGAGCAGTATCAGCCGCAGGTCCGGTCGGGCATGCCCGGGCCGGTGGCAAGCTTCGGGGCCGTGCCTTACATCGAGGGCTATGTGCTCACTGCGCCGCGTGAGGGACTGACGCAGAATCCGATTGTGATTCCAACGACTGAAGGCAATGATCCGCTGTACGCAAACTGGAACTACGGGCTTGGCAGGTCGATCGCATACACGAGCGACCTGACGGGCCGATGGGGCAGCGCCTGGGCGAGTTGGGCAGAGTTTCGCGAGTTCTGGGAGCAGTCAATCCGGTGGGCGATGCGCCCCTCGAGCCCGCGCAATGTTCAAGTCAATACGCGGCGCGAAGGTGACCTCGCGATCGTCGAAGTCGAGGCGCTCGAAGATGACACATCATTCCTGAACTTCCTCAATGCTCGTGCACGTGTCCTTGGGCCCGATGGCTCGGCAGATGCCATGTCGCTTCAGCAGACGGGACCGGGCCGCTATCGAGGGACGTTCAAAGCTGACGATGCTGGTGCATACCTCGTGAACATCACTTATCCGGGTGGAGATGACGGGTCGCAGGCGGCCCACGTGCAGGCAGCGGTGACGGTTCCCTATGCATCGGAGTACAAAGCGACGAAACATAACCGGGTGTTGTTGCAGCAACTGGCCGATGCGACTGGCGGCCGTGTGCTCTCCGCAGGCGACCCGGCGATTGCAGATCTCTTCAAGCGAGACGATCTTGAGATCCCACTGAGTCTGAAAGACATTTGGGGCCTGCTCGTCATTGCTGCAGCCACCTTGCTGATCTTTGATGTCGCATCACGACGCTTGTCGGTTGACCCGCGAAAGGTTCGCGGCGCTGCGGCGCGTGCGGTTGGTCGGCAGCGCGAAAAGAGCGAGGACACTGTCGCGGCGTGGAAGCGTGCGCGATCGAGTGTATCTTCACAGCAAAAGGAGAAGGCAAAGCAGCGGCAGTCGGCTGACCAGGCGAGCACACGCTTCGAGGCAGATGAGTCCGATGCTGCTACTTCAATCGACGTCGGTAAGGAGAAGATCACAGACTTGCGCGATCAGCCTCAACAGCGTCAGCAGCCGGAAAACAAGCCCGCGGCCTCAGAAGATGACGGCGATTACACATCTCGTCTGCTCAAGGCGAAACGACGTGCTGCAGGCGATGAAGACGCGGATGGTGAAGGGACATGACGCAGGTCTCACCGAGCCACCATCCGGGCAATCCCGACCTCGCGGCATCATTGAAAGATATCGATGGTGTGAAGCGATCATGCGCTGCCTTTCGCGATGTCTTTAAGATGCTTCGTGAAGAGATAGGCAAAATACTCGTCGGCCAGGACGAGATTGTTGAGCAGGTGCTGATCGCGCTGTTTGGCGATGGGCATGTGTTGCTGGAAGGCGTCCCCGGACTGGGCAAGACCCTGCTCGTGCGAACACTCGGCCAGACGCTCACGCTCGACTTCGCACGCATTCAGTTCACGCCTGACCTCATGCCTGCGGATATCACCGGGACAAGTGTCGTGCTCGAAGACCCTGTGACAGGGCGTCGGACGTTTACCTTCAAACCGGGACCAATCTTCCATCAACTTGTACACGCCGATGAGATCAATCGCGCGACACCCAAGAGCCAGGCGGCATTGCTCGAAGCGATGCAGGAAAAGTCGGTGACTGTGGGCGGTACGACACACAAGCTGCAAACGCCATTCTTCGTGATGGCGACGCAGAATCCCATCGAACAGGAAGGAACCTATCAACTTCCTGAAGCCCAACTCGATCGATTCTTCTTCAAGATTGTCGTCCCTTATGCGACGCGAAACGAGATGAACGAGATCATGGTTCGAACGACGACACGTGCCGAGCCGCGTGTGCATCCCGTTCTGGACGGAACGACAATCGAGCAGGCGCAGCGGCTCGCTCGGCAGGTCGTGGTCGCTCCACATGTGCAGGATTACGCGATTCGACTCGTACTCGCGACACATCCATCCGGGGAACTTTGTCCGGACAAGATTCGTTCGATGGTGCACGTTGGTGTGAGCCCGCGTGGCGCGCAGACACTGGTCACTGCAGCTCGAGTGCGCGCGCTGATTGACGGCCGCTATGCTGCATCATTTCATGACATCCGGTCAATCGCCCATGCGGCATTACGGCATCGGATTGTGCGCAGTTTTGAAGCCCAGGCGGATGGTATCAGCGAGGACGACATCATTGATCACCTGCTCGACACCCTCCCAAGGGAACTGGAAGAAACAACAACGACTTCTTGAGGACTTATGGCAGCATTTGGCGTCACAACTGAGCCGCGGCCCAAACGAGTGGATGACCTGATCGACAGCCAGTTGATGGCGAAGCTCGATCAGGTCGACATCGTCAGCCGCAAGATATTTGCCGGCAAGCTGCAGGGGGAACGACGAAGCAAACGTCGTGGTATCAGCGTTGAGTTTGCCGACTACCGCCATTACACGCACGGCGATGACCTGCGATTTGTGGACTGGAACATCTACGCGCGGCTGGACAAGCTGTTCCTCAAACTGTTTCTTGAGGAAGAAGATCTGTCCCTCGTTATCGCGGTCGACTGCAGCGTGTCGATGGACTGGGGCAACCCGGGCAAGTTTGCATTCTGCCAGCGGCTTGCAATGGCGCTTGGCTATATCGGGCTCGCCAATCACAACCGTGTGTCGCTGTACGGGTTTAACGATGAAGGCATCATGCCGCTGACCAACATGCGCGGTCGCAGGCGAACCCGTGAGATCGGCTCGTGGTTACTCGATCGTGAGCCGGCAGGTGGGGCGGACTTCACCGATGCAATGCGCACGATCTCGCTCGGCCGGCAGGGCAAGGGCGTGATGGTCATCCTCTCCGATTTCATGTTCAAGGACGGTTACGAGAAGGGGCTTCGCTACATCGCAGGCGGCGGGTACGACACGTTTTGCATGCAGGTACTCAGCCCGGAAGAAGTTGATCCCGGTAAACACGGCCTGTCGGGTGACCTTCGACTGACAGACATCGAGGATGAGGACACAGCCGAAGTGACAGTGAGTTCTGCCTTGCTCAAGAAATACAAGGAGAATCTTAACGCGTATTGCGGACGACTGCGCGAGTATTGTGTCCGTCGCGGCATGATGCACATCACAATCGACAGCGCGACTGATTTGTCGACCTTGCTGATGGACTACCTGAGGCGCCGGGGGCTGCTCAAGTGAATCTGCTCACGCCGATCACGGGGTTGATTCTCGCAGCAGCGGTTATTCCGCCACTGCTGCTGCTGTACTTTCTCAAGTTGCGGCGCCGTCAGCAGGCGATCTCGTGCACGCTGCTCTGGAAGAAGTCGGTTGAAGACTTGCGCGCCAATGCACCCTTCCAACGATTGCGCAAGAACATTCTGCTCTTGCTCCAACTGATCGCGTTGGCGTTCCTCATTTTCTCTGTGATGCAGCCGCAGTTGCAGGGAGGCGAAGTATCTGGCGATCGAACGGTTCTCATGATCGACAACTCGATGTCGATGACGGCGAGTGACGTGGAGAGCGAAGCCGATCGGCTCACAGAAGCCAAGCAGCAGGCGCGCAGTTGGGTGGAATCCGTCTACACGGGCGGACTGTTCTCCACGTCACCGGGCGAGACGATGGTTATCGCGTTCTCTGACCGTGCAGAAATCATGACGCGGTTTACCAGTTCGAAACAGCAGATTCTCTCGGCGATCGATTCGATCCAGCCGACGCATGGCGAGACGAATGTCGCCCAGGCGTTCCAGTTTGCTCGGGCGTATACGACAAATCCTAATCCTGATTCACCGAGGCCGATCAGCGCGCCTGCGGACTTCCATCTTTTCAGTGACGGGCGTGTGCTTGATCTTGAGGAACAGGTGCTGCGCGGCGAATCCATGACGTATCACCCGATCGGGTCGCCTGAGTCGGACAATGTCGCGCTGGCAACGTTGTCCGTCGAGAGGCCGTATGACAGGCCAACGGCGGTCGAGGTATTTGCGGCGCTGCTGAACTTCAATCGCGCGCCTGCAACGTGCGACCTCGAACTCGCAGTGAATGACACCACGCTTGGCATTCAGGAAGCGATGGTGCCGGGCGCCACGGTCGATAACACATCCGGTCGGTTGATCCCGGGCCGCAACAACGTCGTGTTCTCTCCGTTTGAACAGCCGCGAGGTGCGATTATCTCCGTGACAAACCTTCGAGAGGATGATCTTCCAGCGGACAACTCGGTCCAGCAAGTGGTTGCCCCACCGAAGCGATTGATCGTTGCACTTGTTGAATCAACGAGTTTCGTCATTCGCACGGCATTATCCGGGCTCGACCTCGAGCGTCTCACGCTGCTGAGCGGATCGGAGTTCAATGTGCTGGCCGCCACCGGCGGAACTGACCAGTTCGACGTGATCGTGCTGGACAACTACGCGCCGGAGCAACTGCCACCGGGTCGATATGTCAGCTTCGGCGCGACGCCTCCAGTCGAGGGACTCAACGAGTTTGGCGAGGGTCAGGGGCTCGTTATTCTTGACACAAGTG
>CAZVXI010000084.1:0-12898 GCA_964631295.1 uncultured Isosphaeraceae bacterium
ATCTGCTCGGTCCACTGGATCCCGCAACGCGGTATCAGGCTGCGGTTGCCCATGAACTGGCGCTCTCCTTCATCGCGATTGATGATCTTGAGCGCGCGGCGAATGCTTGGGACAACGCCGTGGCCCGCGATCTGGAACTGCTCCACAAAGCGGAGGTCGTGATCGGACTGGCTCGTGGCTATCTCGAAGCGGGCGATCGTCGCGAGGCTGCCCGGTGGATTCGCAGGGCGCGGCAGGCTGATCTTTCTGATGAGCAGGTCGAACAGTTGCGTTCGCTGGAGCAGACCTATGCACCGGGGAACGGCCAGCCCGTGGGTTAGTCGTGGTCACGTGAGTCGTAGGGCTCAGCACGTTCGCCCGCTGAGTGCCACGCATCAGCGATCTCGGCCCCTTGGTCGTTGGATCGCTTGTCAGATCGTGCATTCGCCACGGCGATCCGACGCCTTCGAACAACCATAACGACAGCAATGACAACGAACAGTGCGAGCAGGAGCAGCGACACAATCAGAAAAGTCGTCGCAGCGTCGCGCACAGCCGCTCGTTCTGCTGGCGTGGGGGTCGTAGCCAAGATCGATGTAAGAAGCATCAAGGTGTCTGAGTATATCTCTCGGGTCGACTTGGGAGCGTAAACCGCGCTGGATCGAACAGGTATCAGTTTTTGGACGTATCCTCCCATGCGGGGGCATTCGATCGGCCGTGAAATGTGGCCTCGGCCTCGGCTCAGGGACCGATAGCCCGTATTCGGGGGTGCTGATCTTGACCCAACGGATCGACGGGTGTTTCACCCCGCGCTTCGAGCGGGTGCCTTTGAAGGCTCAGCGGCTGTCCGCCGATGGGACTCTGGAGAACCGACGACGCCCGATCCTCACACGCGAATCGAATGGAGCGCTATGAATCACCTGCAGAATCGACGACGTCTTGTTACCGGGCTGGCCACAAGTCTCCTGGCCGTGCTGACCGCATCAACGGTCGCGATGGCACCAAACAGTGCGGCCGACGACAAGCAGGTTCGCGAATGGTCCACAACCGTCTGGCGATCTGCCGTCCGCGGCGATGTCGATCGACTCGAGGAGCAGTTCGCCAATCTGCCGAAGGTGGAAGCGAGTCCCGACGCGGAGAGCTTCAGAGAAGCACTGGCGCGGCGAGCCGAGAACATCGGTCGATCCGTGGCAGCACGAGAAGAAGCCCGCGCAGAAGCCATGGGTGAACTTGAGCAGCACCTCGACGCCGGCGAGTTGTCTCAAGCTCTGCGTGCTGCGGTAACAGTGCAGTCGTTCTCCGACGACCTGTCCGATGCACTCGATGATCCATCGATCCGAAAGGTCATCTCCATGGCGTCGGAGGCGATTCCCGGCGTCGAGGAACGTGGCGACTGGCTGTACGCTCAGGAACTGCAGTATCGCCTGCGAACACTGTACGAAGACGCTGATCGGGACGACGCGTATGTCGCTGCTGATGAGCACCTTGACTGGATCAACCGTCGAGTTGCATTGCTCGCAACATTCGCGCCGCGTCATTTGCATGATCTCCGCAATAAAGCGGCTGAACGGAACGATGAAGATGAACTCCCGGAGTTCAATCCAAATCTCGTTGTCGATTGGCGTGAGCGCGTGGCAGACATCACGCCCACCATGCTCAAGACATCACTGCGTGCGGCTTCACGTGAACACATCGAGGCAGATGGCTACCGACCACTGCTCTACGGCGGACTGCTTGAGCTTAAGGTGCTCTCAACGACCTCTGAGCTGTCAGAGTCCTTTCCCGGCTTGGGTGACGAGCAGGCACGCCGCACATGGGTCAACTATCTCAACAAGCAGATAGACCATGTCACGAACGCGAAAGAGGACGAACTCGATTCGCTGACACTCTCGCGGGTCCTCGACGGTCTTGCGTTCACAAACAACCAGACGGTCGAACTGCCGCGAAGCGTGCTGTACCACGCGTTCGGCGAAGGCGCAATGTACGAACTCGATCCCTACTCTGAAATTGTCTGGCCTGCTGCGTTGCGTCGCTTCCAGCAGTCGACGGAAGGCAACTTCGTCGGCGTCGGCATCCTTATTCGCCACAATGAGAAACGCGAGATCGAGGTCGTCAATCCACTTGAAGGCACGCCCGCATATTTTGCCGGCGTGAAGCCCGGCGACCGAATCCTCGCCGTCAATGGCGATTCGACGGTTGGCTGGTCGCTCAACGATGCGGTTGATCGGATCACTGGGAAGCGCGGCACAACGGTACGCATGACGCTCCGACGCGAGGGGGTCGAAGACGATCTTGAAATCCCGATTACCCGGGAAGTCATCAAACTTCGCTCTGTGCAGGGGTGGTGGAAGGATGACCTTGACGAGAATGGTGACCCCAACTGGGACTGGTACGTCGATTCGACGGCAGGCATCGCGTATATCCGTCTGACGCAGTTCACCGAGGACAGTTACTCCGATCTGCTCGCAGCGTGGAGAGAGATCAATGAACAGGGGACGCCGCGAGGGCTGATCTTTGACATGCGATTCAACCCAGGCGGTCTGCTGGATGCGGCCGTCCGGATCAGCAATCTGTTCCTCGATCGCGGCATGATCGTCTCTGGCGAAAACAAGGAAGGTTTGCAGGCATGGCAACTGCGAGCGCAACCCAACCAGGCTGCATGGCGGAACGTGCCGACGGTTGTGCTGGTGAACAAGGGCTCAGCAAGTGCGAGCGAGATTGTGAGTGGCTGCCTGCAGGCGCACGGCGCCGCGGTCGTTGTGGGTGAACGCAGCTTTGGCAAGGGCAGTGTGCAGTCGGTACTGCCGATCACGCAGGACTCGCGACTGAAGCTCACAACGCAGTACTTCCGTATTCCACCCAACGTGAAGAAGGGCGAGACGGTCGGTCGGCTGATTCACAAGCGACCGCATGCCACAGAATGGGGTGTTGATCCTGACATCCTCGTCAAGATGACACCCAAGCAGGTCATTGACTCAGTTGAGCTTCGTCGCGAGGCAGACGTGATTCCGCTTGACGAGCAAGGCAATCAGGTCGCAGACTCGTCTGAGCGGCCTGATGTGATGCGACTGCTCAACGAGGGCATCGACCCGCAACTGGAAATGGCGCTGCTGATTCTGCAGGCACGCGCGCTTGCCGACAACGTTGCAGCCAATGAGGTTCACGCTCGGCGCTGAGCTGACAACCAACTCATACTCCGGAGGCCATCCACCAGCGCGTGGGCGGCCTCTCTCATTCCCCCTTCGTCAGTGGTCAGGACGATCGAGCGCCCCCTGTACGAGCGTTGGCGGGGGAACTGCAGAGTGGACCACACCCGGCTCGACGGACCCCCGGACATGCCGCATGTACTGGCGTTGCCCGGCAGAACCACAGCCGGCCTGTGCCATGCACAGTGTCGCCAACGCAATGGCGAGTGTCGTGTGGCTGATTCGCATGCGGTTGCTCCGTGTGCAACAACAAGCATCGCATACGACGTCGATTGGCCGGCTTCAAAACTGCAAGCACAGCGGCAAAAACGCGGCGGTATTGGCGGATATCTCGCACTGTCAGCGCCCGATTGCGATAGCATGTGCATTATGAGACATTGCAGGACACTGTTGTTTGGGCTGTGCACCATGGTCATCGCTGGTGCAGCGGGTGGCTTCGCCGATGCGTTGCAGGATGCTCAGGAGAAAGTCAATCGCTTTGGGTATTCGCAGCCTCTGCCACGAGCAGAAGGGGCGATTCGTCTGGCCACATACAACATGGAAAACTTCTTTGATCAGGCGGACGACCCATCTCTGTCCGGCGAGTTCGACGACATCAAGTTTGCAACCGATCTCAGACGCGTTGAGAAACTGGCGGAGGCGATTCGCACAACCGATGCGGACATCATCGCTTTGCAGGAAGTTGAATCGCTCGAAGCACTGCGATGGCTGCGCGACAACTTCCTCTCGGACATGGGATACGACCACATTGCCTCACGCGATGTGAACTACTTCCGTGGCGTTGAATGCTCATTCATGAGCCGGTTCCCGATCGTTGAACAGAAGGTCTGGGTAGATGAGCCACTGTCGATCAACCGGGAGGGCTTTGGTTGGTCGGACATCCCTGCTTCCGCCCGTCGTGATGGCCTCACATTTCGCCGCAGTCCTTTTTTGATCCGCGTGCGCGTCCGGCCTGATTATGAACTCACGCTGTTCAGCATTCACCACAAAGCCGGTCGAACCAGTCATTATCAACGTGAGGCAGAGGCGCTGCGTGTCATTGACTTCATCAATACCATGCAGCAACGAGATCCGTCACGCAACATTCTGGTGATGGGGGACTTCAACGCCGCACCTTGGGACAAGTCCATGCGTGTGTACCGGGAAGCAGGCATGATCGATCCGCATTCGCATCGCATCATTCCAAGGTGGAACGAAGATGACCTGCGCGAGACCAATCTGTACAAAACCCATCAGTCCGGCCGTGTGCTCGACTACATCCTGCTGAATGCGGCAGCGTACAACGAGTTTGTGCCGGGCAGCGCGCATGTTTACGGCACTCTCACGCCGCCCGAAGGCTGGGACTGGCGGACCGATCCACACCCGGACGGCTACGCATCCGATCATTATCCCGTGATCATTGATCTTCTCCCACGCAATCGAAACTGACGAGACCCGCCGTGACAGATTCTCAAGAAAAACGAAGAGATTTCATCGCAATGAGTGGGGCAGCCGTTGCCAGCGCTTTGCTTCCTGCCTCTGCAGCACGTGGTTTGGCACCTGTTGCCCACGTCGGCCCGCCCCCGAGCCCGGGCCAGGACGCGCAGGAAGCCACGACAGAGATCACGGCTGACACAATCGAAGAGGCTGAGAGGCTTGTCGGCGTCACCTTCACCGATGAAGAACGGCAGCAGATGGTGCCGTCGCTTCGCCGCAGTGTGCGCGGATTTATCGACCGCAGGACGTTCGAGCCACCGAACGAACTCGCGCCTGCGTCTGTGTTCGATCCGAGACTGCCGGGTCGATCGTATGACGTCGCCGATCGTGGCTTTGCCCGATCGAAGACGGCAGCACCGCCGCTGCCGCGAAGTGAAGCGGACATTGCATTCGCACCTCTGACACAACTTTCGCAGTGGATCGAGTCACGACAGATCAGTTCAGTCGCCTTGACCAGGCTGTATCTTGACCGACTCAAGCAGCATGGGCCGGGTCTCGAGTGCATTGTGACACTGACCGAAGCACGTGCAATGGCTGCGGCGCGCAAGGCGGATGCGGAGATCGAAGCTGGTCGCTATCGCGGGCCATTGCATGGCATTCCCTGGGGCGCAAAGGACCTGCTCGATACGAAGGGCATCAAGACAACATATGGGGCCGCTCCTTACAAGGATCGAGTTGCCGAATCAGATGCCGCCGTTGTTCGCATGCTCGATGAAGCCGGTGCTGTGCTCATCGCCAAACTCACGCTCGGCGCTCTGGCGTATGGCGACATATGGTTTGGCGGCCGGACGAACAATCCGTGGAACACCGAGCAGGGGTCGAGCGGGTCGAGCGCAGGCCCTGCCGCCGCGACCGCAGCCGGCCTGGTCGGCTTCGCGATTGGCACCGAGACCTACGGATCAATCGTCTCACCATCAATGCGATGCGGAACAACTGGATTGCGCCCCACGTTCGGCCGTGTCCCACGGACCGGCGCGATGGCTTTGTGCTGGTCGCTGGACAAGATCGGCCCGATCTGTCGCACAGTTGAAGACACGATGCTGGTGCTCAACGCGATCAACGGCTACGACGCTGGCGATGCATCCTCCATTGATATGCCGCTGTCGTTCAACGCAAGTCAGTCAGTTCGCGGGCTCCGTCTGGGGTATCAGCCGCAATGGTTCGAAGGCCGCCGCGCGAGCGCTGCGGATAAGCGTGTGTTTGAGGTTGCCAGGCGGCTTGGTGTTCAACTCGTTGAGATCGGTGACTTGCCGGAACTTCCGTACGGCTCGATGCTTACGATTCTCAATGTCGAGGCCGCCACGGCCTTTGAGGAGATCACCCTGAAGAACACCGACGATCAAATGGTCTGGCAATCGCCGCAGGCATGGCCGAACTCTTTCAGACAGACGCGCTTTACGCCTGCGATTGAGTTTGTGCAGGCTGATCGGCTCCGTCGCCGCGCGATGGAAGTCATGGCCGACCGCTTCGAAGAGGTCGATGCCATCTTCGGCCCGAGTTTCGCAGGGGGGATGCTGATGATGACCAACTTCACCGGACATCCCTGCCTCGTCATGCGATCAGCCATCACCGATGACAATGAGCCACGCGGTTTCACGATCTGGGGGCGTTTGTTCGATGAAGGCACTATTGCCCGACTTGGAATGGCTTTCGAAGGTGAACTTCAAGCATGGGACACGCGGCCGCCGCTGACCGCTTAGTTGACAAGCTGAGCAAAATCAATCTTCGTCGCGCGCCTCAAGCAGGCGGGCTGCTTCCTGTGCATCCTTGTCGCCCCTGCCTGAGCAGTTCACCACGATGATCTTGTCAGTGGGCATGTCTCGGGCGATCCTGACCGCGTGCGCAATGGCATGCGCTGTCTCGAGGGCCGGAATAATGCCCTCAAGTTCGCTCAACAGTGTGAAGGCCTGTAGCGCTTCATCATCATCAATCGCCGTGTACGTCACGCGACCGGTGTCTTTCCAGAATGAATGTTCCGGTCCAACGCCGGGATAATCCAGGCCGGCAGAGCACGAATGCACCGGCGACGTCTGGCCGTCATCATCCTGCAACACGTAACTCATGGATCCATGCAGAACGCCCGGTGAGCCGAACGACAGGGGGGCTGCGTGCTCACCAAGCCGCGCGGAATGTCCGCCTGCCTCAACGCCGATCATCCGCACACCCTCGTCTTGAACGAACGGATAGAAGATACCTGCTGCATTCGACCCGCCACCCACGCATGCAAGCACACAATCCGGCAGTGCGCGAAGGTCATCGATGCATTGTTGACGGCATTCGCGGCCGACGACAGCCTGGAAATCACGCACGATCATCGGAAATGGATGCGGACCGACGACGGAGCCGAGAATGTAGTGCGTGTGATCGACTGATCCCATCCAGTCGCGCATCGCTTCATTGGTTGCGTCTTTCAACGTACGTGATCCCGAATCGACGATGTTCACCTGTGCGCCCAGCAGCTTCATGCGAAAGACATTGAGATTCTGCCGGCGCACATCTTCTGATCCCATGTAGACTTCGCAGGTGAGTCCAAGGTGTGCGCATGCCGTTGCGGTCGCGACGCCATGCTGACCTGCGCCGGTTTCTGCGATTACGCGCTGCTTTCCCATGCGCTTCGTGAGCAGTCCTTGTCCGATCGTGTTGTTGATTTTGTGCGCACCGGTGTGCGCGAGATCTTCTCGTTTCAGGTAGATGCGCGCGCCACCCGCATGCTCCGTCAGTCGCTTTGCGAAGTACAGTGGCGTGGGTCTTCCGACGAACGTGCGTTGCAACTCGGCCAGTTCGTCTCGAAACGACTGATCGCTGCGAACGCATTCATATTCAGCAGCCAATTGATCGAGCGCAGCGACGAGCGTCTCGGGCACATACCGCCCGCCGAACTGCCCGAACCGGCCGCCAGCATCCGGCACGGCACGCAGGTCGCCCGTCGATGTTGCAAAAGCCCCGTTGGATCCAGCTGTTTCCATGAAGTAAGGATAGGTCGCATGCCTGTTGGGGTCATGTGGTTCTGATCGCACAGCGGTGACCTCCCCGGATCTGCCATCTCTTGCGTTCCTGAAGCAGTATCAGCCATCACCTCGATCGCTGATGGACCATCTCGCATCGCTGGTGACAGTTCGCATGCTGTGCGATATTGCTGAAGCAGACGCCGGCTTTCAGTCCAGAGAGAACCTCAGCAAGCTCAAGCGGATTCGGGATGATCTTGACTTTGACTCACCGCTTCGTTTCTCTCCAATGGAAGCTCTGGCAATGACACGCTGGACAGAGCCGGAAACCGATGAATGGTTATCGGACAAGCGAGTCGGCCATTTGGAACGTTTGTTTGCTTGCGCGGCGCTGTTGATGAGTGCCACTGACGACGAGACAGCAGATTACATCCTCGGAGAGACCGACACACTGATTCAGTGCGTGCGGAGTTCAATCGCGCTTGGCACTGAGGTTGGCGACCATGTTCGCCGCCTGTTGTTCAAGCCGGCAATGCCGCGCGATCTGACAACGAAGGTCGCTTCGATCCGCGCGCGACTTATCCACCCGTCATCGTCCGGCTGAAAGCAACCGCGACTGAAGCCTCCATGAAGTGGGTCTATTTAACATAATCTATCTTATCGGACTATAAATGGAGGCGCCTTGGTCACACAGGTTCGCTGACAGTCGCCGACTCGATCTCCGTATCGATCCGGCACACCGCGTTGGCTGCCATCGCTGGTTCGAGGTGTTGTCGGATTGCATCGCGCACAGCGCGCATGTCGTCATCCGTCATGCCTTGCATCGGACTCAGTTCGAACATGTTCGCATCCGGCAGCACCTCGGGATAACTCAGTCGGTTCGGCAGCCACGGCAGGCAGCCAGCAAGCAGCGACTCTGTGACGGCGATGCCAAAGAACTCGTGCTTCGCGGTCGACAATACCCAGTCGGCCTGACGCAGCCACGTCCAGTAGTCCGCGCGATCGTCAACGAATCCTAAGTGGTCGATTCGGTCGAGCCCGCCCGGGCCGAAACGTGCCCGGAACTGCTCAAGACTCGGCGGTACTCTTCTGAACTGCTCGCCGAGGATGATCCAGCGAAGATTTGATTGCACGGTATGTTGCTCTGCGATCGCGAGCAGTTCATCAGGCCCCTTGTCATGCTCCCAGCGATGCGGCCAGACGACACGGATCGGCTTCGCTGAACTCGACCAACTGCGAACAATCTGCACATCATCCACGAGTGGCGGGGACTGTTCGCGCCCTTTCTCCGGACACCGAAACGTGTGGTTGCGATCGCTGGACCTGTTATGTAAAACTCCATCCGGCACATCAACTGGCGGCCAACAAATCGCGCTCTTGTCGATGATGTACTGGTGCATGTCATCATTGATTCGCAGCGCATCGCGTGTGCGGTCCGGGTATGTTCGGAAGATCTTCCTGATGCCATCGAGGAATGAGTCGCGGTTCCACTGACTGTTCCACAACACGCGTTCAGCAGACAGGATGCTCGTCAGATTCGTCAACGCAAACTGGACATCCCGCTGCCGATCGTGCGCATCGCGATGATCCCCATGCGGATACGCAGCCTGGTTCTCATGCATGTAGAACACAACTGGCACAGTTCGCATGTGGCCTGGCAGTAGCGACCGCAGATCGGCTGTACTGAGCAGCGATGTCGCGAAGATCACGTCGATGGGCTGATCAAGCGCCCCCTGTCGATCAGCATTCTCGATCATCTCCACAGCGCCGATGCGCATCCGCCACTTCCAGTGCCGCGCGGGGCGCGTGATCCATGTCCATCGGTGGCGTGAACACTGCGTGATCGCGAGTCTCACAGCATGGTGGCTGCCACCATCGAACGGCTCAAACGCGAGGATGTTCAGTTGTTCGTCAGACGCGGCCTGCATGGGCCCGATTCTCCAGCAATGGTCATGGCTCCGGCAACAACCATACACTTATGAAGATGAACTCGCACCTGCCCAATGACAACTCGATGTCTTCCCTGCCGGCCGAAGCCCGCGCAATGGCGCCACTGTGCGCGGTCTTCCGTCGGTATCTGAAGTCACAGAATCTCAAGTACACGCCTGAGCGTGCGGACATTCTCAATGCGATTATCGAGCGTGACGATGTGTTCGAGGTCGAGGAACTCATGCACGAACTGCGCGAGCAGAACCAGCGTGTGAGCAAGGCGACTGTGTATCGCACCATCAAACTGCTCGAAGAAGCGGGCATCATCACCCAGGCGCTTTTCGACTCAAAGGCCCATTATCGACTGATCTACGGCCGTGAGCCACGAGATTACATGGTCTGCATGAAGACGGGCAAACACATCGACTTCGCGAGCGATGAGTTGATCGCGCTGCGCGACCGCATCTGCACGGAACACGGCTGGAATCCGGTAGGCCATCGATTTCAGATTTACGCGATCAGCCCTGAAGGTGCCCAGATGCGCGACGATGACGAGCAGGATTGATCACCAGTCCGCAGTCGCTTCGGCAACGCAACACAGACGAGTGTGATCCATTGCAATCGTGATGGTGCGAAAGTCAGCACCGCTATGCGCAAAGTCGAGGTGTACGGACCGTTCATGCGGGATTGCACTCGCGATTCGTTCAGGCCATTCGATCATGATCAGAACGTGCGGATCTGCAAGCAACTCGTCAAATCCAATCGACGCAATGTCGTCAGGACTTGTCAGGCGATACGCATCAATGTGCGCGATCGTTGTGAACACAGCCATCTCTGGAATGTGATATTCATGACAAATGACGAAGGTCGGGCTGCTGACCATGTCCTGGTTCGCTCCCAGCGCATGCACCACATGGCGCGTGAAGGTCGTCTTGCCGGAACCGAGTGGCCCGCGAAGGCACAGTATGTCGCCGGGCCGAAGCTGCGCAGCGACTGCGGCGGCGAGGGCTTGTGTGTTCTTCTCGTTTCGGCAGGTGAACTCACGGGATGTCGCTTGCTTGTTCACGCGTGTTCCCATCCGGATGTGTCGACGGCGATGCGCTTGCCGTCATCACACATGAGCGTAACGCGCGCCGCCCCATGCGCAGATGTAACCACTCGACCGATCCGCGTCACGGGCACATCCGGAAGTTTCGGGACGACCGCGTCCTCGCTTGCCGCGAAACACAGTTCATAATCCTCGCCGTCCGCGAGTGCCCGTTTGATCGATACCCCCTGTCGACACGGAATACGTGCCGCTTCAAGTTCGATGGCAACTGCGGACTGCTCTGCAATATGACTCAAATCACGGCCAAGCCCATCGGAAACATCGATCATGGCATGCAGGTCTCCGCCGAGACTTTCGTGCAGCATGAGTGCTTCTCGTACACGCGGCGTGAAGTTGAGATGATGACCAAGACCATCGCCATCAAACGAACCGCCAAGCTCGCCGGTCACATAGACTGCATCACCTGACTTCGCGCCGCTGCGAGTGATGTACTTGCCGTGAACAGCTTCAGCGAGCACGGTCACGCTGCTGACGAGTCGCGTAGCGTCGTCGCTCGGGATGATGGCTATGTCCCCGCCGATGAGCGGACAAGACATCTGCTCGGCTGCATTTCGCATCGAATCGAACAGCCTCTTGGCGCGGTCCTCGCCGAAGTCGCGTGGAAGCGCCACGGATACGAGCGAAGCGACCGGGCGGCCTGCCATCGCGGCGATGTCGCTCACACTCCGAGCAATCGCTTTCCGGCCGACAAGTTCAAGCGGCGTTCGTTGGAGATCGACATGCACGCCATCAATCACCTGATCTGTTGCAATGAGCAGCACGCCCTCGCCGAAGCGTAGTGCTGCCATGTCGTCGCCGGGCGGTAACAGCAGGTCGCTCGGCAGACGCCAGTTCCGTGCATAGACGTATTTGAGCAGATCAAACTCGCGCATGGCCTACTGTATCCGCATCGAACGACGAGAATCGAATGCTCAGCGAACCGGAAAACTATGGATTGTCTTCAGAGCAAACGCTCGCTCATACCTGCGCAACGCGTCAACCCGATGATTTCGATGTGTACTGGAAGACAGTTCGTGAAGAGGTGGCCGGGCTCCCTTGTGGTACGCTTGAACTCGATCATGAGGGATCCTTCCGCTTCCGATCCGTCCGAGATGTGACAATCGAGGGGCAGGTTCTCCCGGCGTCCCCGAGCGATCGGCGCGGCGTTGTGCTTGAACTCCATGGAGCCGAGACGGAGGGGAGAATCTCGACGGAACCTCCGCCATGGTCGGAGCTCGGCCTGACCACCCTCAGGATTCGTGTGCGCGGCTTCCCGCCATCGGAGGTCGAGCACTCCTGCGAGATCGGGCCACGCTGGCTTTGCGGCAATGTCGGTGCCGCAGATTCGTGGATTGTCCGGAATGCGGTAGCAGACGTGATGCAGGCGGCCCGGATTGCTCGCATTGCGATGACACCGGGTGAGCCGCTGTCGATCGTCGGCCCCTCGCTTGGTGGAGGGCTTGCGGTGATGGCGGTGGCGCAACTCACCTGCATGAGCATAGCGGTTGATCGACTGGTGCTTGATTTGCCAAGCCTCGGCGACTGGGCCTGGCGATCCGATCGCTACAGCAACGGGCTGGGCGGGCCGTTGGTCCAACTGATTGACGTTCTGCGAGGCGCGGATCGGGACGCACTCGTTGCCTCCCTCGCCTATTGCGATGCAGCCCTGCATGCGGAGACAATTCGCTGCCCGGTCCTGTGCCATCTCGCGGAGCTGGATGATGTTGTGCCAGCCCCCACCGCTGCTGCCATCTGCAATGCCCTGGGATCATCCCAGATCGAGCGGGTGATCACTCGATATGGCCATTTCGACGGTGGCCTGCGCCATGCTCGCGAGATCGCAGCATTCCGGCAGGTTGTCCCCCGCTTCCTCGCGGCTGAACTCAGCGAGAATCTGCCCGGTGAGGGCGAAAATAGGTAATCTGGGGTGACAAATCCCGATCGGAATGCAACAATCTTTACGGTTCGGCGTTCTGCTCTGAGCAGACAACTGACCGATTCTTGAAGTTTGAGCCTCGGGTCTTCCGATCATTTCCTGAACCCGAAGCTCTGAAAGGAGGCCGTCATGGTCTCGCTGATCACAGCCGTTTCGAGGGAATCTGGCAGGCTCCCACGCCTGTTTGTGTTCATTTGTGGCGTGTTTTCCTGTCGGAGCGCGACCCATCAACGCATCGAGTGCGTATAGACGTGTGCCACTAAGTAACTCCGGGAGGAGCTTTTCCCTTGCTCTTTCTTCTTTCTCCTCCTTCGTCGTCCCAGTTTCGGCTGGGACGACG
>CAZVXI010000085.1:0-12667 GCA_964631295.1 uncultured Isosphaeraceae bacterium
ATGCGTGGGCCCGGCTGAGTTCGCCTGCCGGAAGCGGCCGATCCATCGTGCGAAGCATCCGAGCATCGCGCTTCACTTCCCACAGTTCGTTGAACGCGCTGGCAGCGCCAGCAACGAGTGCGGTGCCCACGACAGTACACAACAGTGTCAGCCATGCGACTTCACCAGGCGCACAGGCAGCGATGAAACCCACAGCAGTCGTGAACACGACCAGCCCGCTCAGGCGAAACTTGGTCAGCTCGCCATAGCTGTGCGCGAGGCGGGCAAGCGGGCCACGAGCGGGCTCAGCAGCAGCGTGCTCGCGAATCGGCAGCGTGGCATCGGTTGCGGGGGAAACGGTGGACATGAAAGCTGGAAATCCGCAGGTACGTGGTCAGGTTCGGAATGCTACCGGCCGGCAGGCGACATCGCCAGAAGATCAGTTGTGCGACAAGCTCGCGGCAGCAGAAACCGGGGCTGGTTCACTTTGTGAAATCTGTCACATACTATGAACACTCGGCCCGCCGATCCACGAAGTGACCCCTTGTTCGGGCCGCGATCCTCCAACTCCATGGCCCACCGGCCAGGATGGATCCGCCATGCGACCGACAGACATGATCGACTCCCAAACAACGCCGCCTGTCGGGCCCGACACGCGAGGCCATCGCCTGACCATCGCCTTCGCCGCAACCCTCGTGCTCTGGCTCGCCGTGTACTTCACCTTCATGCCGGGCGTCGGCCTCTCGCCGTGGCTTGTGCTGGCGATCGGCGGCCTGAGCCTGCTGCTCGGGGGCGTCTGGGCCGGCCGGGCGGCTGGTCAGAATCCGATCGGCGGGGCGAAACTCGGCTTGGCGACCGCCGCGATCAACCTCATCCTGCTCGGGTCGATGGGCTCGGGCGATGGATTCACCGATGTGGCGGCAACGGCTCTGCCGTGGATGGGCGGCTTCACCGTCGCGGCTGTCCTGCTGTGCGCAGCCGGGGCGGCCATTGGCAACGCATCGGCACATCAAACAACCCTGCGCGAGAAGAACTGGACAGGCCGCTTCGCGCTCATCGTCGCACTCACCACGCTCGTGCTCGTGAAAGCGGGCGGCATCGTCACCGGGATGGAAGCCGGCCTCGCCGTCCCCGACTGGCTGACAACGTTTGAAAACTACCCGATGATGTTCTACCCGATCGCGCTGATGCAGGATGACAGCGGTGTGTTCGTCGAGCACTTTCACCGATTGTGGGGGCTGCTCGTCGGGCTGAGCACGATCGTCCTCGCCGTGCATCTCTGGCTGGTCGATCGACGCGAATGGGTGCGATGGGCGGCAATCGCCATCTTCATCATGGTGTGCATTCAGGGTGTGCTCGGTGGCACACGCGTGACGGAGAAGCTTCTCACACTTGCAATCGTTCACGGCATCTTCGGCCAGATAATCTTTGCGTCGCTGCTGTGCCTTGCATCAGTCACGTCGCGGCAGTTTCGCACCGGCGAACGAATCGATGCGCCGCGCGGCGAGAAAGACAAGAACTATGCAGTCATCCTCCTCGCGATGTTGCTCGCGCAACTCACACTCGGCGCGCTCTACCGACACCTGCAAAGCGACCCGAACGTTGCAACGGGAATGCTGCACGGCACACTCGCGCTGCATATTGCCAATGCGTGTCTGATCATGGGCAAAGGAGTCTTCGTCGCCGCCCGCACACTCGGGCTGTACGGCGAGGAGCTGATCTTCAAACGGCTGAGTCTCTCCCTGCTCGTGCTGGTGATGGCGCAGTTCGTGCTCGGCTTTCTCGCATGGGCTGTCATTCCGAACGACCCGCGCCCCGCCGGCGAAGCGATTCCCGTCCATGAGATCACCATCACCACGATTCACCAGGTCACCGGCGCACTGCTGCTCGCGCTGGGCGCACTGTACGTCCTCTGGACACGAAGGTTGCTCAAGACACCACCGGCGGGGTAGCACAGGATCGTGATGCGCTTCGGTTGAACAATGCAACGGCACTGCCCAGCAACCGAGAACACAAATGCTGCAGAGCGGGATGGCCCCTCACTCATCGCCGAAGCTTGTGCGAACCGAGCGAGCCGCAGCGATGAGTGGGTGATCCAGCGGCACGAGGCGCTGCTTGTTGGCGGCGTGCAGCAGATCGACATCACTGAGCTGCCCGTCCTGCATGATGACCATGCGATTTGTCTGGCCACGCAACAGCAGTTGCATGGCATGATGGCCGAACTGCGTCGCCAGTACACGGTCAGCAGCAACGGGTGGGCCGCCGCGAATCACGTGTCCGAGTACGGTGGTACGTGTTTCGATGTCCGTGCCACGGGCGATTGCATCTGCGACCTGTTCACCAATGCCGCCGAGCCGGATGGGATCGGGGCTTGTGGGGTCGACGCGAGAGACAACCTGATCGCCGCCGCGTGGCCTGGCGCCTTCCGCCACGCAGACAATCGAGAATCCGCGGCCATGCCGATTGCGCTTGCGCACGAACTCGCAGATCGTTTCGTAATCAAACGGGATTTCCGGGATCAGAATCACATCCGAACCGGAGGCAACGCCCGCATGCAGCGCAATCCACCCTGCATTGCGACCCATCACTTCGCAGATGATCACACGATGATGCGACCATGCAGTCGAATGCAGTCGATCAAGCGAGAGTGTTGCAGTTGTGTACGCGGTAGTGAAACCGAACGTGATGTCGGTGCCGAAAATGTCGTTGTCGATCGTCTTGGGTACGCCGATGCAGTTCATGCCAGCTTGGACAAAGTTGGCAGCGCAGCTCATCGTGCCGTCGCCGCCGATGACAAGCAGCGCATCGATTTCGTACTTCTTCAGGTTCTCGACACACTGATCGATGACGTTGGCGAAGACAGGGTTGCCGTGCTCATCTTCACCGACATACCACTTGGTCGGGTTGCACCGGTTGTTCGTGCCGAGGATCGTCCCCCCCGTTGCGAGAATACCTGACACATGCATGGACGACAGTTCGCCGATGCGATCTTCGATAAGCCCCTGGAAACCATCTTCGATGCCAAACACGCGCAGGCCGTGTTCGTAGATTGCAGTCTTGGCAACGGCGCGAATGACAGCGTTGAGGCCCGGACAATCGCCGCCACCCGTGAGGATGCCGATGCGTCGGATCGCCTTGCCGGACGCGACAGACACAACGCCGCGTGGCTCGGTGTCTTCATGCTCTTCCACATCGCTCGGCCGGGCCATCGCGTTCGGCCGGCGCAACGCGGGCGGCCGGTTGGCAGGCAGCGGGCGCGACTTCGAGTCGGTCTTTGTTTCTGACATGTGCGGTTTCAGCCCTGGTTTGCAGAGGTCTGGTCGTCGGCGAGCGGATCGGGCCGGTACAGCCGCGTATCAAGTGCCCACATTCGGTCGGTGAAGTCGCCGAGGAAGTCGGCTGAGGCTGTGTCAGGCCGGGCCGCACCAAGCGCCATTGTCGTCTTCGCGTCGAGATCATCGAGCTGCGATATGAAGATCGCTTCGGGCGTTGCCGGGATCTTCGCAGCACCGTACTCCGGCCTGCCATGATGCGAGATGATGATGTGCTGAAGCACGCGCAGCGCTTCGCTCGGGAGGCGATGCCCGCTCTGCTTGGCAGCGACAGCCGCCTTGAACTGAAGCCAGATCGCTCCGCGAACGATATGGCCGATCAGGTTGCCGTCAGCGGTGTAATCAAAGCCGCGGTCCCACACAAGTTCACTGGTCTTGCCCATGTCGTGCAGGAACAGACCCATCAGCACGACGTCGCGGTTGAGTTTCGGGTATAGCGGCAGCATGGTGTCTGCCAGATCGAGCAGTTGCAGTGTGTGTTCGAGCAGCCCGCCGATCCATGCGTGATGCAGGTTCATCGCCGCGGGAGCAGTCTTGAACTTTGCCATCAGGTCTTCATCATCGAGGTACGCGTCCGCGAGCGCCAGCATCGCGGGATGCTCAAGCGATGTCATCTTCGTCCGCAGCGCAGCGAACATTTCGTCGATGTCTTTGCTTGTGCTGGGCAGCAGCCGCGTGAGTTCGCTGGCGCCAACCTCAACAGAACGAATCTGCTCGATGACAAGTTGAACCTGGCCGTTGTAGAGTTGCGAGTTGCCGCGAATCTGTACGAAGCCGGTTGCAGAGATGCTCTCGAGCGAGGCTTCCTCGAACGACCACATGCGTGCCGCGGATTCACCGGTGGCATCACGCAACAGACACTTGAGGAACGGCTTGCCGCCGCGCGTTGTACCCACCTGCGGGTTCACAATCGCATACGTACCCTCGACATACGTGTTGGGCGTCATCTCGCCGAGGTTCATGTGCCCAGGCGCATCACCCGGGCGATTGCTCGCTCCACTCTGCGGCTGGTGGTCGGCATCTTTCGGTGGTGTTGCGTGTTCGGTGGCGGTGGAAGTCATTGGCTTGTTCGCCTGCGGTTGATTGAAGAGAGATTCTGGCACAGCCCGGATTGTAGCGGCGTTGACAGGAGCAGTCAGAGCGAGGGCCAATCGAAAGGCGGTCCCGAAGAAGTTTGTCGATCAGCTTCGCTTGCCTGCCGCGTCGCGAGGACCGCAGTCACATCGACATCACACGCGATTCACCTGCGCCAGTGCATCGGGCAAGAGGGTCAGCAGATCGCCTGCGATCATGCCAGCCGGGTGCGATGTGCAATCATGCGAAGCAGCCCAGAGGTCGGCTGCAGCACCGTGTACATGCACGCCGATGCGCGCGCACTCGAACAGGTCGAGCCCGCCCTGTTGCGATGCATCGACCTGCCGGGAACCTGCACCAATCGGCCGACGATGAAACTGTGCAATCAACCCGGCGATGACTCCCGTGAGTACGTCGCCGCTGCCTGCCGTGGCGAGCGCTGCATTGCCCGTCATGTTGACTTCCGTACGCACCCCGTCGGATATCACCGTGCGCGCGCCCTTGAGCACGACCACACAGCCGAGCCGCTGCGCGAGCGATGTGGCAGCAGCGGGGCGGCCGTCGCCGGTTGCGTCGAGATCATGCAGGTTCAGCCGTTGCGCAAGGCGATCAAACTCGCCGGGGTGCGGCGTCAACACCGCGAGCGCGCGCACATCCTGATCGAACGCGGGCAGTTCCGCAAGCGCGTTGAGCGCATCAGCGTCGATAACCATCGGCGTCTCATCCTGCGCAGCAAGCCGCACGACAATCTGCTGCTGCGGCACATCGTGGCCGAGACCCGGGCCAATCGCGATGCATGATGTCCCGCGCATGTGCGCATCGATGATCTCTGCTACATCGCTCGGCCGCAGCGCGTGGTTCGCATCAACCGGCAGCGCCACACCGGTTGCCTCGGGCGCAATCGTGAGGCCCGCACGCAGCACCGGCTCGGGCATCGCCAGCCGGGCAAGCCCGCAGCCGACGCGCAAGGCCGCAATCGCGCTGAGCGCCGGCCCGCCGATCATCAGATTCGGACTCGCCGCCTGCCCGCCGATCACACACACCGTGCCGAACGTGCCCTTGTGACCATCGCTCGGCCGGGCGGGGAGTGCAGGCAGCGATTGTGAGACTGACTCATCCATGGATACAAAACCGACAACCGACAACCGACAACCGACAACCGACAACCGACAACCGACAACTGACAACCTACAACCGATCACTGACAACTGAAAACCGACAACTGATTCAATACCCGTATTCGAGCACATCGATTTGGAGATTGCCGATCATCAGCATGAGCGAGTTCATCTGTGATTCGCTGCCGCCGTCTGCGAGCGTGGCCGTTGCGGTGGTAATATGGCCCGCGTGATGCGTTGCATCGCCGGGGAGCGTTGCGTCGAGGTCGACCCACGCATCATCGATCATCGCCTGCGTCCACATGTGCCAGCCGAAGATGCCCCGGCCGTTGTCGAGGTCCGGCACAAACACCAGGCCGGTGGCGACGCGTGCCGGGATATCCTGCGAGCGCAACATTGCCGCCAGCAGCACCGCATGTTCACTGCAATCTCCGGTGCGCGTCTTGGCGGTCTCGGATGCTGATGCGAATGCTGTCTCATAGCCCTTACGCGAAATATGCTGATACGCTGCCTTGCGCATCGCTTCGGCCAGTGCCATCGGGCCATCATCGGCGCTCCGCTGTGCACGCCGGGCGAGTGCTGCGATGAGTTTGTCCTCCGGGTCGATCATCACCGATGTTCCCGTGTTGGCGGGGTCATCTTTGTCTGCCGAAGCATCTGATCCACGCGAAAGATCAACCACGATCTTCGCGCTGCCATCGTCGATGCGTTCGAATGTCTGCGATCCAACGGTTGGCAGGTCCGGCAGTTTGCCGTTTGTGGCGCGCACCTCGAACGTTGCGGTCTTCGTCTCAAGGAATCGTTCGAGATCGCGGCTCGGGGTGATGAACGTGGTGAGCATCATCTCCGGCGCGGGCCCTGCGATTGCGGCAATTGCCTGCTGTTTGTTCTCCGCGACGCGTGTGACAAGTTCGCCCAGCCCGATTGTGACCGACTGATACACAAGATGCCCGTCCGCGGACAAGAGGTCCGTCGTCTCCACGCCCGGCATCGATGTCATCTCGCTCTTCCAGTGCGTCACCGGAAGCGACCGGCCATCATGTTCATACATCTGGTCATTCTGGTAGACAGACTTGATGCCGATCGGTTCAAGCCCCTGTGAAGGCATCAGCACGCGCATCTCGATTGTTGCAGCCCCCGCCTGCCGGCGCGCCTCGAAATACTCCTGCGCCGCGTACGGTGTGAGCCAGTCACCTTTCGGCAGCGGCATCTGGTTGTCCACACGTCGATCACCCTGCGTGCCTGCCATCAGTACGCGGCCATCTTCAAAGGTGTACAGCATGTGCACCACATCCTGACCTGTCTTGGATTGCGATTCGTACGACACCGGCCTGCCATCAACGGTTTCGATGAACACAGACGACGACTCTGATTCAATCTCGATGGCAGCGCGCTTCATCTTCATCATCGATCGGTTGATGGTGCGGATCAGGTCGCCGCGCTTCTCCACGACATCGTTCGACCAGCCCGCCGGCGAGCCAGCCATCTCGAGGATGTACCAGTGGTCATCAACGACCTGCCAGTCATCGGCCTGCTCCTGCGCGGCATAAGCCGGCGCAGCCATGAAGGTCAGCAGCAGCAGCAGCAGCAGATGACGGGCGAAGTCGATCGGGCGATCGCGATGAAAACGGGCAGCGTGTGGCAATGGCATGGCAACTCCAATGTATATGGTTGATCCTACTCAGCGATCCGCTTACATCGGCAGAAATTCACCAAAATTGCCCTTGCCTTGCCTTGCTTTGGTAGACTCTGCGCAAGTCTTTTCTCGGGAGGCGATGCCCGTGCAACGAGTTCGAGTTCAAGCGAAGTTGATGACGATCCTTTTGGCCTTCGTCGCAGCATACCCTGTGGCCGCTCAGTCCGAATCGAGCGATCACGAAAGCAAGCCCGTTGCCGCCACTCCAGGGGATGTATCACAGTCGGTCGCCGATGTCGATCCCGAGTCCTCGGAAGATGCGATCGACAATACACCGTTGTTTGTGGTTTCAATCTGCTCTGAGCAGATGGTGAACGAGTTGCTCGACAGTTCTTCAGTGACACCGGAGGAACAAGACGCAGTTTGGGCTGCCTTCAGGGAGTATCAGGCAGTTGCCGAACAGTGTACACGAGATGGGAACGCTGCCCTCCACGAAGCGGGCCTTGCAGACCGCTCGGAGGTACGCGATGCGGCAATTTATCGTGATGAAGCTGGCAAGCGCATGTTCCGCCCGCCGGATGATCCGATCTGGGACAGGTGGCGTGAACTCGAGATGAACCTCAACAACTGTGTCGTGCCGCACAGGCGCCGACACGATGCAGCCCTGCGCAGCTTTCTTGACCGGGTGAACGTCGTGTACCAGCAAGGTGACATCTTCTTTCCTCAGCCGCGGGTCTTTCTGCTTCGACGACTGAGCGGCAAGCGTCCCGAGCGACACCACGACTATGCGATGGAGAATGTTGAGCTCGATGAGCTTGTACGCCAATCTCTCGAGTCCGGCGTGCTTGCCGAAGTGTCCGGTGCGTTGCGTCGCAGCCGAATCGGCACGCAATCTGTTGATGATTTTGTGTATGAGTTGCGCCTCATCCTGCATACGTACAATGAGGGCTTCGTGCAGGAGCTCAGCTTGCGGGTCATGCCTCCGGTACAACTTGTCACAATGGACCTGCCGGGCCTTGTTCCATCCGCGATGAGTCCCGATGTGATCGAGGCAATGTCGCGAAGCGGCAAACGCTGGCGAGCGAGGTTTGATGCAAACAGCAGCATCCTTCAGCAACTCCTCGAACTGGTGCGGAGTGCAGCGGGCGAAGAAGCTGCGAAACAGTTCGAGCACGAATACAATCTGGCTCTGTGCCCAGCAATCTTCAAGCTGCGCTGGCCACACACAATGACCGACTGGATTCGATCCAGGCCGACCGCGAACGAAGATCTGTTATCAGCCGCAGAGCGTCTTGAGCAGGAGTTTGCCACCCGGTATGACGCTTTGCAGGAAGCGGCGCTGCGAGCGGGTGTCAAGGCGTGCAGCAAACTCGGAACCACCGTTGTATCTTTCGGTGATGACATCGAAGCGCATGCTCAGTTTGATGAAGCGTTGCTTGACATGCAAATGGAGGGTCGGCGCGCCATCCAGCAGTTGCACGCTGTGCTTCCTCAGGAACTTCAAACAGAGTTGCACGCTCTGATGTCGGCAGGCGGCCCCAGCATGGCGGGGCCATATCGATTCAGCAAGTACTTCACCGAGCAGCAAGGACGTGCGCTGCGCAACTGGCCTGGCTTTGGTGCCACACCCGCATCTGGAGATATGCAATGAAATCTGACATCTCGAAGCTCGCATTCCGTACCTTTGTTCTCGCTGGCGGCCTGATCGCGGTCGGAGGGATGTCGGGGGCCGCGCCATCGATGGCGGATGAGTTGCCCGCATACGACGACGTCTACTACGGGGACTTCCAGGGATTCTTTGAGTGCGTGTTCGACCGGTTTTGTACTGACTGGCGGATGGGCTCGATCAACGGGTACGACTGTTTCTTTTGCACGGGTCCCAGCAAAGTCACGCATTGCGATCCGGATAAGCCGTTGCCAACTCCTCTGGCGCTGATCTGCGTGCAGAACCACGTACCCGGAGGGTGTGGCGTCCGGTGGGAGGGGCGTATCGCGTTCGACCCGCAAGGTGAGGTCTATTGCAATGCGATGCAGACGTTGGAACCGTGCGATCTTGTGCACTGCGCGTATGTGAGTTATCCATGAATATGCCCTGTTGCGTTACATTGGCTCTTGCAATGAGTGGAGCCAGTTGCCCTTCGACTTCCGAAAGGTGCCACAGCGACGATGATCTGGCAGCGGAGGTTGTCGCAGCGATCAGTGACCTCGCCGAATCTGCTGATCAACTGGAATCACGCATTGCCGTGGTCGGTCCGGTCGTGATCGAGATGCCGAACGTGCGCGAAGAGTTCCCGCACGGACCGCTCGACAACCCCGAGCAGTACGTCAGACACGTTACCCAGGAGCGTCGAACGATCGTCTGGCGTCACTGCGAGGGACCGACGCTCATCGAACTGCTTGGCGGTGAGGGCGTCATCCAGAGCAGCAGCCGATGGGACGGACAGAAATGGTATGAAGTCACGAGCGAAGCGGGCCCGACGCAGTTCGCTATTGCAGCAAAGATCGAGCGCCCGCCCTTTGGAATGAAACTTCTGAGCGTGTTTAACGGAGGTGTGGACTTCCGCTCAATGCTTCATACCAGATCGCTCGATACCTTCCTGCGCTCCGCTGAGTTGCTACGGGCCGAAACATCTGATGATGTTGTTGAGGCCACCTGGAAGACCGAGAACCCGCTGTTCTACTACGAAACCACGTTGCAGCTTGACCGCGAAACAATGCGTCTGCGGCGTCTGTCTCACGTGACATACGGCAAAGAAGGCGAGAGGCGGCCGCTTGATCGGATCGAACTGACGATTGCCCAATGGCACCGATACGATGAGTGTTGGTTGCCCTCAGAAGCGTATATCTGGGAAACGATGTACGACATGCCCTCTCGCCGGGGACTGGCGCCGATTGCGAACTACACGGTCTACAAACGGTTGTCTGCCTCCGATGAGGTGGATTGCGAGCAACTTCGTCAGCCACCGACTGCCGAACATGGAACGGTGGTGCATGACCGCACGCTGAGCATTTCCTACATCATCGGGCATGACGCAATTCAGATCGATGGGAATCGAAGGAAGCTCCGCGCTCCCGTCACGAAACTCATCACCACCGAACTACCAGACCTCATCGACAAGGAATCAGACAAATGATCTGGAAGGAGTGGTGGTGCTCCGCGCTGCCGGAGAGCGCATCAGAAATCACGCAGCTTCGCTGGCTGCGGCCTTCGCTGGGAGGATGTAGCCCATGTGCATTGCTGCGTGGCCGCAGTGCAGTTTGAGCCACTGCTCATGCGAAAGCTTGCCGAACAGCGGGCTGGGCCTGGTGAAGCGCTCGCCGTTGTTGATCGCGTTCACCTCGCTGCGCAGATGGGACAGGGCATCATCCCAGTTCGTCTCCGCTGGGGGGACGAACGCGTCGACCATCTGCCGGGGCATCTTCACGCCGCGCGGCGGTTTGCGATGCACCACCAGCCCGCGCAGCAGCGTGAACGGCACGCGCAGGAACAGCGGCGGCTTCATGTCTGCAGGGAAGCCCGTGCGCGAGGCCGTCATAAAACGGGCCACATGCTCGACAATCTGAGCAGCAGTCCAGTTGCCCAGCGTCGTCGCGGTTGCCGGGTCGATCACCTCGGCCTCAGCGAGGATCTCGTCGAGTGAGTTGAACCGCAGATCGCGGGTGCCGGTCACCTTCTTCGTATTGATCGCCATGTGTGGGGCTCCTTCTCGTTGCGGGGTGGGGTGTGGAGGCCGGGAAAGTCGATGAATCGTACGGCCGGGTGCAGATCGTCGATTTGACCGATCTTGCCGATTTCCGGGGAGATCAGCCCGGTTCAGGCCGTACGACTCTCTGAACCAACTCCGATGGAGGATTGTCTATGCCGCTGCTCGCTCACCAGACCACTCGTTTCGCCCTCCTCCTCGCCACCGCTGCGACCATCATGCTGGCTGCCGCATCGCCCGTGGCTGCGTCTCAGGACAAAGGCCCGACAAGCCGCCCTGATACGCAATCCCAGCAGGACACCGACGCGAAGAAGAACAAGAACACCACGACCGATCAGGCGGCCGCCGATGGCCTGCTCGCCGGCCCGAAGGTCAAGACGGATGATGAACTCGGCGGCCCTGCCTCGATGGTTCGCCCCGGCCAGCAGCGGCTGCAGCAGATGCCAATGACCCAGTGGTTGCGGCAGCTTCGCCAGCTCGGCCTGTCAGCCGAGCAGTGGCAGGTCATCAAGCCGGAGATTGACGGCTTTCTTGCGGCCAGTAAGGAGTACCAGCAGACGCATGGCCGGGAGCTGCGCGCCTTGCGTGTTGAGATTCGCCAGGCCAGGCAGGACAACAAGCCCGTCCCTGAACTGCTCAAGAAGGCCACCGCCCTCCAGGGCCTCGCTCCCAAGCCCGAAGAGCTGCAGGAGTACATCTGGGAGCAGCTCACCCCCGCGCAACAGGATGCCCTCCACCAGCAGATCGCCAACTGGCGGGAGCAGCGCGAGCAGGCCGCCCGAGCCCGGTTGCAGCAGCAGGCCGCCGATGGCGAGACCGCCATGACCGACAACGCAGTGGCTGATCAGTCCATGACCAGAGGCGCGATGGCCGATGATGATGCAGCCCCCGGCGAGGCCGACCGCGCCCGCGATGGCCGGACCGACCGCCAGCGCCGCCTCCAGCGGCTGCGCGATGGTGCCGGCGATCGGTCGGACCTCGATGCCAACGCCCGCAAACGCCTGCGATTCCTCCGCGCACTGCAGCAGCGCCAGCGCGATCGGCAGTAGACCAAACCAGTCTCGACGCCAACCGGCTTGCCGCGAGCGGTGATCTGTCCGACGATATGCGGATATGAACCTTGTGCACCATCTGAGTCAGGTCCGGCTGGAAGACGGCGGCGTCGTCCGCGCCATGGTCGATATGTGCGAAGCCCTCGCCGAGGCAGGCCATCGCCTCACCCTCATCACGCAGGACCCGCTCGATGTCCCCGCTGAGTGGGACGGCCGCGAGGGCAAACCCGATGTGCTCGCCACCGCTGCCGACGGATGGATGCTCCGGCCGCTGAGGAAGCCCGCGCTCGACGCCATCGCACAGCGCATCGCCGAAGCCGACTGCGTGCACCTGCACGAAATCTGGAACCCGATGTCGCAGCAGATCGCCGCGATCTGCAACACCGCGAACGTGCCGTATGTCATCACGCCGCACGGCATGCTCGATGACTGGTGTATGTCGCAGCGCGGGCCGAAGAAGCGCCTGTATCTCGCGCTCGGTGGGAGGGCACTGCTCGAGCGCGCCATGGCCGTGCACTGCACCGCCAGGGCGGAAGCCGACCAGGCATCGAAGTGGTTCCCCAAAGGCCGCGCGCAGGTCGCGCCGCTCGTGATGGACCTCGAAGCATTCCGCGACCTGCCCGGCGAAGGCCCGGCCCGCGCTGCGTTCCCGCAGGCGTTTGCCCAGCCGCCGCTCGTGCTGTTCCTCTCGCGCGTGCATGAGAAGAAAGGCGTGCACGACCTGATCGACGCAGCAGCGCTGATGCGCGATCGCGGCAGGGCATTCACCCTC
>CAZVXI010000086.1:0-12662 GCA_964631295.1 uncultured Isosphaeraceae bacterium
GACTAATCCACCAATCGATTCTCGAACGTTTCGACCAGGAGATTGCCCGGATGTTCGGTGAGGGTCTTGCCCGGGTTGAGCTGAAGCCACCCCCAACCGAGGCCGCTGGTGATGATGCCAAGCCCGCGGCGAATCGCCTGCTGGAGTTCTGCGCGCTCCTGTTCACTGGTCTTTCGATGTCCGTCGAAGAACATCACGTCGACGTTGCCGAGTGCATCGCGCCAGTTCCCGCCGCGAACGTTCTCGAACGGTGTCGTGCCGAGGCCGAGCGCGTCGATCACACGCTCCGGCGCGTTGAAGATGCGCAATGGCTCCCGCGAGCGCCGGCGATCAAGCTGGCCACACCATCGGACCGCGTTCATGAGCAGTTGCGTGGTGTCGCCATCGGCGTTGCCGAGAAAACCTCCGTGGCCGAACGCAACGAGTCGGCCGCGACCGGCCTCGGCAGCAGCAACGACTGCCTGGTGGTCGTTCGCGGTGACGACGGGGAACGCATCGTCGCCGAAGACGCACAATGGTCCGGGAATCCCGCCGGAGTTGATGTGCTGCACGCCTTCGAGAAGAAACTGCAGGTCGTCGTCACGATCAACCTGGGCGGCGTTGCTTGTGTGGGTTTGGGCGAGCAACCCAGCGACGAGCATGCATGTGATGAGGCTTCCTGATCGGAACGCGGGCATTTTTCTTCTCCAGAACTACGGCAAGTGCGGCTTTGGGCAAGAATATGCCGATCTTCGTAGAAAGTTGCGCAGCATCGGCTATGGATGCTTCATGACTTTGAGTTCTCCTCCAATGGCAGAAACCAGACTTGGCAGTGTGCTGGCCCGAACATCATTCCCGCGAGACCAGATCCGCGTCGTTCTCCTGGAAGGTGTGCATGCAGCAGCATCTGAGTTGTTCACGCGCGAGCAGTTCGATGTTGAACGTCTCAGCGGATCGATGGATGAAGATTCGCTGATGGCCGCGATCAGCGATGCGCATCTGCTGGGGATACGTTCCAAGACGCAGTTGACCGGTCCGTGCGTGGAGGCTGCAAGCCGGCTGCTCGCCGTGGGATGCTTTTGCATCGGCACGAATCAGGTGGCTCTGGATGTTGCACGCTCCAGCGGGATTCCTGTCTACAACTCGCCTTTCTCGAACACGCGCAGTGTCGCAGAACTGACAATCTCCGAGATCGTTGCGCTGCATCGGCGGCTGGTTGATCGCTCGATGCAGATGCACCACGGGTCATGGCAGAAAAGCGCGAGCGGATCGCATGAGATTCGAGGACGCACGCTCGGCATCATCGGCTACGGACGCATCGGCTCGCAGGTCTCTGTGCTCGCCGAAGCCATGGGCATGCGCGTGATCTTCCACGATATCCAGCCTGTTCTTGCCCTTGGAAACGCAACGCCGGCAGACTCACTCAACGATCTGCTCCAGCGCAGCGACGTTGTTACGCTGCACGTGCCCGCGACTGAACAGACGAATCGGATGATGGGCAAATCGCAACTTGCGATGATGCGGCCAGGCGCATTTCTGATCAACAACGCGCGTGGCAGTGTGGTCGATGTTGATGCCCTTGGCGAAGCGCTGCGTGAAGGTGCGATCGGCGGCGCAGCGATCGACGTGTTCCCGGAAGAGCCACAGAGCAAGAAGGATTCGTTTGTGTCGCCTTTGTGTGGACTGCCAAATGTCATTCTCACACCGCATGTCGGGGGCAGCACGGAGGAGGCGCAGGAAGCCATTGCTGTTGATGTCGCCAACAAGCTGATCCGTTTTGTCAACAACGGGTCGACCACGGGCGCGGTGAATGTGCCGCAGGTTGATCTGCCCGAACAGGGAACGCACCTGATGCGTGACGATCAGGGAAATGAACGCAACGAGCGTGCGCATCGGATTCTCAACTTCCATGAGAACGTGCCGGGTGTCCTGAGCAACATGCATCGAATCATCAGCGATGCAGGCGGGAACATTTCGGGCGAGTATCTGCGTACGGATGGCGAGATCGGCTATGTGGTTGTTGATGTGGACCCGATCGAGACGGCCAGTATTGTCCGTATGCTGCGCGAGATGCCCGAGACGATTCGTACCCGCCTGCTGTGGTAATCCGCACGGCTGACTCTGGAGATTGTTGTGCGCGTGTTTTTCTATGAAGCGTTCGAGGAAGAGCAAGCTGCGCTACGCCGACATCTCGATGCATCTGTCGACGCGCAGTTCACGTGGAAGACGATCCAGGAACATGGGGACACGTCGCCACCTGCCGATGTGATCAGCATGCGAACGCAGTCGGTGATCCCACACGCATGGGCTGGCGATCTGCGAGGCATTCTCTCGCGCAGCACCGGGTACGACCATTTGCAGCGATATCGGCAGGAGACCGGCGTTGATGTTCCGTGCGGCTATTTGCCGTTGTATTGCGCGCGGGCCGTTGCGGAGCAGGCGATGCTTCTCTGGACGGCGCTGCTGCGACGCCTGCCACGCCAGCGTGAGCAGTTTCGGGATTTCCATCGCGACGGTCTGACCGGTGGCGAATGCGCCGGCCGGACACTGCTTGTCGTTGGTGTCGGAAACATCGGCTATCAGGTCGCACGCATTGGGCGCGGTCTGGATATGCACGTCCTCGGTGTCGACATCGAGCAAAAGCATGAAGATGTGAACTACGTTTCGATTGATGAAGGCCTGCGTCGTGCGGACGTTATCGTGTGCGCGATGAATCTCACGACTGAGAACACTGGCTACTTCAACACACAGCGTCTTGCGCGTGCACGCCACGGAGCGATCTTAGTCAACATCTCGCGCGGAGAGTGTTCACCACCCGGCCCGTTGCGCGAGATGCTTGAGCAGGGGAGACTCGGCGGACTGGCACTTGATGTGTTTGATCACGAAAGTGCGCTTGCGGATGTATTGCGCAGCGGCGCATCGAGTGATGATCCGGTTGTGGCGGAACTACTTGCACTGGCCGAGCGTGATGATGTGATCTTCACGCCGCACAATGCATTTAATACGGCAGAAGCGGTCGAACGAAAGAGCGAAGACAGCGCAGTGCAGTGTCGGCATTTTGCAGAATACGGCACATTCCACTGGCCCGTCCCTGAGGCTTCAGCAGCGCGGGCGAGCCATGCGTGAATGCGATATCGTCATTGTGGGCGGGGGAATCGTCGGTCTGGCGACGGCATATCAGCTCACGCGCCGGCATCCGGATGCGTCGATCATCGTGCTCGAAAAGGAGGCACGCGTCGGCCAGCACCAGACGGGTCACAACTCGGGTGTGCTGCACTCGGGAATCTACTACAAACCTGGTTCACTCAAAGCGACGAACTGCCGACATGGCAAGGAACTCATGCAGAACTTCTGCGATGAGCACGACATTCCGTATGACTTGTGCGGAAAGGTAATCGTTGCAGTTGATGACGAGCAGGTGCCACAACTCGAGAGCATTTATCAACGCGGGCAGCAGAACGGTGTCACATGCGAAATGATCGATGTCGATACGCTCCGCGACATCGAGCCGCATGTGCGAGGCGTCAAAGCGATTCATGTGCCGGAGACGGGCATTGTGGATTATGGCCGGGTGTGTGAAGTGCTCGCGAGTGTGATCAATGCGGGCAATGGCGCGGTGATTTGTAGCGCGCGTGTTGACCAGATTCATGTGGAGGGCGATCGTGCCGCAGTACGAAGTGCGAATGGTGAAACATATCGCGCGAAGATGCTCGTGACGTGCGGCGGGCTTCATTCTGATCGGCTCGCGCGGCGGGGGGGCGGCACGCGCGAGGTGCGCATTGTGCCGTTCCGCGGCGAGTATTACGAACTCAACAGCGATGCAAAGCACCTGTGTCGCAACCTCATCTACCCGACACCTGATCCTGCCTTCCCCTTCCTCGGGGTGCACTTCACACGGATGATCGACGGTTCGGTAGAGTGCGGGCCCAACGCGGTACTCGCGCTGGCGCGCGAGGGGTACACGTGGCGCGATATCAAGCCGCGCGATCTCGCGGAGACACTCACGTACCCGGCATTCTGGAAGATCGCGATGAAGTATTGGCGGACGGGTGCGGGCGAAATCTGGCGATCCATCAGCAAAGCAGCGTTCGTGAAGGCGCTGCAACGCCTCGTTCCGGAGATACGAGCTGAGCATCTGCACCGCGCGCCGGCAGGCGTTCGTGCGCAGGCGCTGGCAAGTGATGGCACACTGCTCGACGACTTTGCAATCGATGCGCGGCCTGGAGTTGTCAATGTCCTCAACGCGCCATCACCCGCAGCGACAGCCTCGCTCGCGATCGGCGAAACGATTGCTGATCATGTGGATGGGCAGCGGCAATGATGTGATGCAGGGGCCTTTCGCATCAGGCGTCGTTCGACGAGTTCTCGATGCGCAGACCCTCGACAGAGCGAACCCCGCGTTCATAGACTGTCGCAAGCGGGTCACACCGCGGCGGCGGTCATGAACTTCTCGGCTGCTGATCGGAGGATGGCCGCTTTGTCGGTCTTCTCCCAAGTGAAGGTACTTTCGCCGCCTTCGCCCGGTTCGCGGCCGAAGTGGCCATGCGCAGCGGTCGGGCCGTAGATTGGTCGCAGCAGGTCGAGCGACTCGATGATGCCTGTTGGCGTCAGATCGAAGTGCTCGCGGATGAGATCAGAGATCTGGTCTTCATCGATCTTCGCGGTGCCCTGGCAGTCGACATGGACTGAGGTCGGCTCCGAGACGCCGATCGCGTAGGAGAGTTGCACTTCGCACACATCTGCGAGATCCGCAGCGACGACATTCTTGGCGATGTACCGCGCCATGTACGTCGCGGAACGGTCGACCTTGGACGGGTCCTTGCCGGAGAACGCACCGCCGCCGTGTCGGCCGCGTCCGCCATATGTGTCAACGATGATCTTTCGTCCGGTCAGGCCGCAGTCGCCGTGCGGGCCGCCCAGTTCGAACTTGCCAGTCGGGTTGACATGAACGGTGATGTCATCGTGCCAGTCATCGCCGAGCACGGGCTTGATGATGTGCTCGATGACCTGCTTTTTGAGTTCCGGCTGGCGAGGTGTCCACGACGGGCCATGCTGCGTGGAGATGACGACGGTGTCGATGCGCTGCGGTTCGATACCAAGGTACTGGACAGTCACCTGGCTCTTTGCGTCCGGGCGCAGGTCGGGGATGATGCCCTTCTCGCGGACTTCCGCCTGACGCTTGACAAGCTTGTGGCTGAGATCGATGGGCAGCGGCATGAATGAGGGGGTTTCCCGGCATGCGAAGCCGAACATCAGGCCTTGGTCGCCGGCACCCTGGGCCTGGCCGTCGGTGCGGTCGACCCCCTGGTTGATGTCGGGCGATTGCTGATCGAGCGAGACAAGCACAGCGCAACTGTTGTAGTCGAAGCCCTTGTCGCCGTGGTCGTAGCCGATTTTCCTGATGGTCTCGCGGACGACTTCAGGAATCTCGACATACCCGTCGCAGGTGACTTCCCCGGCGATGACTGCCATGCCGGTGGTGACCATTGTCTCGCATGCGACGCGTGCCCGCGGGTCTTCGCGAAGCATTGCATCAAGGATCGCATCGGAAATCTGGTCAGCGACCTTATCCGGGTGGCCCATCGAGACGGATTCAGAGGTAAACAGGTACGAGCGTGCGGACATCGAGCGACCTTTGCATTTCGGGTTCGGCAGTCGGAGCGTGAACTCCGCCTGCTCTCAGGTGACGATTCATTCGTTCATCCGTAAAATGGATGAAGGACTATGATAGCCGCTTCACAGCAAATGGGCAATCGGGCATCATTCCCGTCTGAGATGGCGGGAGAGGAGTCAGTCGGTTGAGATTGTGTCGAGATATGCGTGCTCCAGGAGGCTCCGGTTCTCTCGCTGCCGGTACATTCTGGCAACCTTCTCAGCCATAAGTATGTCGACCCCGCCATCTGCGGACTCTGGAATGTAACCGTCAATCGAACCGTCGAAACGGTATCGAGTCCACGATGCCGTGAACCGCAGGAGATGCAGCATCTCGTCAGTGAGCGATCGGTACGTATCGCGGTACGCCATCCATCGCGCAGCAAGCTCAACGCGAATGTCTTCTGGCAACGCATCAGCATCGGCCAGCGCTGTCTCAAACCGCTCGCTCGCCGCGTGCTGGTCGACCACAATACGAGGTTGAGCGCGCAGCCAGTATTCATCCAACAGCGATGTAACATCCTCTTGATTGAGCAATTCGCGAAGCGATTCGAGGAGGCGCAGATTCGCCTCGATGATCGTTTGCAGTGCCTGTCCGCGCTCGACCCTATCCTCCCATGGATTGGCATTCAAGAACACTCGCAACGCGGCGCTCCGCGCGGTGCCGTAGTCGGCGACGATTGGCAGGACACCTTCCGTCCGTGCCCACTCACTCCCGTTCTCCACGAGCAGGCTCACAACATCAATGGCTGTGAGCGAACGAGGGCCGCGCTTCCCAACCAGCATCAACTGGCGTTCTCGCAGGCCGCGCAGGATATCAAGCATTTTCTGGTCTCCTTGGCGCAAGACAGATTCCAGAAAAGACTCATCCGCGGCAAGAATCAAACTCCGACACTCATCACTGTTGACAAATCTGTGCCGTTCCCCAATGCGATCAATCTCTTCCTCGTATGCGGCAAACAACTCGGGATCGAACTCCCGGTCCATGCATTTGAATAGCGCCCGACTCCACGCGGCGGACATCTGCACCTGCTTGGGCGTGAAGAGCCCCGCATTCCGCAGAGCACGCTCATTCCTCGTCGCCACGGCTTGTTCGTCCATCCCCAACTCGGCTTTCACCATGGCCAGCGTGCCGGCATCTGTCACGTCACCGAGCACGCCGATGGCTTTGCGCACAGCTTCATCCAACTCGCGTTGCTTCGCGCTGCGAACCGCGTTGCGTTCTCTAAAAGCGGCATGGTCCTGATCGACGGTACGCGGCCACAACTCTCGAAGACCACCGAGAGTCTCGCGAATGCTCCTGTGAAACTGCACAAGGACGTCATTCAGAACAAGACGAGCGGTTTCATCCCCTACCAGCTCGGCTGTACGCACGATCGATTTGATGCGAGGTGCCAGGTTGTGCATGATCAGAACCTGAAAATACTCAAGATCAACTTGGAGCGCGGGGGCAGTGGGTGTCTGGGTGCTGATGGCCGCCAGCGTCTCATCGGTCAGTTCATCAATACGCTGGGCCAGTCGAAGTGCGTCGCGTGCACCTTCACCGATCATCAGTTCCCGCTGCAAATCCCTGGTATCACGGTTTGGCTTGATATCGCCGAACGCGGCGAACAATTCCTCCGTTTGTTCAATGTCGCGCCGAGCAATCTCCTCAAAGAGCCGCTCCATCAGCGAGGTGAGCTGCCTTTCATATGTGGCGAGTATCGGCGCAATCTCCGACGATTGCTGACGGACCGAATCCAACTGGGAGAGATCAACAAACTGGCGGCCTGACATGTCCATCCACAAGACAATGACTGGCTCGTACCTGTCGCGCAGGCGATGGCGGCGAACGGATTGCATTGCCTGTGTCTGCTCATCGGCCAAAATCGCGTTGACCGCTGTGAAGAGAAGTTCATCCGCCATTTTCATTGCATTGAACGAGTCGCGTCCGTTTCGGTGCTTCGCCTTCTTGTATGCAACTGCTGCGAGCAGTGTCAGTCCATCATCGCGCACCGCGTCGTTAATCGCCTGTCGCCCGTCAAGAAACCGCTGTTCAACGGCCGAGGCTTGAACAAGATATTCGTCGTACGCATGAATGACCATCCGCATCTGCTCATCCGACAGGCGCAGTGGCTCGATCCATTGTTCGAGTTTCTGCCACTGCATCGGCCGAACGGCTTCCGCATAACCGAGAAAACGCTGAGCAGAGACTGGCCCCGCCAGGGCCGCGCAGAACAGCAGAGCGCATGCCACCATTGCTCGCAAATGAATCATTGAAAACCTCCCAATTCGCCCGGCAGAACGCCACCGGTGATCTTTGAACTGCCAGTGCAGATGCACGGGCGTACATTTTACCCACCGAGACGTGTGCGGAGGGTGATGGGGACGGTATCTGTGATCGCGACGGGCCGGTTCCGGGCATCCGCCGGGCCGGTCGGTCGGACGGTGACGCGAATCAATGCTGCATTCGCGGGCAGCGTTGCCGGGTCGAGCGCGATCGAGAATCGACCGTCGGTGAGCATCGCGTTGAGCGTTCGAAGTGTGCGCTCATTGGCAAGGGCGTGATTGTGCTGAGCCTTTGCGGGGAGGTCGGGGTCGTCTCGGCCTGTAACAGTCGCAATCTCGCCGCGGCGTGCGGGGCGGGTGCGGTCGGATTCAATCGTGACAGTGACTTCGCCGGTGATAAGTGTATTCGTCTCGCCGACGAGCCTGCCGTCGCGAAGGGTGAGCGTTTTGAATCGCCCGGGCGGGCGGGGCAGTTGCATTGTCGGATCGCCGAGCAGATTGTAGAGCTGCGTGTGCATGTCGCGCAGTTGCGAGAGTGTGACGGGCCACTGCATGCCTATGGCGATCGGACCTGCGATCAGATCGAGTTGGCGATTCTGTTGTGTTCGCCGGGTTGGTTGCAGCGCGTGCAGGTCGAGTTCGCCGAGCGTTTTCATCCTGCCGCTGAGCAGCGCATCGGTCAGCGCGTGTTGCACGACGGCGTTTGCGTAGGGATGCGTCGGACGGCTGCCTGCGAGCACCGCAGGTGGGCCGGCAGGATGCAAAAGCATCGCCTCGGCAAGTGAGTGTGTGTCATCGGGAAGGTCGAACCAGCCGGATGAACAGCAGGTGAGCAGCGCCAGCGGAGTGGCCGGCACATCTCCGGGGAGGTCGGCAAGATCATCCACGGTGAGCATGCGGTAGCGTCGTGCGCGCCAACGCAGAGAATCGAACCCGCGTTCGTTGCCATGGCCGACGTAGTTGAATAACATCGAAGGCGTCGCGAGTTGTCTGAGGATTGTTTCGGTCAGTTGTTCGGGCGGCGGACAGTAGATTGAATCAGGCTTGGCGTAACTCACGTGGATCGTGCAGCGTTCGGGCACGAGAGTGTTGACCATTGTGAAGAACAGTGTTTCGAGCAGTCGGTCAAGCGCGCCGAAGTGCCCTTCGCCCGCAACATATTCCACATGCATCGGCCAGGGTTGTGAGGCAATCTGCTGCTCGTATGCGATGATCTTGCGGAGCATGGTGCGTGCCTGCTCATTGGTGCGCACCGGGATGCGCCCGAGCATAACCTTCGTGCGATCAGAACCCGCAATGACCTGATACGGATGGTCGGACGCGTACTGCTCATCGTCGTGATCGATGAGGCTCGGATCGGGCTGATTGAACCGAAACGTGGGAAGCAGGCCTGCAGTTGGTTCTTCATGCTGGCCAGCATCGCCGAGCAGCAGGATCGCGATTGGACGTGTGTCATCCAGCTCGCTGATAGCCTTGACGCGAAGTTTCAGCCGCTCGTCAAGCGCGGCCGACGCCTGTTCGCTTCGCTCGTGTCTGCCCGCATCAAATGCGATGGTTGTCGTCTGCCAGCCCTGACCAGCGCGGTGCGTCGCCCACGCAGCGGCGCTCTGAGCAAGTTGTGGCGGGTGGCAGATGATCAGCGTGCCGCGGTCGACCGGCGGTATGGCCCGGACGTGTGTTGTCGTGGAGTCCTGCCTGGCCTGACCAGCCAGTGCCAGCACGAGACAGGCGAGGATGGTGGCGATCAATCGCAAGTTGGCCTGCTGTGTGGCTGGCATGTGTGATTCTACCGAGGAAAGCGCCGGCGGGCGTCGGGTCGCTTCCGGTGCTACTGATTCATCTATGGCACACGAGCACGAAAACGATACATCGCTGAGGAGGGTCGGTTGGATCGGAACAGGTGTGATGGGCCTGCCGATGGCTCGGCATCTGATGGACGCAGGGTGCAACCTGAAGGTTCACACGCGAACGAAGGCCCGCGCCCAGTCGTTGATCGATGCGGGAGCTGCATGGGCTGACTCGCCCGCGGCCGCTGCTGACCAATGCGAGGTTGTCTTCTCGATCGTCGGGTATCCGGCCGATGTCGAAGCCACGCATCTTGGTGAGTCGGGGACGCTCGCTGCCGAGACGTTGCCGGGCGTCATTGTTGACATGACGACGTCGACACCAGCGCTGGCCGAGCGTCTTGCGGAGGTTGCCGGGAATCGTGGCGTTGGCGCGGTTGACGCGCCGGTGAGTGGGGGAGATGTTGGTGCGCGCGAGGCGCGGCTGTCGATCATGGTGGGTGGTGCTGATGCGCATGTTGCGGAGATCATGCCGTTGCTGAGGTGCCTTGGTTCGAACATTGTTCATCAGGGTCCGGCCGGCGCGGGTCAGCATACGAAGATGGTCAACCAGATTCTGATCGCGGGCAACATGATGGGGGCGTGTGAGGGGTTGCTGTATGCAGAGCGTGCGGGGCTTGATCCGACGCGCGTGATTGAGTCTGTCGGTGCGGGTGCGGCCGGCTCGTGGACGATCAATAATCTCGGGCCACGGATGATCGCACGCGACTTCGAGCCGGGCTTTTTCGTGGAGCATTTCATCAAGGATCTGGGCATTGCGCTCAGCGAGGCGGAGCGGCTCGGCCTGGCGCTGCCCGGGCTGGCACTGGCCCGGCAGTTGTATGAGGCGGTGCGCGGGCAGGGTATGGCTCGGAAGGGCACGCAGGCCCTGCTGGTGATGCTGGAGCGGATGAATGGCATCGAGCAATGAATCGAAGTTGCCCGCCTCGTGCCGCGCAGGACGGTGCGGGCCTGCCTAGTGTTGAAGAGCCATATGGCACACAAGGATCAAGACATGGCAGTTCCGATGGAGTTGTCTCGCATTCTCATTCGCGAGATGACCGACATGCAAATCATCGAGTTGACTGAGATCGACGGCGAGCGCACGTTCCCGATCGTGATCGGCCTGCCGGAAGCATTCGCCATCGAACGCCGGCTCAAGGGCATTCAGATCGAGCGGCCGCAAACGCATGATCTGCTCGCGTCAACCATCGAACAGCTCGGCGGGTTGCTGCACAAAGTGGTCATCAATGATCTGCGAGATGGCACGTTCTTTGCCATGCTCATCATCGAGCTGGACGGCGAGATGATCGAAGTCGACTCGCGCCCGTCCGATGCAATCGCTCTGGCTGTTGCAGGCGATGTGCCGATTGAAGTCGCCGAGCACGTGCTTGCAGAGACCGAAGCTGACGCCAAAACCATGCAGGAACTCGCAGAGTCAGCCGGCTTCGAAGATGATGATGATGATGACTCCGACTCCGACAACGATGATGACGACTACGCCGACAATGGCGAAAACGATCTCAACTGGGATTGACCCCGGGGAACCTGATGACCGCAATCTGCGACAGCCCACTGGCGCAACATTATCTCACTGAAGAACCTGGCATCGGCGGCGAACTCAAGCAACGTCCCGAAGATTTTCTCGTCGAAGAGATTCCGCTTTACGAACCCTGCGGCGAGGGTGAACATCTCTACCTGTTCATCGAGAAGCGAGGCGTATCACACAGCGAGATGCTCTCGTGCATTCGCAGGCATTTTCGACTGCCCGAACGTGCTGTCGGCTATGCAGGAATGAAAGATAAACTCGGCATCACGCGGCAGCTTGTGTCGCTGCACCTTCCCGGCGAGAAGAATGTCGATATTAACATTTCCCATGACGGCCTCGCCGTGCTCTGGGCAGATTGGCATCGCAATAAACTTCGTCGCGGACACCTCACGGGTAATCGGTTCTCAATCCGCATTCGCGAGGTCGATCCACTCAAGACGCCGTCCGTCCTCAAGACCCTCCGAACACTCGAGAGGCGTGGCGTGCCAAACTACTTCGGAGAACAGCGATTCGGCTATCGTGCCAACAATCACATCGTCGGGCAGCACATGATTGCAGGACGCTGGGAGGCAATGCTCGCTGAGATGCTCGGCACGAGCGGCGCGTCCTATCCCGAGTTCCAGCAACAGCGCCGCGAACTGTTCGAGGCAGGCCACTACGCTCGCGCTGCAGAGCAGTGGAGCGTCGCCGATCGAATCGAACTCATGGCCATGCGATCGCTTGCATCAGGCCGCTCGCCCCAACACACAGTGCGCTCACTTGATCGCACAGCCCGCACATTCTTTGCCAATGCATTCCAGTCCGCCGTTTTCAACCAGTTGCTTGACGACCGGCTTGAAACCGACACGGTCGATCAACTGGCGGTCGGCGATCTCGCCTGGAAACATGACAGCCGCGCCGTCTTCCGTGTCACCAGCGTTGATGAAGCTGATGAACTGCGCCGTCGGCTTGATGCATTTCAAATCTCGCCCACCGGCCCCCTGTTCGGCAAAAACACCATGCATGCCGAAGGCCCAGTACACGAACGCGAACTTGCAGCATTGCGCCGGGCAGGCATCTCGCTTGATGAACTCGACGCATCCAGCTTTGCCACGCCGGGCGAGCGCCGCCCGTTCCGCGTGCCCATCAGCAACATAGAGATCGAAGGCGGCATCGACGAGCACGGCCAATACATCCGCACCGCGTTCGACCTGCCTCGCGGCTCGTACGCCACCGTCGCCTTGCGCGAAGTCATGAAGACGACTCCGTGATCCTGCGCCGCCGCCACTGCTCCTCGTGAGTTCTCCTGTGTTTTCTCGATCGGTCTGTTCATCATTGTTCCCGCTTCACACCCGTAGTCGCACAGCCGGCTGACTGCCCGGATTGGTTACCGCGTCAGCTCACAGCCGAAT
>CAZVXI010000087.1:0-12595 GCA_964631295.1 uncultured Isosphaeraceae bacterium
AGGCTCGGCGGCGGGGCGGTCGTCTCGTCTCGCATCGCGCGCCGCACGGCCTCGGGAACGTGGTTGTCTTGCCCGCTCCGTTCCGGCCAAGCAGCCCGACAATCTCACCCGCGTTCACTTCAAGTGAAACACCATCGACCACGCGCCGCCCGCCATACGACTTGACAAGTTGATCCGCCTTCAGCAGTGCCATGAGATCTGCAGTGTAGGCGAAATCCCATGATGACTGGCTGCCCTTACTGCGAAGTGCTGTACGAGCCCGAAGGACTCACTTGATCAGCCGCAAAGCAACCGGGTAGCGGTACCGCTCGCCACTGTTTGCCTTCACGGCGGCGATGATCACGAAGACCAGCGAGAGGATGCCAACGGCTGGCAAAAGAACAACTCCGATGCCGATCAGGCATGTCGCCGTCGCGACCAGAACCGCGATCAATACGGTGATCTGGAAGTTCAGCGATTCCTTGCCCTGATCGTCCACGAATGCAGATGTGTCCTTCTTGAGCAGCCAGATGATCAGCGGGCCCAGAACATTGCCGAGCGGGATGATGTAGCCCGAGAGCGCGAGCAGATGGCACAGCATCCCCATCGTGCGCTCTTCGCTCGTCAATGCACCGACGACGGCCGGGGCGGCACCATCGATATCGGGCGGTGTGGCCGGGGCGTGGGATTGTTCATGGCATTGTCGTTCGCGTTGGGGGGATGCTCTTCACTCATGCCGTAGATCATTGCCGAAAAACCCGCTCACGGCAAGATGCGGAAGACCATCGGGTACCGAAAGTATTCGCCGTTGCTGGCCGCGATCGTCGCCCGGACGCAGTTGATGATCGCCGCGATATACCAGACGATCACGAAGGGGATCAGGATGATCGTGGCCATCAGCAGGGTCATGATGAGCCAGGTGATCCACAGGTTCATGTGTTCTTTGCCGTGGTCATCAGTAAACGGGTCTTCTTTGTTCACCAGCCACATGATCATGGGCACGACGAAGGCAAGGGGCCCGAGGACGGTGATAAACAGCAGCAATCCCAGCAGATGGGTTGCCATGGCGGTGTTCCGCGACGATGCATTTGCCCCTTCATCCCGAAGACGGCCGTTGGGCATACGCCGCAGACGAGCCTCGATCGGGGGTTGGCCGGGTTGAAAATGCGAATCTGCCATTGCCACGTTCATTCTTGATGGTGCCTCCCCAGATGATACGGAGAAGCCGGCGGGGGATTTCACCAGATCGCAATCCCTCCCCAGCCTGCTGAAAGCCTGACCGCCACTCTACAATCAAGCCTCAGAGGACTTTCTTCGTCGCTGGATGAACGCAACGCGAACCGGGCGTGAACCCGCAGGCAGCGCATGTCCGCGACAAAACCGCATCGGCCCTGATGGCCATGGAGGAGCAGCGTGCGAATAGCTCTGGTCACGGATGCCTGGTTCCCGCAGGTCAACGGTGTGGTCCGCACGCTCAGCCACGTTAAAGATGAGCTCGAGCAGATGGGCGATTCGGTCGATGTGATCGGCCCGCACCTGTTCCCGACATTCCCATGCCCGCGATACCCGGAGATTCGGCTGAGCTGGATGCCCGGCCGCAAGACCCGGCAACTGCTCGACGAATGGCAGCCGGATGCGGTACACATTGCGACGGAAGGCACCCTGGGAATGACGGCCCGACGATACTGTCGCCGTCGCCGCCTGCCGTTCACCACGTCGTACCACACCCAGTTCCCCCACTACCTGAAGAAATACGCTGCAGTACCAAAGCGCTTCACCTATGCGTTCATGCGGTGGTTCCACAACGGCGCAGATGGCACGCTTGTGCCGACTCCTGCCGTGAAACGCGAACTCGATGAGCGCGGCTTCAAGGATGTCTCCGTCTGGACGCGCGGCGTCGATCATGACCTGTTCCGGCCGTATGACAATCGAGGAGGTCTCGACCTTGATCTGCCGCGACCCGTTTTCCTGTACGCCGGCCGCACGGCTCGGGAGAAGAACATCGAAGCGTTCCTCGCTGCCAGACTGCCGGGCAGCAAACTCGTGGTTGGCGGCGGGCCGGAACTCGACGGACTCACACGCAAGTACCCCGATGCGCACTTCGTCGGCTACAAGTACGGCGAAGAACTTGCCCGCCACTACGCAGCAAGCGACGTTTTCGTCTTCCCATCGCTCACCGATACGTTCGGCGTTGTCATGCTCGAAGCGATGGCGACGGGTGTCCCCGTTGCTGCCTACCCCGTGACCGGGCCGATCGATGTCGTCGACAAGGGCGTGTCAGGCATCCTCGATGAAGACATCACGGTCGCAGCGACGAAAGCGCTGGAACTCGATCGCGAAGCAGTCCGAGAGTATGCGCTGGGCTTCACCTGGAAGCGCTGCGCGGAGATCTTCCGCGAGACGCTGATGCTGATTGACAGACCGGAAAAAGCCCCCGCAACACCGGCCGCCAAGCCCGCAGCGCCGGTGGCCGCGAAATAGTCGAATCGCCAGAATCCGCTTGCGTGCGGTCTGTCGGCTCCGATACGATTAACCTTCAGAGATGAGAGAGGATTCCAGACAATCTGTGCCGATGCTGTGCGCGTGCGCCGCCATCGCCCTCAGCGCGACTGCTCATGTTGCACACGGCGATGGCATCACGTTCAGCGATGTCATCGTGTTCGGCGACTCTCTGTCAGACAATGGCAACCTCTACGACCTCACCGGCGGGTTCGTCCCGATCAGCCCGCCGTATTACGAGGGCCGCTTCTCCAACGGGCCTGTCTGGGTCGAGCATCTTGCCCCCCAGTTCGGCGTGCCTGCCGACGCGATGAACAACGACGCGATTGGCGGCTCGACCACGGAAGATGTCCTTGATACGCAGATTGCAGACCATGTTGACAACGGCTCCTCGCCGGACGGTGCACTGCACGTCTTCTGGGCGGGGGCGAACGACTTTCTTGGCTCGAATGCCGGCGATCCGATCGACCCGCTCATCATCGATGCGATGACGAACATTGAGGAATCGATCACGACACTCGTCGGGCTCGGTGCGACGACGTTCCTGATGCCAAACCTTCCCGACCTCGCCGCTACGCCCCGCTACCTGCATGACAATCCTGATGACGCGGATCGAGCGCACGACTACACGCTTGCCTTCAACGATGCGCTTGCCGGGTTGATTGCGGATCTGCAAAGCGAGTTGATGATCGACATCTTTCAGCTCGACACGTTCTCGTTGATGAATGACATCATCGCAGACCCGATGCCGTTCGGCTTCACGAATGTCACTGACCGGGCGCTGCTCACCAATGGCCTCGTGGTCGACAACCCGGATGATTACCTGTTCTGGGACGACCTGCACCCGACGGCTCCGGCACATGAGTTGTTTGCGGCTTATGCGGCGAACGCGATACCCGCGCCCGGCGCATTGGCTTTGCTCACGATGTTGATCGTCCGCAGGCGAACGCGGCGTTCGCGCGGTCCTGCCATCCATGCCTGAACCACCTATCCCTCCGCTTTGTGAAGACTCGTGACGATTTCTTCACACTGCCGCAGCCAAAGATGAGCGCTGTAATGTCCGGGTGGTGCCATACTTATAACCGATGCGTTGGAAGGATCACGGCGACGATTCGCCAACGCTGAAGGATGGCGTTTGAAACAGGTTCAATACGGGTCGCATAGGATTGCGGACAGGAACTGTGATGGTGACACCCCACAACACGGACGCAGCAGGTCTTTCCGAACGCAGCGAGTACCGGACGGTCTTCATCAGTGACACGCATCTTGGCAGCCGCGCGTCGCGCTCGCGCGATCTGGCGGCGTTCCTCGAGCAGATGCACTGCGAGAAGCTCTACCTCGCCGGCGACATCATCGACTTCTGGAGGCTTGGCAACAAACCCTACTGGCCTCCGTGCCATCACCGGGTGCTCCGGCGGATTCTCAAGCTCGTGCAGCAGGGCACGCAGGTAATCTTCGTCCCGGGCAACCACGATGAAGCCGCCCGACGATACTGCGGCATGGACCTCGGCGGCGTGCAGGTCATGCGCGAGGATATCCACGAAACCGCAGACGGCCGGCGACTGCTCGTCGTGCATGGAGACGAGTTCGACCTCATCGTCAACAGTTCGCGTCTGCTGAACATCATCGGCGGCACCTGCTATGAATGGCTCGTGACGATGAACCGCCACTACAACAATGTGCGGCTCATCTTCGGCCTGCCCCACCGCCACTTCTCGCGATACATCAAGTCGAAAGTCAAGTCCGCCTGCAAGTACATGTCGGACTTTGAATCAGCGCTTGCCCTGCAGGCGCAGAACCGCGAAGTCGACGGCATCGTGTGCGGACACATCCACAAACCCGAAATTCGCGAGCAATGCCAGCCGCAGTACTTCAACTGTGGCGACTGGATCGAACACTGCACCGCGCTCACCGAGGATCATGCCGGCACCTTCCAGCTTGTTCGCTACAACTGCGAACGAACCCGTGCCCGCGCTGCAGACAATCGCCCTGCCATCGAGCCGGTGACCGCCGAACTTGCCGCATCGCTTGTCTGAGGCGGGCGCATTCGGATATCGCCGCGAACCTTCGGCTCCATGCCGTGGCTCTTCACTTTGCTCTACAATGCCGTGATGTCTCGCACCCTGCTCGCCGCTGTCGCCTTTGCCGCCTTGATGTCGCTGCCCGGTTGTGTCCGGCGGACGATCACGATCAACTCCTCACCGGACGGGGCTCTCGTCTGGCTCAACGACCGCGAGGTCGGCCGGACGCCGGTCACCGTCGATTTCGTCCACTATGGCACGTACGACGTCGTGCTTGTCAAAGATGGCTACGAGCCGCTTGTGACGATCGGCAACGCGAAGACCCCACTCTGGGACACCCCGCCGCTCGATCTCGGTGCGGAGCTGCTCCCGGCGAGGCTTCGCAGTCGGATCGTCTGGGATTACGACCTGACGCCTTCAGAAGCGGATTCTGCCGCCGTCATCGAGCGCGGCAGGGCCCTGCGCGAGCGTACGACATCACCTGAGCCCACGCAGGCCGATTCCTGACCCGGTGAGTATGCCTCGCCTTGCATGGAACAAAATGCCCCTCTGCCGCGTCCTACCTGCAGGACGACCCGTGTGAGTCGTGTTTTGCGACAGCAACGCTGCTGAGAACCGTCCAGAAGCACTGGAGCGGGCACTTGCGCGCTTCCAGAGACCGCAGGAGACACCCATGTCCAAACGCATCAGAACGCTCATTGCTGTTGTCCCCGTCGCCGCCATCACGATCGGCGGCCTGTTGGCGGGCACGGCTTCCACGGCGACCCAGCCGCAGGATTCGCAGCAGGAACGCGTCGACCCGATTCGACTGCTGATCAATCAGATCGATGAACTAAACACGGAGATCATGAGTCTCCGGCAGCAGGTGGCCGATGCGGAGCTGCGCGCATCGACGGCCGAGCAGGATCTCGCAGAACTTCGGCAGTTCATCGCCGACAACGACCAGTACGGCCAGGATTTCGCTGAGTACGAACGCGTCAAGGCCATCGCCGAGCAAGAATCGCGGCAGCGCGAACTCGAACAACTCCGTGCACGGCGGGCGCAGGAAGAAGCCCAGCGACGCCAGCGCATGCGCGAAGCCCGCGCGGAACGCGACCAGCGCCGCGCGGAACAAGCCCTCTTGCGCACCTATCGCGAGGCAGGCTTCTCACACCTCGGCCAGGCTGTGCTGCTCAGTCGCATGTCATATAACTATCGCACAAGCGACCAGACACGCAGCCGCGTCGACTATGCGCCCGGCCTTGGCCACTACCAGCGGTTGTATCCGAACCAGCAGATCGACTACTCACGCATGACATTCTCCGGCAGCGTCGTCAACGCATCCGATGAAGTCCGCAACATCGGCGTGGCGATCACTTTCTTCGATCGTCGCGGTTATCAGGTGGGCAACGAAATCGTCGAGGTGCGCAACGCAAGGCCAGATGTTCCCTACCCGTTCACATCAACGATCGACATGGCACTCGACCGCGCGTTTGCAACATCGAGCCAGCATGTGCTCTATGCGGACCCCGCTACACCCGAAGATGACGTTGAGACAACCGACGGCGGCTGAGGCGGCACTGTTGGTTCAATCGCCCCGCTCCCGCTGCTCGCGCGCGCGCCGCCTTGCTTCCAGCAGGCTGCTGGTCGTCTCACCGGGCGCGACGTCGGGTGTTTCATCTGCGGTATCCGGCGTGGCCCGGCCCTTTTCCTGATCAGGTTTGCCGGCCTGCCCATCGTCGTCGGTCGTATCCGAAACAGATGACTTCCGCCGGCCAAACAGGGCGTCAAGAGCGCTGCGAACAGCGGCCGGGTCGCTCGCTGCGCGCTCGGTTGCACTCGACTCGCGCTCTTCATTCGGCTGCGCCACCCTGTTCTGCCGATCTCGCTTGCGCTGTGCGAGCTGCTCAGCAGCCGCGGCGCGAGCTTCCATCTCACCTTCGGCAAACGCGCCTGGCGCATCGGGCGATTCAGATGTCACCATTGTCGAGCGATCAATCCGAGGTCGGCGTGACTCAGTTGCATCGCGCTCCTGCACCGCAGGTCGCTGGAAGCGTTGCCCGAGATTCCGCAGCGACGCGGTTGTCGCGATCGCACGTTCCCCCTGCTGCCGAGTCGATGCCACGCGCGCAAATGCCCTGCCTGCCAATGCGCGCACGCCCGCGGCACTCCATGCAATGCGACGGCAGGCAACATCCAGCAACAGCAACGCGACCGCCCACAGCAGAACATCCCGCCAGATCGGCAGCAGTGAGCGCGAACGCGGCAGGGTCGATCGATCGAACATGTTCACCGCCTGCGGATCGTCGAGCAGCAACTGCCGCCCACCTGTCTGCTGCGCGATCTCCTGCAGCAGGCTGACGTTCGACTGGTATCGCCGGAGTTCTGCACTCGTTGATCGGCTCGCACCGCCGAACACCGGGATCGGCGGGAGGCCCGGCCGGTTCGCCGTGAGCGTCGCGATGTAGTTGCCGCTCTGGTCAGCCGGGATTGTCGTGGCAAATCGCTCAGGCCCTACCTGTGGCAACCGCACCGGTACTGCCTCGCCGTCCGGGCGATATACCGTGCCAGTCACCGTTGCGTAGTTGAGTTCGCGCGCCGCCGATGCGTCGTCGGACTCATCCGTTGGAACCAGCGAAAGTTCGATCTGCAACTCATCATCGACGATGCGCGTCACAAGTTCTGCCTCGCGGGTTGCGGGCGGGCGGCTTGTGAGTCGCGCGAGCTGTGTCCAGAACGACTGAGCGGCCGGGTAGTCAACCCATGCGCTGCTCCATTGCCCGAGCGCATCACTCGTGAATGCCGCGACACGCCCAAGCCCCGCCTGCCATTGCGCCAGCAGCGGCTCGCCATCGGGGTGGATCATCTCCAGCGAAGCACGCGGGTCAGGCCTCGGCGCTGTGATGACCAGTCCTTCCAGCGGTGCCGATGCATTGTCCAGCCCGGCAGCAATCGCTGAACCAGTCGGGCGAACCTGCGGCACGAACGTGCCTTCCTTGATCAGCGGCTTGTTGATGATCTGCACCGAATCCACGAGTACGCGTGGCAGGATTTTCGGGTTGCGCACCGGGTAGAACTCGCCCTCGCCGATCTCTGCGAGCCGTTCGAGTTGCTGATAGTCTGCCTGGTCGCCGACGGCGATTGTCGTCACGCGAATGTCTGCTTCGCGCATGCGCCGCACAAGCCCTTCAAGGTCGCCGCCCTCCGTCTGGCCGTCGGTCAGGCAGACGACGCGCTTCTTCTCCACCTCGACATCGCGCAGCATCGCGAACGCGCGCTCAAGCGCCGGCGCGAGGTTCGTTCCGCCATCAGCGCGGATGCCACGCACCTGCTCAGCAAGTACGCGTGGATTCTCGTTTATCTGGAGCGGCACGACGATCTGCGCGAACAGATCAAACGCAACGACGCCAACCAGGCTGTCTTTTCGGAGCGATTCAATAGCCAGCGCTGCACCCTCATTGGCAACCTCCTGCTGGCTTGCGCGCGCGCCGCCGACCGGCCGGTGCATCGAGCCTGACTTGTCGATCACCAGAACCAGCGCAGCGCTTGGCAGGCGCAGTTCCTTCGGCGGATCAAGCAGCAACGGCAGCAATGGCTCGATCTGCGTGCCTGCCCAGCCCCCCGGACCAAAGCTCGATGTCCCCCCCGACATGATCAGCCCCCCGCCAAGATCATTCACGAAGCGCGCAAGCAGCGCATGCTGCTCGAGTGTGAGGTCATACGACGCGATGTTGTCGAGAATCACAAGGTCGTTGCTGGCAACTCGCATGATCGTCTGCGGAAACGCGCCGGGCGCGACAACGCTCACACGCAGCCCTGCTTCTTCCAGCATCTGAGCGAGCGGGTTCAACTGTTCCTCGCCGAGCCGATCCACGATCATGATTCGTCCACGACTCGGCGTGATCGTGAACGCTTCAGCAGAGTTGTTTTCAACGAGCGCATCCTCGGCGGGAACATCTGCCTCAAAAGACGCCTCAAACTGATTGACCGATTCATCCGGCAGCGCCACTTGCGCAACATGCACGGACTGCCCTGCCGACAGCGCAACCTCGCGAGATCTGCCCGGCTGCGCGCCATTGAGATCGACCGGCAGACCATTGTTGGTCAGCGTGAGCCTGCCTCGAGTCGGCTGTGTCGCCTCCAGCACCATGCGCACAGAGACGGTCTGTTCGGGTTGCGCGTTGGGCGGTGCCTCCACGCGCACCACCTGCACATCACCGGCAACGTTGTACGCGATCGGAAGAACATCGATGGGAATCGTGAGTTGATCAGTGCCGATGGCCTCCACCTGCACCGCGCCGGCACCGGCAGCCTGCTGCGCTGCGAGTTGAGCGTTGCCGAGCGTCTCGTTCCCGTCACTCACGAGTACGATCCGCCGCGCGGTATCGCCGGGAAACATGGCAAGCGCCAGTTCGATCGCCCGGGAAATATTCGTGCCCTCGACACGCTGCACGTCGAGCGGAGCGTTGGCGAGGTCGATGCCGCGCGAAGGCGTTGCGATCACGGCCGCCTGGCCATCGAATACGATCAGGCCGAAGCGGTCATCATCCTGCTTGATGTCGACCGCGTTGCGAAACCACTGCCTCAGATATTCCAGATTTGACTGACGGCCCAGTTCGGGAATCTCCGGCAGATTGGCAAATCGTCTCACCGATGCAGACACATCAAGCAGGCCGACGACCGTCAGTTGGTGATGCTCGCGGACGATGCGCGGCTGTGCCAGCGCGAAGGCAACAGCCGCCAGCAGGCCCGCCCGCAAGAGCAATGCTGTCACGCGGCGTGTGAAGTCGAAGCCGGCTGCTGCCCGCCAGCCGACAATCACAAGTGGAATGGCTGCTGCAAGCAGCAGCAACCATCCTGGTTGTTCAAATCGCAGCATCATCACGGCTTATTCGCCGCCTTTGCCGGGTGAAGACGATCCGGAGCCAGCCCCGGATGGCGACGGCGGCGGCGGCGACGGCGGCGACGGCGGCGCCTCCGACTCGCCCGTCGCTTTGCTGCTCACGCGACCGAAGTATCTGCGGATCAGATCGTGATAGCGACGCGGCACTGCGGATTCGTTGACGGCCCGCTCCGCGACACGCTTTGCTTCGCGCACGCGGCGCGACAGCGCTTCGTTCACACTGCCCGGTTCTGCCGAGTCCTGTGCACCATCGCCCATCAACTCGCCGATCGTGCGGCTGGCAGGGTCGTCGTTGGCATCCACGACATCTTCTGTGCCCTGGGCGCGGAACCGGTCGCCGGATTCTCCCGCAGGATCGATCTCTCCGCCGGGTTGTTCGCCGGGTCTGATATCATTGCCTGCGCCATCTGCATTGCGCACGCCGTCCGCTGTCGGATCGGAAGTTTCGGGCTGTTGCTGCGATTCATCGCCCGCGCCGGGCTGCTGTCGATCCTGACCCGGCTGATCACCGGCAGGCGGCTGCGGCTGATTCGGCTGATTGCCTTGCTCACGCTGAAACTGTTCACGCCATCGCTCTTGCTGCTCGGGCGACATATTCTCGGCCATGCGCCGAGCGATCTCGCGCAAGCGCTCTGCATCCTGTTGATCGCGCTCAGCTTGCTCGCGACGTTTTTCGAGGTCGCGCAGTGCATCGCCGGGCGATGGCGGTTGCGAAGGATCCGCCCCCGGTTGCGGCGATTGCTGATCACCCTGCTGATCGGGCATCGGCTGAGGCTGCTGGCCTGGCGTTGATTCGGGCTGCTGCTGGTCTTGCTGCCCCCGCTGCTGCTCTTGCTGGCCAGTCTCCTGCTCACCTTGCTGTTGCTGATCCTGCTGCTGCTGCGCATCGGGCTGTTGAGCCTGCTGGTTCTGTTCGGGCTGAAGTGCGTCGCCCGGCGGCTGCTGGTCCTGCGGCTTGTCTTCAATCGTGTCCGCTGCATCGCGCAGGGAATCTGCGACCTTCTTCCCCTGCTCATCTGCTCGCTGTTCTGCAGTCCGCCTGCGCTGCGCCTGTTCGATGTCTTCAGCAAGTTCGCGCGCCCGCTGCTCGTCGATGCCTTCCTCGCGCAGTCGCCTTTCGATTTGCTCGCGCGATGGCGCGCTCGACTGACGCTCGCCGCTGCGCTGTTGCTCGTTGGCCTCTGAAGGCGAACGCTCCTGCTCACCGCCCGGCTGTGATTGCTGGCCATCCGACGGCTGCGGGTCACCGTATTGTGGCGGCTGATCCTTGCTGTCCGACTGCTGTGTCGACTCAGCCTGCTGCTGCCCTTCGCCACCAGCCTCGCGCGATTTCTGATCACGTTCTTTGCCACGTTGATCCTGCTGTTGCTGATCGGGCGGCGAACTCTGCTCGCGCTGCTGCTGATCTGTTGGCGTCTGATCCTGCGTGTCCGGCGGCGGGATGTCCTTTGTTTGAGACTCATCCTCTGCCGCATCAGCCTCGCTCTGCTGCTGGTCAGCCGGGTTCTTCTCGTCGGGTTGGTCGTCAGCCGTCGGCGATTCGGGTTGTTCGGACGGCTGCGACTCACCGGACCCGGGCGGATCTGTCTGCGGCGGCTCGGGCTCAGCGAGCAGATCGTTGATTGCCTGCTCATCCACGCCCTGTTCGCGCAATGCGTCACGCAGTTGCTCGATCCGTTCGCGCAACTCCGCATCGCGTGATGCGCGCTCCGCGACATCTTCTGCCGTCTCGCCGAGCGATCGCAGGTCATCGGCAAGCTGCTCACGCTGGGCATCGCTCATCGTCTCGCGCTCTTCGAGCAGGCGTTCGAGCGCATCGGCAGCGCCGCCAAACTCACCATTGCGCAGTTTCTCGGCGAGCTGTTCCGCGGTCATCGGCGCATCGGGCGACTGCCATCGCTCGAACCGCCGGGCGAGTTCTTCCTGTGCATCCGCGTCGGCCCGCGCGCGGCGCTCCAACTCTTGTGCAGCATCGCTTATCTCTGCCGCGGCCTGCTCGCGCTGTTCACGCAACGACTGCTCGGATGGTTCCGGCTGCTCCGACATCTGCTCTGCGATGCGATCAAGTGCATCAAGCCGTTCATTGATCGGGTCTTCGCTTCCCTGGCTGCCTTCCGCAACAGCATCCTGGGATGCGTTGACATCAGTCGCCTCGCTGCGCAGCGTATCAAGCGCCTGCTGCACATCGCTGGCCACTGCATTGCGCTGCTCGATCAACTGTTGACGCTCGGCGATTTCATTTGTTGACAGGCGGTGTCGCGCCAATGCGAACGAGGGAAGGAACGCGACAGTGAGCGCGAGAGCAACAGCGCTGATCCCCCCGATCTGCCAGATGGATGTCAGGCGCAGCGGCACAGCGGTTCGCGGATTGATCTGCGATGCGACGCGCTCGGCATCTGCCGCAATGAACATTGAGAAATCAACACGGCCACCCGGGTCGTTCGGCAATCGCACGCGGCCTTCGCGCAGTTGTTCTGCCGTGGCGATTCGATCGCGCGTGCGCATGCGTCGGTCCACGTGGCTGGCAGCATCAAACAGGCTCGGCGCACGAACCAGCGCCCCGAAACTGCCTGCAAGCAGCCCGGCGGCCGGGCCGATGGCGTACCACCACGGGTTCATCTCGACGGGCAGGATCCCCAGCACGCGATCGACGAGCAGCACCAGCAGAGCGACGCCGGCACCGATCACCATACCCAGCCCTGCCCGGTGCAAGGCAGCATTGGCCATCAGCCGTGCGCGCGTTGCAGCGACAAGCCGTTGCAGCGCATCAGTGGTTCCTCGCTGTGTTCCCCGTGTCATATGTGATTATTGGCAGCAACAGCCCGCCCGGACGCAAAATATCCCGCGCGCAACCCCAACAGATGCGTTACAATGGCGACAGCAGGCACGGACCGCACCCGCGATGCTGCAATCGCCCGCTACGCCAACGGATGGATCGACCTTCGTGACCCTTCCCAAACCCGCGGGGTGAGACCATGGCAGATTCGCAGCAATCACAGGCCGGTGCTGGCATGCCGTCGCAGGATGCAACCCGGCGCATGGACGAACCCTCGCCGCTTCAGCCCGGCGAACGTCGACAGTTTTATCGCCTGGCTCAGCTATGACGACCTGAGCAAGTCGAGCGCCCCCTGAGCATGACCGCCCGTCAATCGCGTTCTGCCATCATCGCGAGCATGTCGAGGGCGATTACAAGTCGCCGCCGCCGCCGGAGGAT
>CAZVXI010000088.1:0-12451 GCA_964631295.1 uncultured Isosphaeraceae bacterium
ATGAGAATGGGCCAAAGGCCGGCAAAGACATGCGCGTCGTCATGGAAGTGCGCCTCGCGGGGCACAAGCCGATGACGGTTGAAGCGGATGGCGTGGACCTATATGCCGTTGTGAAGGACACAGCGAGCAAGATGGAACGGGCGGTGAAGAACAAACTCGAGCGCCACGATGCCCACGAAGGCCGTGCGTAAACGACGCGGTCTGTTTGACGCCGCGCCGCTGGTGTGCATGAACTGACACGGTTGCGTTGCATTTCGACCAGTCACGTCTGCGCAGTGGTCTTGCGCTGTATCGCAATCCACGGCAGCGTCAGCAGAGCAAACATCGCGACCTCGCATATCAACAGTACAGCGATGCGCCACGGCCAGGGGCCCAGTGGGCTTGCCGGCGAGTCTCTGCCGACATACGTGTAATCCGCATCGAGCGCGAGGTTCACCGGCACCATCGCCAGTGAATACACGACTGTCACCGCTGCAGCGATCAACATGCTGCGCACACTCGGCCGATAGCGATCGACCACGACAATGTACGCACCCGTTGCGATGGTCTGCGTGTGGCCGACCCAGTGCGCCCAGAAAGCGAGCGTCTCCGGCCCGGCCGTGAGCACGGGCATGATGTACGCCCAGATACTCAGCCCGAAACTCCAGTAGTACGTGATCGCGCACATCGTCCTGTTTCGCGTCAGCAATGCAGCAATGCCGATCCACGGCGCAACATCACAAAAGTGCAGTGGCAGCGAGCGCGTCACATCCAGTCGATCGCCGGTGAGCGACCACACCTGAATCAGCATCTGCACAATAATCACGCAGGCAATCCAGCCGATGCGAATGCGACGTTCGTGCAGTTCGGATCTCCCGCGGGCCGCTGCGCCCATTCTGCACAGCGCGATGACACAGCCAATTGCACATGCAACCGTCACGACGTGTGTGAAGGATCCCGCTGCGAACGTCGGCTGCTGAACTGCAAGAACAAACACGCTGACTACACCGTATCCGCCACGCGGCGCTCGTTCGCGCTGCGCATGCGATCAATCATCGCCTCAGCCAGCGCATCTGCCGCATGAGGACCGTGGCGGAAGAACAGCGACGGCTCGACAAGTTCCAGTTCGATGATGCGCAGCGTGCCTGTTTCATCGCGCAGCATATCGATGCGAGCGTAGAGCATTTCATATTCAACCCGGCCGAGCAACTGCTCGAACATCGCAAAATCAGCTTCGGTAAAGTTCTCGCAGGGCTCATCATGCGCGCCATAGTCATCCTGCACGCGATAATCGCCCGGCACCGGCACCTTGCGCACGCCGTGCGTGTACGTGCCTCCGATGTAGATCGCGGAGATCTCGCCGAAGTCTTCCACTGTCGGCTGGTATGGCTGGAGCAGCAGCGTGTGCCCATTGCCCAGCAGCGTTGAGGCATGTTCCTGCGCTGCTTCGAGTTGATCTGTCTCGCGCGCATCAAAGCGCATGGTGTGAGAAGCCGATGCGCCGATGGCGGGTTTGATGAAGCCACGCTGCCAGTCGCGTTCGGTCATGATGGCTTTGATGTCGCACGGCGCGCGGCCGTCACCCCCGCGGGCCGGCTCCAGCCAGGCGGTGTCGATCGTGGGGATGCCCCATGCGTCGAGATCGCGCAGGTAGCGTTTGTCGGTGTTCCATCGGATGATCTCGAGTGGGTTGAGCAGCGGCGTGCCCGAAGCCGCCACGCGCTCGGCCCAGGCGAGGTACTCGGCAATGCGCTCGGTGTAATCCCACGTCGTGCGCACGAGCACGCCATCGAACGCAGCCCAGTCGATCGCAGGATCATCCCACGCAGGTTGGCTGATCGTCACGCCACGCTGCTCGAACCCCGCATGCAGCGGCGCGTCATCCACTTCCCAGTCCGGCAGGTTGGAACATGTTGCGAGGGCGATGTGCATGGGCAGAGCGTAGGCAGGCAGGTCGCGCGCGTCCGGGAACATGGTGTTCACGTTCCCGAGACTGGTTCTCGGGATCCCGAGGTTGGTTCTCGGGAGTCCGAGGAGTGTTCTCGGGAGGCAATGGTGCGCTCTCGGGAACGAATGCGGCGCTGGCGCGTTCCCGAGGTTGGTTCTCGGGAACGAATGGCGCGCTGGCGGGCTCCAGAGGTTCGTTCTCGGGTTCCCGAGGTTGTCTCTCGGATTCCAGAGAACGCAGCACGGGAGTCCAGATGCGCCGCAGATCGTTGCTGGCGCGGCTGAAATGGCGATCGGGCAGCGTTCGGCGCTCCCGAGGATGGTGCGGGCAGGCGACGGGCTGTCTCGAAGCGATCTGGGGTTGATCGAATCCCCGTCCGAGAAGATCTCGCGTTCCAGAGGTTCGTGATGCCTCACACAAGCTGCGGGGCTGTGCGCTCACAACCCCGGCGCGAAGCCACGGCGCATGGTGTTCTCGCTGACTGCACGTGGTTCGACGAACTGAAGAAGGTAGTCTCTGCCGCCTGCTTTGGAGCCGATGCCGGACATGCCAAACCCACCGAATGGCTGCCTGCCGACGAGCGCGCCCGTGCAACTCTTGTTGAGATAGAGATTGCCAACACGAAACTCCCGCCGCGCCCGATCAAGGTGCGATGGTTTGCGGCTGAACACGCCGCCCGTGAGTTTGTACGGTGTCGAGTTTGCGACTGCGAGCGCTTCATCGAAGTCCTGCACGCGGATGACCGCAAGCACGGGTCCGAAGATTTCTTCCTTGGCAAGTCGATGGTCGCGCGTGATGCCAGAAAAGATATGCGGGCCGACGTACGGTTTGCCGACCTTTGCTTCGAGCCCATCAGGAACATCGAGCGCGAGTTCGAGCTTTCCTTCGCTCTTGCCGATCTCGGTGTACTCGCGAATCTTGGCAGCAGCTTCATCATCAATGACAGGGCCGATATCTGCGGTCGGGTCGGCCGGGTCGCCCACGATCAGCGATCGGGTGGCTTCGACGAGTCGTTCGAGGAATGTATCATGCGCGGAATCAACGACGATGGCTCTGCTGCAGGCGGAACACTTCTGCCCCTGGTAGCCAAAGGCAGCATCGCGCACGCCGACGACAGCTTCATCGAGGTCTGCCGAGGCATCGACGATGATCGCGTTCTTGCCGCCCATCTCGCAGATGACCTTCTTGACGAACGGCTGCTGCTCTGGGGTGATTCCCGCCGCTTCAATGATGTTCAGCCCGACTGCCTTCGAGCCGGTGAACGCAATGATGGACATGCGCGGATCGCGCACCAGCGCAGCGCCGACGGTTTCTCCAACGCCCGGGACAAAGTGCAGGGCATCGCGTGGCGCACCTGCCTGCCAGAGAATCTCGCACATGATTTGCGCGATGCCGGGCGTCTGTTCTGCGGGTTTGACGATGGCTGTGTTGCCGGTGACGAGCGCTGCGACGGTCATGCCGCAGCAGATGGCGAGCGGGAAGTTCCACGGGCTGATGATCGCTGCCACGCCGCGCGGCTGATAGAACTGCTCATCAAGCTCACCGATGAACTGCCCAAGTCGCTCGGGCTCGAACAGCGGCACCGACAGACGAGCGTAATACTCGCAAAAGTCGATCGCTTCGCAGACATCAGCATCAGCGTTGTGCCAGTCCTTGCCGTTCTCCTTGATGATGATGGCTGAGAGTTCATCACGCCGGTCGCGCATGATTTGTGCGGCGCGCGTGACAATCGCAGCGCGCTGCGTCGGGTCGGTATCGCGCCAGGAAGGGAAGGCATCATGCGCAATGCGGACGGCTTCCGTCGCCTGCTCGACAGTTGAATCGTTGGCGACCTGCGGCACCTTTGCTGTTTCGATCGCACGAGCGAAGCTCTCGCGCTGGCGCTCATCTGCAAAGTCGCGCATCGGCTCGGAGAAGAACGGGCGGCTGTCACCAACGCCATGAACAGCCGGCATGAGCTGATGGCGTTCCGGCGCGCGGGTGATGCGCTCGACGCCTGGGTCGCTCGCGTGCTGCACGTGCGGCGACGCGAGCAGGTCTTCCACCGGACGATCCTGAATCGAGCTGGCCATCAGCCACGATTCATTGCTCGTGTTCTCAAGCAAACGCCTGACGAGATAGGCCATGCCGGGAATCATTTCGCCCACCGGCACATACTCGCGCACACGGAGTCCTGCATCGACACCGGCCTGCTTGAGTTCGGGCGCCATGCCGAACAGCATCTGCAGTTCAATCGCGTTCCGCGGCAGATTGTGCTTCTCCAGCAGAGCAAGCGCATTGGCGATGGACCGCACATTGTGCGAGCCGAGCGCGAGCTTCACGCCGCCTTCATCGGTTGATCGAGGCATGTTCTCGATGAACGCTTTGGTCATGCGCTCGAAGCACGCATCGGTGTCGATTTTGCGGCTCCACACAGGCACGGGCCAACCCATTTCTTCTGCGTGGATGGTCTCGTAATCCCAGTACGCGCCCTTCACGAGGCGAACCGTCACCTGCCGCCCGCTCCGCTTCGACCAGTCGATCACCCGCTGGGCATCTTCATCGCCGGATCGCAGATATGCCTGCATGGCGAGCCCGGCATGAAAATCGACCTTCTCGCAGCATCGCATGAACAGGTCGAGCGTGATGTCCTTGAGCGCGTCGTCCTCCATGTCGAAGTTGATGAGCACGCCACGTTCGCGGGCGCGCTCGAGCACGGGAATGAGCATGTCCATCAGCCGCGCGATCGAGCCCGCGTAATCCGTTGCATCAACCTTGGCGGAGAGAGAACTGATCTTGATCGACACGTTGGTGCGCGGCACGACGCCGAGGTGGTCGGATTCGAGCATCGGCTTGTCCGGCCAGGCCGCAACTTCATCGGGCAGGTTGTCGATGAGGTCGACATACTTGTCGCGATACATATCTGCTTCGGCGTCGCTGAGGCATGCTTCGCCGAGTAGATCGACAGAGAACGCGATGTCGTGCGACCAGAGTTTCCTGAGTCTCGGCAGGGCGGAGCGTGCATCAGTGCCCGCGATAAACTTCTCCGCCATCCCGGTGATGCGGCCGGCGAAGAACTTCGTCGCCAGGCCCTTGGCAAGGCCGCCGGCCTTGAGGCCGATGTTCATGCCCGGCGGGGGCGTCACGCCCGGCTGGCTGAGGTAATCGCTCAGGTGCTCGTGCACCTGCTCGGGGGTGCGCAGCATCGGGAACGTATCGACGAACCTGAACAACTGGACTTTGAAGGCCTCATCCTTCATCGCCCAGTCCATGAGTTTGTCAGACCAGAACGCACCAGAAAGAACACCCGAGCGGTGCTTCTCGCTGCTGGCGAGGTAGTCGCGCCCGATCTCGAGGATTCGCTTCTCGACGGCCGCATCATTGAACTCGACCGGGACAGCCTCGCGCTTGTTCCCGGAGGAACCGGCGGTGGTCGTCTCGATGGTCGGCTGGCGCTGCTCGTCTGAGCCAGGCGCAACCGACGGTGAGGTCTTGCTGCGGCTGAAGATGGACATGCGAAGTGGTACTCAGGTTGTGTTGTCAAAGAGGATGCAGCCACGTTTTGCCGCATCACAGCCCCCGTGAAGTCACGGTGAATGAAGTATAGGGAACCGCCCCCGCATCGGCTGCATGCATTCTGCTGAGCGAGGCCGATAGAATCGCCGGTAATCTGATCTCGAAAAAGGAGCATTGAGCAAGATGGGTGAGTTCTTCAAGGTCGCGAATCTGGCTGATGTCCCCGCGGGTGGCTGCCTGCGCGTCGATGTGGGAAGCGAGGCGATCGGCCTGTTCAACATTGATGGCGAGCTCTACGCGATTTCCGATGTGTGCACGCACGCAGAGGCGTCGCTCTGCGAGGGCGACATCGAAGGCGATGAAGTGCTCTGCCCGCTGCACTTTGCGAGCTTCAACATCCGCACGGGCGAATGCACCGGCCCGCCTGCCGATGAAGATCTCAGGACGTATCCGATCCGGATCGTGGATGAGATGATCGAGGTGGAGGTGTAGGCGGAAAACCCAGAATCATCTTTCGCCAAATCCCTCGTCGAAAGAGGACTTTGGAGCGGGGATAAACGGTTTTCCCTGAGCCATTTGACCTTTCTGGGGCCTCATTTCTTCAAATGCCGGCGGGAAAAGACCAAATGACCAGGGCATTTGACCTTGTTGGCGGTCTTCTTCTTCAAATGGCCGCTTCAAAAGGCCTCATGACCGCAGGAAAAGGCCTTTTCCCCGAGCCAAAGCTCGAAGCGAACGAAGGAAAGGACGAAGTCGAGACACGACCAGCCCATCGGCCACTGAGAGGCAGAACCACCTCGGAGGATCACCATGCTGAATCGAACGACCGCCGTGACCGCGAACCCGTCAACACCATCTCAGCCGGGCAGCGAGCCATGGACAACGTGGCGGCTGCTGGATCAGATTCGCAACCTGCTTTCAGAGCGTGGGGTGGACTCGCCGCGTGTCGTGGCCGAGATGCTGCTTTCGCACGTGCTCAAGTGCGAGCGCATGCGGCTGTATATGGAAGTTGATCGCCCTGCATCCGCGGATGAACTGGCGGCGCTGCGCGCGCTTGTCAAGCGAGCAGCGAATCATGAACCGGTGCAGTACTTATTGGGTGAGTGGTCGTTTTTCGGCAGGACGTTCGCCGTGAACCCGTCGACGCTGATTCCCCGGCCATGCACCGAGACGCTCGTCGAGCACGCGATCCAGTGGGCGCGCACGCATCGGCCGGCACAGTCCATGCCGATCGACCGGCCGGCGTCGGTCATCGACGGCACGCAGATGCAGACCGAGCCGATGCGCGTTGCAGATATCGGCACGGGCACCGGCTGCATCGCCGTCTGCCTCGCGGCTCACCTGCCGATGGCCCACGTCCTCGCAAGCGATGTGATCGACGATGCGCTCGACCTCGCGAAAGCCAACGCGGCCCGGCATGGCGTGCTTGGGCAGATCGACCTGCGTGCGGGTGATGCCCTTGCGGCACTCGAGGGCGCGCAACCCTTCGATGTGATCTGCTCAAACCCGCCGTACATCAGCGATGCGGAGTGGGCGGATGTCGAAGCAAATGTGCGCGATTACGAGCCGCAGTCAGCGCTGCGCGGCGGTGAAGACGGCCTCGCAATGGTGCGGCCCATCATTGAGCATGCCTGGCAATACCTCGTGCCCGGCGGCCTGTTGCTTGTCGAAATCGCGGAGAGCCAGCGCGACACGGCGATTGAGATTGCCAGTGCAGCAGGCCGGTACGAATCAGTTGCGGTCCACAAAGACCACGAGGGGCTGTGGCGCGTGCTGCATGCTCAGGTCGCGTCCGAGTCCTGAAATGCCCGAGTAAGCGCTTCGATCAGTTGCGCTGCCTTGAATGGTTTGAAGAGAAACGACTGCAGGCCATCCTGGCTCGCGCGCACGATCGAGTGATGCGGGTCGTATCCGAAGCCGGTCATCAGGATCACCTGGACATGCTTATCGAGTGTGCGTGCAGTGCGGAAGACTTCGTAGCCGTTGCGGTCGGGCATTTTGATATCCGAAATCACGACATCGAAATGAGCATCGCGGGCTGCGTTTTCTTCGAGAACGCGGATCGTCTCCGCACCATCCTCGCAGATGACGACCTCGCAGCCGCGCTGGGTCAGAATGTCGCGAAGGCCTTCGCGAATGGCCTGCTCGTCATCTGCAACAAGCACCCGCCTGCCCTTCATGAGCGGGTCGGGTGCATCGCGGTGCAGTTCCTGTTCTGTCTCGAGAATTGTCCTCGGGCCTGTGGAACCGGCATCCAGCCGGGATCGAATATCGCGTGTTGCCTTGGAAAGCGACCTGACGAGGTGTCGCAGTTCCTTGTTGCCTTTGGTGAGTCCTTCCAGTTCCTTCGCCTGGCTTGCGATATTTTCGAGCGGCGAGCGAAGTTCGCCGGAAATGTTCTCTGAGACCTGCTCGTTGGTGGTGTAGCGTTCGACGACGAGCAGGTCGAGGATGTTCATGGCCATCGCGATGTACCTGCCGAAGATCTCTGCAAAGAGGCGGTCGTCGTCGCTGAATGCGTTGGGCGAGTTGGATTCGATATTGAAAACACCGATCACGCGTTCGTTGAGCCGAAGCGGAACTGTCAGTGATGACCGGGCGTCATCGAGGCCGTCGCGGTACCGGTCGTCGCGGTGTGTGTCGTTGCAGAGGTATCCCTTCCCAGTGGCCGCCACAAGCCCGGAGATGCCGTTGTCCTCGGCTTCGGCATGGAGGACCTCGCCGATCTTCAGTGGCGACAGGCCCATCGCAATGACAAGTTCGAGCCGATTGGTATTGCGGTCGATCAAGCGGACCTCGAAGTTGTCGAACGCGAGCAGTTCGCGTATATCGTGGACGATCTTCTCTTCGAGCAGCTTGAGGCGTTCAGCCATGTTGAGGCCGGCCATTTTCGAAGCGTCGATGTGCAGCAGTTCCGTGCCTGCTGCGTCGATCGCGTCGATCTTGTTCTGAAAGTTCCGGCTGGCCGTGTTCTCCCAGAGGATGCCAACGACGGATTCAACCGTGCCATCGTCGGCAATGGCGGCAGGGGAGACGACAATCTCGAAATAGGTGGCATCACAGGAGAATGCCGTTTCGCGGCTGTGCCGTTCTTCGATGGGTCTGCCCGACTCATCGCAGTCATTGAAAGTCTCGATCGCCTGTTGGCAATGCTGGATGAACTCCCCGTGTATCTCCGCGTCGTAGCGATCGAAGCGGTGGTTCGACCAGAGCACATGTCCCTCAGCATCGACCATCGCCATGCCCTCGGCCGCCCGCTCCAGTGCGGTGGCGGCAATGGCTTCCTCCTCGGAACGGGCGAACGCGGCACCATCGGAGAGAACCAGAGCATCGGGATGTTCGTACTTCAGCCGGGCTGCCTCAGCAGGATCGCTCGCAGGGAGCACGTCAAAGCCGGACTGAGCCATCGCCTCGGCCATCGGCTCATTGAGACCGGCCTGGTCAAGAACAATCAACTTGGGTCGAGTCGCCGTCACACAATCCCCACCGGCCCGATCGGACAGTTGGTGCGTGGTGTTGAGTGTACCGATCACAGCTGAGAAAAGGCAATAGAAAGACATCGAACCGAGCCACAACATTCCTTGACATTGCGACCGGCCCGCGAAGAATCCACGCTCCAGCGTCGAGGCAACCGATAATGTTCACCTCGACCACCACCACGCATGATCGTCGCCAGGACTCTCACAAAACGATTCGGACGGGTGACTGCAGTAGATGCAGTCGACTTTGACATCGACAAGGGCGACGTCGTCGGTTTTCTCGGCCCCAACGGAGCAGGCAAGACGACAACGATTCGAATGATGGTTGGCTATCTGCAGCCGACCGCCGGCTCGGTGAGCATCGACGGCATCGACGTTCAGACCGATCCGATCAGCGTGCGGAGAAGCCTCGGCTATCTGCCCGAATCCGCACCTGTCTACCCAGAGATGCGCGTGATCGAGTACCTCAAGTACCGCGTGATGCTGTTCGATGTGCCACGCGCCAGGCGCAAGAGCGCCATCGAGCGATCGCTCGAACGCTGCTGGCTGAGCGATGTAGCCCGCCGGCCCATCAGCCAGCTCTCCAAGGGATATCGGCAGCGCGTCGGGCTGGCAGCAACTCTGCTGCATGATCCGACCGTGCTCGTGCTCGACGAACCAACGGTCGGGCTCGACCCCGCCCAGATTCGAGCCGTGCGCAAACTGATCGCAGAGCTTGCTGGCGACCACACAATCATCCTCTCCACGCACATTTTGCCCGAAGTCGAGATGACCTGCGGCAGTTACATGATGATTGCGGGCGGGCGGATTCGATCGCGGGGCAGGGTTGCTGATCTGGGAAGCGAGGGCAAGCGGCGGTACGTGGTGGAAACGAAACTCTCCGCGGCACGGGCAAACCTCGCGAAACTCACAGGCATCGAGCGAGTGGAGGAAGCAGCAGCCGGCGACGGCTGGTCGCGCATCACGCTGACCGCCCGGCAGGGCAGCGGCGACTTGCGCGAAAAAGTTGCAGGGCATCTGCAGGAACTCAACGCACCCATGCGCGAGCTGAGCAGTGATCGGACATCGCTCGAAGCACTGTTCATGGATGTGCTCAACGAAGCAGAGATGGAATCTGTCAGCGAGTCGGCAGACACCGGGAAGGCGAATCGATGATCGGACCCTGTGTTGCCATCGGTCGACGCGAACTGTTCAGCTACCTGTTCTCACCGAGTGGATACGTCATCATTGCGCTGTTCATGCTGTTTGCCGGACTGCTCTACTTCCTGATCGGAGCGGTGTTCGGCGGCGGCTTCAACCAGGGCGAAACAGCATCGCTGCGGCTGCTCTTCTCGGGCGGTATATGGGCGTTCCTCTTCGTCGCGCCCGCCATCAGCATGCGAACGATGAGCGAGGAGTATCGACTTGGCAGCATCGAGATGCTGCTGACAAGCCCCGTGCGAGAATGGCAGGTAACGCTCGGCAAGTTCTTTGGTTCGCTTGGCTTTCTGCTTGTGATGCTCGTGCCGACGATCGTGTACGTACTCGCCGTGGAGCTGTACGGCCGGCCTGATTACGGCGAAATTGCCTGCGGATACCTCGGCATGGTGCTGTGCGGAGCGGCGTTTCTTGCAACCGGGCTGCTGTTCAGTTCGCTGAGCGCATCTCAGGTTGTGGCCTATCTTGTGACACTGTTTTTCTGGCTTGCCATCCTGCTGCTCGCCAAAGGACTGCCTGTGCTTGCCGCGGTGAGTGAAAGTGCGATCGGCCGGCCTGAGAACAGCGCGTTGCTCGAGGCCTTGCTCCAGTTCCTCGCCGATGCCGGGCGCGCCGTCGCATCTGCCGACCCGCACAATGTGATTCGCGACTTCGCCTCCGGCCTGATTGATACGGCCAACATCGTCTTCATGCTGAGCATTACCGTTGTTGCGCTTGCCGGCTCGATCATGATCCTCCGACTGCGGAGGTGGCGATGATGGCGAAGCAGTCAACCTCACAAGCCAGGCTCTCACCAACCGCGGCAGCGCGCAACGTGCTGGTATTCGTCATTTCGATCGCGATGATTGCGGTTGCGATCAATGTCTTCGCGCATGGCCCTGCGTTCCGAAAACGCATTGATGCGACGCGAACGCGTGCGTACTCGCTCAGCAAGCAAACGCGCGATCTGCTCGGAGAGATTGATGAGCCATGGACTGTCGCGCTGCTCTTTGTGCGAGAGAATCTCTCCGAAGCTGAGTTGCGACAACTCGATGAAGTCCTCGCGCGATACACCGCCATGTCGCCGGACATCGATATTCTGAAGATCGACCCGACCGACCCTGCCTCACTCACCGAGTATGAGCGTCTGCTCGCGCGCTTGCGGAGCATTTACGAGCCACAGATTGATGCGTATGACGAGGCGCTCGACGCGAGTGTTGCTTCGTTCCGCACCATGCAGTTGTTCGCGCAGCAGGAGGCGGGGAGGCTGCAATCCGTCGTTGATCGACTGGGTCCGGCATCGCCCGTTGGGCAGCAACTCAGCCAGCAGATTTCTGTGATCACGATTTTCGCTGATCAGGGCGGCGCAATTCTCGAACAGGTCGAGCAGTATCGCACCATCAGCGACGAGCAGCCGATTCCTGACTACGAAGCCGCCCGCAGTGTCATGGCTGAGGCGGTCGGCCAGTTCTCAGATGCATACGTTGATCTGGCCACACTGTACGACGGCATGGCCGGCGCTGCGCAACTCGATGCTTCGTTGCGGCAGTTCGCCCGGCAATCGATAGAAGAAGTTGATGAGATGGCAGTGCGCGGCGCTGCGGTTGCAGATCCGTTGCGCCAGTTGCCGGGCATCGAACTCGCAACCATCGGCAGGAAACTGCGCGAGGGCGATGCCGCGGTCGTCATCGGACCGGATCGCGCTGCCGTCATCGACGGCCGTCAGTTATTCCCGCAGGTCAATCAGCGTGGCGGCATTGCGTTCGACAGGCGCTTCCGAGGCGAGCAACTTATCACGGCGACGATTCGGTCGCTCATCGTCGAGCAGATGCCCATGGTCGTGTTCGTGCACAATGAGGCGGAATCACTCCTCCGCAGGCGCGAGAGACAGGCTGACCTGGTTGGTGTGTATTCAACCCTCGACGCTTCGCGATTCGACGTGCGCGAATGGGTCGTCATTGAAGGCCCACAACCCGAGGCGAATCTCGAGCAGCCGGTCGTGTGGATTATCATCCCGCCGATTGTCGCCACGGGAACATCCGATCGTGAACGTGCGCTCGTGCAGGCATCGCGCAATCTCATTGCAGATGGCGAAGCGGTGTTGCTGAGCATCAACCCGAGCCGTCTGCCTCAGTTCGGCCAGGCCGACCCATGGGCTGGTGTTGCCGATGCGATGGGCGTGCAGGCTGACACATCCAGCGTGATTTTTGAACGGGTTGACCTTGGCAGAGGCGGCGGGCCGCAGATCGAGCGCGGGCAGTTGATGGATTCATTTCGCGGAGAACACCCGATCTGCGCTGCCATCCATGGGCAACAGGTGTACTTCGGTCTTCCAGTACCGATGCAATGGGCCGAGCGTCCGGGCGACGAGGCG
>CAZVXI010000089.1:0-12402 GCA_964631295.1 uncultured Isosphaeraceae bacterium
TGGCGTTGATGGCTCCTGCACAGTGATCGATGACGGTCGAGGCATGCCGCTCGATCCCATGAAGCATGAGAACCCGAAGATCGACGGCAAACCGGCGGTCGAAGTGATCTTGACTCAGCTTCACGCGGGTGGGAAGTTTGATGACAACGCATACAAAGTGTCCGGCGGTCTGCACGGCGTGGGCATCAAGTGCGTGAATGCATTAGCTGAGTGGACCGAAGTCGAAGTCGTCAAAGACGGCAAGGTCTACATGGTGAGTTTCGGGCGAGGCGAACTCGTCAAGCCGCTTCATGTTCTTGCAGAGCGCAAGGATGCAACCGCAGAGAATCCTCGCAAGACCGGTACGAAGATCAGCTTCCTTCCCGATTCGCAGATCTTCCCAGACATCAACTTCCGCTTTGAAACGATGATCGCGCGGCTGCGCGAACTCTCGTACTTGAATCCCGGCGTGCGGATTCGCCTGATCGACGAACGCGTCGATAAATCCGGGAAAATCCGGGAAGAACAGTTCTTCTCAGAAGATGGCCTCGCGGGATATGTGGCGCACCTCAATCGGTCGAAGACCACGGTCGGGCCAGTCATCCGCATGACGCGCGATGAAGGTGAAACTGGTATCACGTGTGACATCGCGATCCAGTACACAGACAGCACGAACGAGTTGATGCTCGCGTTCGGGAACAACATCACGAACCCCGATGGCGGCACGCATGTCACGGGCTTCAAGACTTCCATCACACGCACAATCAACACGTACGCAAAGCGTAACAACCTGCTCAAGGACATCACTCCAAGTGGCGATGACCTCCGCGAGGGCCTGACTGCGATCATCTCGGTGAAACTGCCGGAGCCACAGTTCAACAACCAGACAAAAGAGAAACTGCTCAACCCTGAGGCAGAGGGATTTGTCAGCCAGGCCGTCACGGAGCAACTCGGCTCATGGCTTGAGGAAAATCCTTCCGAGGCCAAGACCATCTGCATGAAGGCCGTGCTCGCGGCCCAAGCGCGTGAAGCAGCACGCAAGGCGCGCGAAGCAATCAAGCGAAAGGGGGCGCTTGACTCAGGCGGCATGCCTCAGAAACTCGCTGATTGCGCGACGAACGATGTCGATCGCAGTGAGATTTTCATCGTCGAAGGTGACTCCGCTGGCGGCTCTGCCAAAGGAGGCCGCGACCATGACACACAGGCGATCCTCCCGTTGCGAGGAAAGATCCTGAACGTCGAGAAAGCGCGCATCGACAAGGTGCTTGGCTTCGAAGAGATCCGCGTGCTGATCCAGGCGCTTCAATGCGGCATCGGCGAAGACTTTGATATCGCCAAGCTGCGTTACGGCCGTGTCATCATCATGACCGACGCCGATGTCGATGGTTCGCACATTCGCACGCTGTTGCTCACGTTCTTCTTCCGCCAGATGCCAGAGTTGATTCGACAATGCCGCGTGTATCTTGCGCAGCCGCCGCTGTATCAGGTCACGCGTGGCGGCAAGAGCCAGTACGTGCTCAACGAAAGTCGCATGACGCAGGTGCTCACAAGCCTTGCAATGGGCAACTCGGTGCTGACGATTCGCGATGACGAAGGCAAGGAACAACATCGTATCGGAGGCGAAGACCTTGCACGGCTCATTCAGTTGCTGCAACGATTGCAGGAGTTGGCGACGGTCGTCGAGCGGCGCGGCATGGCATTCGGCGACATGCTCAAGACCCGCGATGACGATCCGAACGGCAACGGCAGCCTCCCAACACACCGGTTGAGTTGGCCGGGCCATGATGTGCTGTGCTGGTCGGAAGATCGGGCGACTGAGTTGATCGCAACGCACGACCTGTTGCTTGATGATCTCGGCGGCGAGGGGGGCGGCGGCTCTGCCACAAGCAATGGAGATCGTTCGCGAGTTGCCATGCTTCGTGAACTTCACGAGAACCGCGAACTCGAGAAGTTGTTTACCCGCCTCGGCCAGTTCAAGATAGACATCAGCGATTACACGCTTGTTCATCGCGAGGCGGTGACTGGCGAGCGACTGCCAACGCGCTTCGCATGGGTCACGGACCCGGGGGGCGACAAGGAAACGACTATCGAGGCAGCAAATCTCCCAGCGATTATGTCGACGCTGCTCGATGTCGGGCGACGTGGTATGGAAGTAAAACGTTACAAAGGTCTTGGTGAGATGAACCCGGAGGAACTCTGGGAGACCACCATGGACCCGGAGAAGCGCACCTTACTCCGCGTGACATGGGACACTGCGTCACAGGCAGACGAACTGTTCACGACACTGATGGGCGAGAATGTCGAGAATCGCCGGAGTTACATCGAACGTCACGCACTCGAAGTGAAAAACCTCGATATCTGAACTCGCGCAGACCACGCAACACACGATCGCTCTGATGCGAACGGCGACGGGCATGTGAACCTCACAGACCTGCTGCGAGTGCTTGCGCACTGGGGCACCGAGTGTTGGGATTGACTGTCGCGATATCACCCAAGGATCCCGAAGCGACCTGTCGAGTTGTGCGGTGGTGCATGGTTGAAGCGATCGGGCGCGAAGAATGCAGAATCGAACGCCCCGGTGTGATCTGATCCGGCGATCATCGCTGCCAGGCCGAGGCCGATCGAAGGCGCGAGTTTGAATCCGTGCCCGCTGAAGCCCGCTGCGATCCAGCATCCCGGCTTACCAGGTGCCGGCACAGGTCCCACCAGCGCGTGCGCATCCGGAGACATCGTGTACAAGCCGCTGCCTGCTGCTGCGAACGTGGCTTCAGCGAACGCCGGCAGCCGTTCAATAAGAGTGTCACGCACATTGTTGACAAAGGTCGGCTCAGCGGTTTCATCGAAGTGGTCCGGTTCGCGCACGATGGCCTTCTCGTCGTATGACAACCAGCCCGCTCGAATCCAGCCAGCATGCTCTGGCTTCCGATACGCGCCAGTCGTGAGATCAGCCAGGATCGGCCCGACATATGCATCGCTTCGCTCTGATGCGCGGAAGAAGGACTGTTGGGAGCGAATCGCATGCAGCGGCAGGTCAAAACCCATCCGCAAACCGATGTTCCATGCCCATGGTCCAGCGCAGTTGACAACCACTGGTGTGAGGATGTTCTGTGCACGATCATTCAGAACAAACTTGCGATGATCACCGGATCTGCCTTGGCGAATGTCGAAGACTTCCGTGCCGAAATAGATCGTCACGCCGGCGCTGCGAGCAATATCTGCCAGCGCGTGCAATGTCTTCATAGGATCAACATACGCCGGATCATGTTCGATCGCCGTGACTTCATTATCCGCAATCTGCAATGCCGGATACCGCGAGCGAATCGCCTTTGCGTCCAGCAGTTCCACATCCACGCCGATTGATTGCTGTAACTGCACGTTGCGTTCGAGTGTGTCGCGGCCATCAGGGCCGGCAACGAACAGCATACCGCACTGTGTAAAGCCGATGTCATGGCCGGTGTTCTCAGCAAAGTCCCGATACACAGCGAGCGACTCTCGTGCCATCCGAATCGTGACTTCATGCGAATAGTGCTGCCGAATAATCGCTCCCGATCGGCCGGATGACCCCGCGCCAAGGTGCCTGCGTTCCAGGATGATGATGTGTTCGACGCCATGCTTTGCCAATTCGATGGCTGTGAACAAGCCCATGACGCCTGCGCCAATGATGGCAACATCTGCTTCGATGATGTCGAAGTCATTCATGCACGTACCCTTCACGCCCGGAATGAAGATGATCCGTCCAGAGCAGGATCGGCCACATTGGCATCGGCAAAGCCACGCGCTCGAAGCATGCATGCGTCACAGTTACAACAAGGCCGGTATTCGGCATTATCGCCGGTCGTGATCGGGTCGTAGCAACTCAGTGTATTTGCGTAGTCCACGCCGAGTGCAAGTCCGCGCTGAATGATCTGCGCCTTGGTCAGTTCGAGAAGCGGTGCTCGGATGGTCGCCGGGTTTCCTTCAACGCCACGCCGGGTCGCCAGTGCAGCCATTGCCTGAAACGCCTCGATATATTCAGGCCGGCAATCCGGGTAACCCGAGTAGTCGACCGCATTCACACCTATGAAGATGTCATCTGCATCAACCACTTCTGCAAACGCGAGCGCGAAACTCAGGAAGATCGTATTCCGGGCCGGCACATAGGTAACGGGTATCTCATCGTCTGCATTGACGTTGTTGTCAAGGTGATCGTGTACGAGGCGGCCGTGCGGTACCGCAAGATCATCAGTGAGTGCAGAACCGCCGAACAATCGCAGATCGATCGTGACGATGCGATGATCCTCGACGTCCGCCGCCGCCGCGACACGTGTTGCTGCTGTCAGTTCGAAACGATGCCGCTGCCCGTAGTCGAACGTGAGTGCGTGGCAGGAATAGCCCATTGCCTGCGCCATGGCGAGCACGGTTGCAGAATCCAGACCGCCGGAAAGCAGTACGACAGCGGGCCGGCCTTGTTCGGGTCCAGTCATGTCAGCAGATGATAACGGCAGTGGACACGCACGCTTGCATCGCCAGGCAACTCAGTTCCAGCTCACACCCTTGGGCCAGCGCGGATGACTCTGCTGTTCGGCCCGGGCAATCAGCGAATCGATCGAACAAATCTCACGGCAGAGCAGATGTGCACGCCGACGAGGATCCGGCTCGGCGAGCAATAAGTAGCGAGTATTCGTATCGCGGACGAGTGCAAATCCGATCAACTCAACGAGTGCCTGTGTTGGCAGTTCTTCCCGATCGAACCATTCGATCAATCCATCGATGCATCGCAGCCGTTGCAGACGATCACGCTGAAGCAGGGTGTGCAGCCGCTTGCGGACATCGGTCATTGGTGCGGGTGTGTCTTCGAGCTGTTCAAGCGGCGTCAGGATTGCTGAGCGGTAGAGTCGATCACCTTGTGGCTCAAAAACCTCACGGATCCGTGCCCTGCACACACCATGCACGAGCACGTTGTAACGTCCATCATCAAGAGGCTCATGCTGAACAATCTGCCCGATGCACACCGCCGGGAGCAGCGCCGGGTGGCCAATGGTCTTCTCTGTCGGCGCATTCCCACTGAGGACCGCCATGGCAATCTGACCAGAGGCATCAAGCGACTCAGCGATCATCTGTCGATAACGCAGTTCGAAGATGTGAAGCGGCTGCACTGCGTGAGGCAACAGGACCGTTTCCTCCAGCGGGAACAGAGGCATTGGCTTGGCAAAGTTGATGCAGACGACGTCGCTCATCTAGCACAATAATAGGCGGCCCGCCCGCTCGTCGGACGCGCCGCCTTCGATTCGAACGTGCATGTCGGAAGCGTTACCGGAAGGTGCCTTCGACCTCTTCGTAGAGTTGCGGCAGCGCTTCGCACACCTGCTGCACCTGCTCATCACTCATTCGCAGTTCAGACAATACCGCCGGATCAATGTCGAGCGATGTCAGGTCGCCACGGAAGCCGAAGCCGCTCTTCGCAGCGATGCGATCGGCCAGATAAACGACAGACACGAGTGTGCGGTTACCGGCCGGTAAGTCGAGTGGCGTATGGTGGAAGCCGGTGACGTAGCCGAAACTCTTCGGAAACTTCCAGGCCTCGCACAGACGCGAACCAAACGCACAGTGGTCGGCACCGATCCCGCGCATCTCGACTTCGCGCATCTCATTTTTCGGCACGCCATCCGTGTCCATGTCCAGTTCGTCGAAGACCCGCACAAGTTCATCGCGGCAGGCCTGCATTTCAACCATGATGCCGATGTCGTGAATCAAGCCGGCAAGAAACGCTTCGTCAGGCAGACCGAGTTGCAACTTGTCGCACACGCTCTTTGCTGCCGCTGCCGTGGCGATTGAGTGTATCCAAAGATCGCGCGCTGAGAACTGTGGGCACAGTTCCCCGCCGCGAAAGAGCTTCGTCAGGGACGCAGCGATCGCGATGTTCTTCACCGCGTTGAGTCCGAGCAGCACAATCGCGCGGTTGATCGAACCGATCTGCCGAGGCAGCCCGTAGAACGCCGAGTTGACAACCTTGAGGATACGACTGCACAACGCGGGGTCATTCGCGATCACCTGGTGCAGATCCTGAGCAGTGCTCTTGGGATCTTCGACAAGTTCGATGATCTTGACTGTGATCTCCGGCAGTGTGGCGATGTGGCTGATGCTCTTGATCGCCGTATCGACAACCGCGGCCTGTTCTGCTGTAACGCTGACGCTCATTTCGCTGCCCCTCGCTCGCGCCGGTCTCGTGTTATGAAGCGCGTAGGTGGCAGATCGGCCCTCTGTGCGGGTAACTTGATTGCGCGGATCGGATTTGCGCTGAGCCTGAGGTGAGATAACGCAAAGCCGATCCAGTTGCGGCGCTGTTAATATCTGTTCCGTTTGCGCAGGTTACCCGCTGCCCGCGCGACGCGAGACAGCAGGTCCGCAACGCGCCGTCCGGTATGGCCATCGCCATACGGATGTTCGGGGTGCGTTGGTCGTGCGGCCCGCGAAGCACGCTCCAATGCTTTCGTCACATCCTGGTGAGTCGCCTGTCCAACGTCGATTACGTTGGCGGGTCGTTCCCGGCCGGCCTGTCGGGAGCCCACATTCACACAGGGTACGCCAAGTACAGCGCATTCGATCAGGCCCGCACTGCTGTTTCCAACGATCATCCGTACACGTTTCAATAGACCGATAAACTCTCTTCTGGGCAGGTGAGTCAACCACCGAACATTACTGCTATCAATCGCCGTGGTGACGCCTTCCCAGCCGGCATCCCGGTTTGGATGCATCGCGAGCGTCGGGCCGGTTGTAAGACATGCTTCGATCACCTGTTGCGCATCACCTTGCTCGGTTTCAACATCGCGCCCGATCGGATGCATGAGGAACAGGATCTCAGGTTGACCCAAGGCATTGAACTGTGCGTCGCCCATGGCGGGAATATCAAAGATGCCGTCAACAGCGGGGGAGCCGACGACATGCACACTGTTCGGATCTTCACCCATCGCAATGATGCGATCTGCCGATTGCTGTGTTGCAGGCAGATGGAGATGAGCGAGTTTCGTGATCGCGTGCCGTATTGCCTCGTCGGCAATGCCCTCTGCACGGTCACCTCCATGCAGGTGAGCAAGCATGAATCCACCAATAGACGCGGCGCTCGCACCAGCAAACGCCTCAATACGATCACCGAGCACAACAACGCATGCAGGTTGCACCTCTGCCAGATGCTCAGCGATGCGAGAAATGCCTCGTCCAAGAGCGCGAGCATCGGCGAGCCTGCCTGTCTCTCCTTGTCGCTGCATTTCGACAGTCCGCACGTTGCCGTACCGCCCGCGAACCTCAGCGATTGTTGGACTTGGCGGAAGCAGATGTGTCCCGGTAGCGATCACAACGAGTTGCAAATCATCGCACGTGTTGATCTGATCCAACACAGTTTGCAGCAAGCCAAACTCGGCGCGCGTACCTGTGATGACCACGATCGGAAAGCCGCTCACGAGACGGCTGCTCCGACATGATGCGGCGTGTCCATGACAACAGCGTCTGAATGAAGCGGCATGTCGGCCTCGATATCAGATGCCAGCGTACAGCCGATGATTGATTCCAGCATCGAGGGCGGCATGCCGGTGCCCGGTCGCTTGATCGTGACGTCCGACCGACGCACGACGTGACCGGCCGGAAGTTCGCGGGTTGCAACGATCGATTGCCTGGAGACTTGCCTCACATCCACTTCACACTCAAGCCGCTGTTTGCACTTCGGACCGAGTGCCTGCCACGTTTCGTGTGCGAGTCGAACATATTCTGCGAGTTGCACAGGATCAAGCGACGCTGCGTGGTCCGGGCCAGCAGCCTCACGGTTCCAGGTCAGATGCTTCTCCAGCAGCGTGGCACCGGTCGCGACCGCCAGCGCGCCAGTGATCACATCCTGCGTGTGGTCACTGTAGCCCAGTGCGTATCGGGTAACGGATTCCAGCGCGAAGCGACCGGCAAGCGCTGCATCCTGCAGTGCCGTCGGATAGCTGCTCACGCATTGCATGACGAGGTGCGGATGCTCACCGATCCATGTGATTGCTGTCGCGACTTCTTCGAGATCAGCTGCGCCTGTTGAGAGAATCAAAGGTTGTCCCTTGCCGTGCTGAATCAGTTCCTCAATCAGCGGTTGATTGATAATATCGGGTGATGCGGTCTTGTAGGCATCCCATGAGAGGTGTGCCAGATGTGCCACATGCTGTACACTGAAGCTTGTGACGATCGAGTGAATCCCATGTTCATGCGCATAGTCGACGCATTGCTCAAGATTGTCGAGTGACAACTCGAGGGTCCGAAGCATCGTACGAGGATCAGTTGCGCCGGCACTCTGTTGATAGGCGGCAAGCACAGCTGCTCGGCTGAGCAGCGCATCAGCTTCGAAGTATTGGAACTTCACCGCGTCAGCATTGGCTGCAACTGCCGCATCGATCAGCGATATCGCTCGATCAAGTTGTCCATCATGGTTGACACCAATCTCGGCAATGATATATGGCTTGTGCGCTGATGAAATAGTGCGTTGTCCGATATGAACAGTCATGATCGACGGACCTCTGCGATGCACTTATGAGTAAGCGCGACTTCAGCAATCCACATATCCATTTCATCATCAATATCAACAACAGCACCAGCAGGATTGATCACTGCATACCGCTTTCTGCCGAGAAACGCATGGGGACGACCTTCAGCAATCGTGAACAATGAATCACGCGTCACCACAATGACGCCGCCATCGGGAACGTACAAAGGAGGAAGTTCCTGTCGACGATAAACGCCATGGTCATCGTATGCTTCCACGCAGCCATCCGTGCTGATGCGGCTCATCCACCAGGGGTGGTATTTGCCGACCGGTGCATATGATTGCACGCTGTCGGCGTCATGCTCGGCGAGCTTTATAATCGCTTCATCGATCAATCCTGCAGGGCGAATGGGCACATTCGCATACATGATCACGATGACTTGTGCATCTGATGCGACCACTTCGACGGCATGCCGAACAGCTGCATCAACAGTTGCTGTATCGCTGGCGAGAGATCTCGGCCGATTCACGACTGCGATCCCAGCATCATTTGCTTGCTTCTTAATTATATCACTGTCCGTTGAAATCAGCACCTCGTCGACGAGCGTTGCAGCGTTGGCAGCAACAATCGAGTGCATGACTATTGGTTGGTTCGCCAGCATCTTCATGTTCTTGCCGGGCAGCCCCTTGCTGCCAGCTCGACCAATAATCACAGCGAGAATATTTCGCTCGTCGATCATTGGCGGAACACCCCAAGATCATCCATAGACACGGCGCGGGCTCCCTGCAGCGATGACCAGAGTGAAGTCAGTGAGTCAACGGCAATCGTGCCCAATACATCCCGAGCGGCGAGATCTCGTTCATCTACTGTGACGCTGCCATCGCTGAGAACAAGCATGCGTCTCAAGAGTTGATCCTCCACAACGTGTCGTGGTGTCGGCGCGGGTGTCAGTGGATCACTGATCTTCCAGATACCCTCAGCCACGCGATACTCGGCAGGTTGTTCTATGACGGCTGCGCCGAGTGTGTGCTGCCATCGATCAAAGAACGTGTCGATGTCTTCAAAGGTGACCTCGCACCGCTGGATGCGCGGAACAATCCATGGCAGACCGATCCCGGCGGTTCCCTTCACGTTCGTCAGGCATCGGCGATGCTGTACGACATAGTCAATATTCTCGAGCACATCCTTGAAGCGATCGCAGCCCATCATTGTTTCATACGTCTTGGTGCGATCAGCGTGAAGATCAACACTGATGACATCCACGCCAGCGTCCAGTATGCGATCAATGACATCGCGATCGCAGACCAGTTCCGTCCTTACGTGAATTGCAGCGGCAACTCCGGAACTTGACAGCAACCTGATGATCTCATCGATCTCCGGGTGTAGCAGCGGATCGCCAAGCCCGTCGAGTGAAAATACTATGTCATCATACGCCAGATCAGTGTTGTGAATATCGTTTACGAGCTTGCGCAGGAGAGTGAGAGGCATGTCTGAGCGAGATACCGTGTTATACGGATGCGTCGCGAATACGCCGGTACTACTACGACGTGTCGTCAGCTCGAGAATAATGTGTTGTGGTAGTGGATCCGGGGCTTCTTGGCGGCTCGCTGCATATGCATTGAGGATCTCGCGAGGATACACATTGTTGTTTAAGTGCAGACTGTTCATGTGATTCCACCGATCGCGTTCGCGCCTGTGTCCCATTGTGAGTCGAGCAATGGGGCGGCATAGTTCAGGCGGCAACTGCACGTTTGCATCGCGCGCAATTGGATCATGCTGTGGACGAGTGGGTTGATATACCAGCATCGCACCAATAGTTGACAGTCGATTGCGTTCCGCGAACTCGCGCATAAGATCGCGATTGATCAGGCATCCAGACAATCCCGGCACAGCCTGTGTAAAGACGAGGCGTTGCCGCTCGGGGAAAGCGCGATGACGTTCGATGAGCGCATCGATGCCGTGTGCAGCATCAATGGCAGTTGCTGGTGCGTCCGGCGGAACGATGACCGCCGCGCTCATCTCCTGTTCGTCCATGATTCGGAGCATTGTGTTCGGACAGAGATATTCATCATGAAATGCCAGACCGGAGATTCCGCCTCGCCAGGATGTTGGCGAAAAGAGTCGAGCTTTGTAGATTGCCTCATGCTCTGGTCCAAATGGCGAGTTCCCACATGCTTCTACATGGAGATTGTCACACTGCATATTATAAAAAACTTGAGCATCAGAATCTGAACAGAGAATGATGACTTTCTCAATAAGCTTTGCTTGCTGCAAACGGGCGACGGTAGCGCAGACGGTTCCGGCCAAGTCATCATTGTGAAGTGAGTATCGAGTCGGATCGATTGCAACGAGAGCACAGACACGAACCGCAGTCGAATCATGTCCTTGTTGGTCCACGTCGCCCCGTGCCGTGTTCACGAGTTCACGCGTGGCTTTGTCACGCTCAATAACTGATTGCCCTCGCAGTACACGCTGAGCGTCTGCGAGTTGATCGATCATCTCTCCAGAAGCGTCGGCAATCCAGCGGACATTCTCACAATCTCGTTCGAGTTCGAGCCGCTGCCGCTCAAGAGGGGTCCTGTCTGTCGCAAGTTGCATTCGTCGGTCAGCGCGAATCCGCTTGTATGCTCCAAGCTGATTGATTGTATTGACAAGTTGAAACGCTTCGAACTTGCTGTCCACGATGCGTCGTTGACGATCCATTTCAGAAAAATGGTGTTGCATCTGCTTCCGGTCATTCTGATCTCGGAGCATACAGTCAATAAGTCGCGATGAAGTCTCTGCTGCACATCGTAATGCGCAGATGTCAGCAATCACCGACGAAATTTGATTATCAGCAGCGTCCAGACGTTGCTCGTCATCAGTGTCTGCTGGTAGTGGGATCGTTATCGGAAGAGAAGTGGCATGGTCGTCTAAAAAAGAAGCGAGATCCTGCGACTCGGTGTGTTGTTTCGTGACGCCGCCATCACCTGCATCGATAATTGAGATGTCACGAGCTGTCATTTCCAGAAAATCGCGCTCAAACTGTCGGAGGTACGTGAGCATCTGTGCATCGGTATAGATCGGCTTATCATGGACATCGCGCAGCTTACGCAGGTGGGTGCGATGCCGGACAATACGCTGCCACTCCATCATCGGAATAGTATTGAATGGATTCAGTTCTGGTGCCCACACATCATGAATCGCAGTGCCGGGCGTATAGTACAATCCATCAGAGAATCCAAGATCCTGGCCAATGAGTGCAATCGGGTTACAGCCGAGAAAATCCGCGAGGTACAGCGCGAGATGCGCAACTGTCGCGCCAGCGGGGAGCGTGCCCATGTCCCGCTTCAGAGGACCAAGGACACGATCAAGAAATTCCGATGCGCAGCATCGCTTCGGACCGGGGTAGATATCGAGAATGACCGGGTGTGCTTTCGGCTCTGCGACGAGTGTCACATCATGCAACTGATCAGCGTCGAGTCCTTCATAGAATCGCTGCGATATCTCGTGATAATCCAGAGCAGTAACAAAATGCGGACGGATACCCGCTTCGAGCAGTGGTTTGAGCGTTGTTTGCACAGCGATAATAATGCAGTGATCGCGAACGCCGGGCTGCTGAAGTGTTTCGATGTTTCGATGAAGACTCGGTCCCGCGGACACAATCACAGCCGGCTTACCGTCGCAGCAGTTGGCGAGATCAGCGATCCCACTGCCGCCCACGTAGTGATCCATGTTCAACAGCAGGTTGCGCGTCGTGTCGACCGAACGAATCAGGGTCGTGACGAGTGTCGTGCGGGCGGTTTCAACATACTGGCTGAACATCCGTGCGAACTCAACGGCTGCCTCGCCGAGACGCTTGCGACTGGATGGGTGTTCGACAAACTCGACACCGAGCGCGATCGTTGATTCCGCGCCGTCGAGCAACCGGGCGAGTTCAGCCCGGTCGGCTGGATCG
>CAZVXI010000090.1:0-12325 GCA_964631295.1 uncultured Isosphaeraceae bacterium
GCTGACGCGGTAACCAATCCGGGCAGTCAGCCGGCTGTGCGACCAGGGTGTGAGAGGGTGTGGGCGAACTCAGCGGCGGATAGGCATTCAACGTCTGCCAAACCTGCGTTCGAGTTCGCGCATGGTCAGGCGCAGGGATGTCGGTCGGCCGTGCGGGCAGTTGCTGGCGCGTTCGACTTCTTCACGGAAGCGAAGCAGGTCGGCGAGTTCCTGTTCGGTGAGTGAATCGCCGGCCTTGATCGCGGCTTTGCAGGACATCATGTCCAGTACTTCATGCAGGGCGGCTTCATCATCGGGATTGATACCTTCTTCGACGATTCGCGTGAGCATGTCGCCGAGGAATGCCGCGGGCTCGACCTTGCGTTCGAACAGCAGTGTTGTGAATGCGTGCACCGCAAGCGAACGCGGGCCCACGGGTTCGACTTCAATCCCGAGCCGGGCAAGCAACGGCCGGGACTGCTCGAACGCTTCCATCTGCGAGTCGTCGACTTCAACGGTCGCAGGCATGAGCAGACGCTGGCTTTCAAGCTGGCCTGATGATGTGATGCGATTCTTGAGTTTCTCGAACATCACCCGTTCGTGCAGCGCATGCTGGTCGATGATGAGCAGGCCTTGTTCATCGTGAGTGATGAGAAACGTGGAGTTGAGTTGCATCACGCTCGACGCAGCCCGCAACATGGGCATGATCGACGTGGCAGGCGATGCGGGATCTTCGTTGCCGGTTGATGGAGGCGGCGACTGGCCCGACGAATCAGAGATTCGCTGGAACACATCGGGCGCATCGCGCTCGAGCGCCTGCTTGACCTCGGTGTAGACGAAGCCCTTCTGTGCGGGATTGAGCCGTTGAAAGTGTTCAACGAACGATGATGTTGCCGGATGCGGCTGATCGGATTTTTCAGATTGGCCGCTGCCAAACTCAGGCGACCGCGTCGGCTGAAAGTCCCATGTGGATGTCTGATCACGCAGGCCAAGTTCAGGGGTGAGGTCGGCTTCGCGCAGGCGTGTGCGTAGTGCTGTGAGAATCGCACCATGCACCATGCCCTGCTGACGGAATCGCACCTCGGCCTTGGCTGGATGCACATTCACATCGACCTGCGACGGCTCCATCTGGATGAACAGGACGATCGTCGGATACCTGCCGGGTTCGATCAGTCCTCGGTAGGCTTCGCGAATCGCATGATTGACAGACTTGTCGTTGATCCGCCGACCGTTGATATAGACGTGCGTGTGCTTCGCAGTGCCGCGCGCAATGGCGGGTTGACCCATCATCCCCCACAGCCGCAGACCACGGTCGGAAACATCAAGTTCGAGCAGTTCATCGGCGAGTTCAGTGCCGAGCACATCAAGTACACGAGCGCGCGGCTCAACACGTGGGGGCAACTCAAGCGAGACGCGCCCGTCGATCATGAGTTCGAAGCCAATCGTGGGATGCGAGAGCGCCAGTGTCTGCACGACCTCGCGCACTCGTGTCGTTTCGGTCTGATCGGTCTTGAGGAACTTGCGGCGGGCGGGCGTGTTGAAAAACAGGTTACGAACATCAATCGTCGTCCCAACCGGGCTGCCGGTCGGCCGAACCTCACTGATCGACTGCCCTTCTGCCTCGATCATGCAGCCGTGGTCCGCATCATGCGGGCGCGACTTGATCGACAACCGGCTGACGGAGGTGATCGACGCGAGCGCCTCACCGCGGAAACCCATCGTCGCGATCGCGTCCAGGTCGTGCTGCTCAGCAATCTTGCTGGTTGCATGCGGCGCGAGCGCGAGCGGTAGATCATCCTCAGCAATGCCGCAGCCGTCATCCGAGATGCAGATGCGTTCCTTGCCACCCTTTTCAACTGCGATACTCACCCGCAGGGCACCGGCATCAATCGAGTTCTCGATGAGTTCCTTGACGACGCTGGCCGGTCGCTCGATCACCTCGCCAGCAGCAATCTGGTTCACAAGCAGCGGTGGCAGGCGGCGGATGGCCATGCAGGCATTCTATGATCGGCTGTCCGCGGGCGCGTGTTTGGCATCGTCCGTCGACAACATACCTGCATCGCAGTCCCGATCGACATCCGGCACGCTCGTCTGCCGCATCACGATCGGCATCACGCGGCCTCGACCAAACGTGCGTGGCGAGACTTTGAGAATCACCGAAGCCTGGTCGCGCTTGTACTGAGTTCGGTCGATCATGCCCGCAAACCTGCGAACAACATCCACGTCGATCCCCGTTTCGATCGACACCCGCTCGGCTGACTGCTCGCGATCCACCAGCCCGATGATGATCTGATCCAACTGATCGTAAGGCATGAGCGTGTCTTCATCGCGCTGATTCGGGCGAAGCTCAGCAGACGGCGGCTTGGTGATGCTCGCCTCAGGAATCGGCGGCACATCGAATCCGATCCTTGTGTGATTCTCATTGATCCAGCGCGACAGTTCATACACGCGGGTCTTTACAAGGTCGCCGACGACTGACACCGCGCCGCACATGTCGCCGTAGATCGTCGAGTACCCAACTGCCAGCTCTGATTTGTTCCCCGTCGCGAGCAGCAGCGCACCGCTCGCATTCGAGCCGGCCATCAGCAACAAACCGCGCAACCGCGCCTGCAGATTCTCATCGGTCAGCCCCTCCATTCGATCACCAAGCACATCGCGCAGCGCTGCGCGGCCCGCATCATGCATCGTCTCGATCGGCACGGTCTCGACATTGGCCATTGCAAGGTTGTGCGCAAGCGCGTGAGCATCGTCGAGCGAACCGGGCGATGAATACTTCGACGGCATCAGCCAGCCATGAACATATTGCGGGCCGAGCGCGCGGGCAGCAATCACCGCGGTGAGCGCTGAATCAATCCCGCCGGACAAGCCGAGCAGCACATCACTGTGCCCGGTCTTGCGCACATAGTCACCCAGCCCGAGCACGAGTGCATCGAACAGTTCCGCCATCGGGTCCACATCCAGCGACACCGGCCCGGGCAGATCTTCAATGTCGATGATATCAACGGATTCGCACCAGCCCGACGAGACATGCACAAGCCGACCTGCTGCATCGATCACGATCGACCGGCCGTCAAACACAAGATCATCCTGCCCGCCAACCTGGTTGACTGCGACAATCGGCGCACCGATGCGCATGGCTGCATCCGCCGTCTGCCGAACATGCCGACGCCATTTGTTCTGCACGAACGGGCTGGCATTGAGCGCAACGACGGCATCACATTCCATGGACGCCAGATCGTCCACCGGCCGCTGCTCATACCGCACTTCGAGCGAAACATCCTCTGCCTGCCAGAGATCTTCACACGCCAGCACGCCGATGCGCCGACCATCCACATCAATCACCAGCGGTTCGCTGCCCGGCGAGAAGTAGCGATCCTCATCGAATACGTCATAGCCCGGCAGCAGGCGTTTGTCATACACCTGCTCGATGCACCTACCCCGCATCACCGACACACTGTTGCGCAGCGGCCGACGCGACACACCATCATCAACCCGCCGCACATGGCCGACGAGCGCGGTCACTCCTTCCGGCACCGACTTCGCAAGCCGCCGCACAGCCAACTCGCACTGCTCGACCACGTCAGCCCGCAGGAGCAGATCGCGCGGCGGGTAGCCCGGCAGGATCAACTCGCTCGTCACGAGCACATCCGCCCCAGCTTCGAGAGCGTCCGAGAACGCCGCCTCCAGCGACGCGAGCGTCCCCGCAACATCGCCAATCGTCGGGTTGATCTGAATCAGCGCAACACGCATAGGCCAATCGTAGACCGGCCCACGCTTTTCGCCCTGCTGGCGCCCGCCAAAACCAGCAACCAGCAACCAGCCATTCGATCCACGTTATCCCGGTGCGACCGGCACGGAATCAGCCTCGCAGCAGATTGTTGATGCCGTCCCAGTTGATCACGTTCATGAACGCCTTCACGTACTCGCTGCGACGATTCTGATACTTCAGATAGTACGCATGTTCCCACACATCAATCGCGATAAGCGGGTACACCCCCCACGCGGTGAGATTCTGGTGTTTCTCGGCCTGCATGATGACAAGACGCTCGCCCATCGGCTCCCAGCCGACGATGCCCCAGCCGCTACCTTCCACGCTTGAGGCCGCCGCCTGGAACTGCCGGGCAAAACCTGCAAATGAACCAAAGTCGCGATCCATCATTTCCCTGAGTTGGCCGCCCGGCTCACCGCCACCGTTCGGGCTCATGCAGTTCCAGAATGTCACATGCAGCACATGACCTGACCCATGAAACGCAAGCTGACGCGACCAGTGCTTGGTCTCACCAGCATCGCGCGAGCCATCGCGAATCTCCGCTAGCCGCGCAAGCGCAGCATTCAGCCCGCGCACGTACCCTGCATGGTGAATGTCGTGATGCAGCCGCATCGTCTGTTCATCGATGTGCGGTTCAAGCGCATCGTATTCATACGGAAGATCGGGCAGGGTGTACTCGTTTGCCTGCGCATCCCAGCCGAGTCTGCTCGGCGAAAGCAACGGCGACACAGGCATGCGCCCGGCAGCGAGCGCAGGGCCGGCAAGCATCGCCGCGCCGGCCGCTCCCATGCCCGCAAGCATCTGCCTGCGTCCCGGCATCATCGTCGCATGGTTCTCCTGTTCGCACTTGTGAGTCTTGTTGTTGACGGGCATCGATTCGTGCTCCTGTTTGTGTCGTGTTTCCAGTTGTGGTCTTCAATACTACCCGACAATCTGCTGGAAGTTTCGCGATCGTCCAAGTCACGACTGCCCGGCAGGTTGCGATTGCACATCGACAAGCTCATCATCAGGTTCATCTGAAGAAAACTCAACAGTCCGGTGCGGCGGCGGCGTATGAAATCCGTCCTCCGTGCTGTACTCTTTCTGGAATGCCTCATGCGCTTCGTGCCACGCAGCCCACGCGTCGGTCAGCCGGCGGAGCCTGCTCACTTCATCCATGAGTTGATGGCGCGTCATGTCGCGCGGGTCTTTCCGGCTGTCCTTCGCCTTGAGCCCGACGCGCTGCAGCAACTGCTCGGCAAACTCGAGCCCGAGCAGGATCGCGATGATGTAGCGCAGCGCCTTCATGCCCACGCCACGCAGCGTGAACACGCGCGCCGTCTTGGCGACCTGCGCGAACCGAAGTGGCCGAAGCACCGGCACCAGAATGATCACAAGATCCAGCCAGTTGCGCTTGCAATACTCAAAACGCGACTCGGCAATCGACACCTTGATAATGAACTCGATCGTGAATGCAAGCCACACGATCGAAAGTCCGATCACCATCCCCCACCACAGCCAACTGAAACGTTCAGGCTGGACAAAGAACTCCACTGCCAGCAATGGAAGAAACAGCACTGCCAGCACGATCATCGGCCAGTGAAACTTCAGATGCACATGGTTGCGCAGTTCATCATCGGCAACCAGAGTCCCCCGACCCGGAACACGCACATGACGCACGCCGGGTTTGGGCGGGGGCAAGGGCTCATCATGCGGAAAGATCCGCACCATCTCAGGTTGTCGTTGCCCTTCTTCGCAAGTCATCCAAGCCAACTCCAACGTGCTTCTCAACACAAGGAGTATACGCACAACGAACAACACGCCCGCCATCCTGGCGAGCGTGCTGCGATATGTCCTGTCGGCGTTCGCTTCGGACTTGACCGAAGCCGTGCGATGATCAATACACGACCGCGTGAGCGTGTTCGATGCATTCAATGACCTGCCGGACGCTGAATGGCTTGCGAATCGCGCCGTCGAAGCCCTGATGGCTCAGTGCTGCGACCTGCCCGTCGGTCAGTTTGCCGCTCATGCCGATGATCTTGGTGATCTGCAGGTCGTCGTTGCAGCGGATGGCCTTGCACACTGCCGTGGCCTGCCCGTCACCCATGTGAATGTCGATGAGCATGACGTGCGGGCGGAAGCGTTCGCACTCGACGCCTGCCTCGAACACGCTGTCGCAGGTGCGCACTTCGAAACTCGTCTGCTCGGAGAGAATCGACTTGAGCGCTTCAATGACCTGCTGGTCGTTGTCAACGATCAACACACGCGTATTGCCGCTCATCAGTCCGTCCATCGGAATGCCGTTGGCCTTCATGAACTTGATGAGATTGGCAACTGGGATCCGGCGGTCCTTGGAACCGGGAATCCGGTAGCCGCGCAACTGTCCCGAATCAAACCACTTGCTTACCGTGCGCGACGCGACGTTGCAGATCTTGGCAACTTCACCGGTCGTCATCACGTCTTTCTCAAAGAGATTCATATGTAACCTCGTCTGATCTTTCGTCCCGAGTCCTTCGCGCCGCCCCAGTGGCGGGCTGAGCACTTGATCGGTCTGATCCGGTTGGGAGTTGATGCACGATTCGGCAGTTCACGCGCAATGGGCAGCCATGTGCGCTGTTATCCGGAACCGCACGCACCAGATGAGAGAAGTCGCCGAGTTTATCGGTCAGCGCAGCATGGCAGACTTCATGTTCCCGCGACGGAAAGGGCCGCCCGAGCATCTTCAACGAAGCCGGAGATCTCGCCCGGCTGCGTATCGAAACTGCACATCAGCCGGTACATTGACCAGTCGGGATCGCCAAACGGATAGTAGCCGTGGCCGCGTTTTTCGAGCATGCCGTGCACATGCTGATCCAGCGTCACGAATACGCCGTTGGCCTGTGTTGGATACCGGACGTTCAGGTCGATGGCAACCAGCTGCTCGGACAACTGCTGCGCCATCGCATTTGCATGGCGCGCGTGCGTGAGCCAGATACCATCGCGCAATGTCGCTGCGAACGGGGCGCTTACGAACCGATGCTTGCTCAGCAGGTGCCCGGTACCCTTGCGATGAAACTCAAACGTCGTGCGCGCCCGCTCGAATGCGCTGCCGTCACCCTGTCGGAAGAACACAACCGCCTCCCCCATCGCCAGACCGTTCTTTGTGCCGCCGAAGCTCAGCGCATCGATGCCGGTATCGATCACCAACTCGCGTGGCGAGCAGTCCAGCGCCGCCACTGCGTTGGCAAATCGCGCCCCATCCACATGCACGCGGTAACCGCCCGCATGCGCCATCGCAGACAACTCGGCCAACTCATCAGGCGTGTATATCGTGCCAAACTCAGTCGTATTGGACAGCGTCAGCACGCCCGGCTGCGGCTGATGGACATCACCCCTGCCGCGCGCGAGCACAGGTTCGAGTAGGTCGGTGGTGATCTTGCTTGACTGCGTGTCAATCGCTGCGGCCCGGCAATGGGTCATGCGCTCGGGCGCGGTGGATTCATCATCGTTGTAGTGACTGTGGCCGTGACAGATCACCTGCTGCCATGGCTCGGTGAGCGATGCGATCGAGAGTACGTTTGCGCTCGTGCCGGTGGCGACGAAGAAGATTGCCATCTCCTGCGGATCAGCCTCGAATACGTCGGCAAACGCGTCGAACGCATCGGTTGTCCAGCCGTCATCGCCGTAGCCGAGCGCATGGCCGTCGTTGGCCTCGTTGATCGCCGCCATCGCTTCCGGGCACACGCCCGCATTGTTGTCGCTTCGAAACGTCCGCATGCATGGCAGTGTAGCCATTGTGTGAACGAGGCAGCCGGTGCGGGTAGGATCATCCCATGGCGTACATAGAAACAATCGCACCTGAGAATGCGACTGGCGAACTGGCGGACCTTTATATACGCGTTGGCAACCCGGACGGCACGGTGGACAACGTGCTGACCGTCCATTCGCTTCACCCCGACACGCTGCGCACGCACTTCGAGATGTACACCGCTGCGATGCATGGGCCTTCGCCGCTCAGCCGGGCTGAACGCGAGATGGTCGCCGTCGTCGTCTCCCGCCTGAACGGCTGCCGGTACTGCCTGCAACACCACCTCGCCGGGCTCAAGCGTCTGCTGCCCGAGGATCGTCAACGCGATGCAGACTGCCTCGCCGATGGACGCATCACGCGGCTGCCCGAGCGCGAAGCCGCCATCACTGCCTACGCCACGAAGCTCACCACCAACCCGCACAACATGGAAGCGGGCGATGTTGAATCGCTGCGCAACGCAGGGCTGGATGATCGCGCGATCCTCGACCTCGCGCAGTGCATCGGATACTTCTGTTATGTCAACCGGATCGTGCAGGGACTGGGCGTTCACGTCGGCGACGGTGAGGGCGCCATCGGCCAGTGGCCGCACGATGCCAATGCGCCCGATTGACTCGCCCGATAACTTTCGTTGGTTGCCATCTGCGTCGAAGAACGCCGCAACGGTGAGATCATGCTGCCCGTGTCGCCCGCTCGCGTCGAACCCCCCACCGGTGCAGGGCGATGAAAACGACATTGCATCCGAACACCGCAATAATCGCGATTGACCAGCCGACGAACCCGAGCTGCTCATGCACACCTGTCCAGACGAACTGAACAATGCACAACGCCGAGACGATCAGCAGCGTCCATGTTCGCGGAATCAGGTGCACCATCAGCGCACCGAACGGTGCGCCCAGCGCTACAACCGGCGCAGCTGCAATCCAGTTGCCAAACACACCTGGCTTGATCGGATATACATCAGGTGAAAGCTGGCCGAGCGTGACCATCGTCATGACACCGACAAGCGATGTGAACGCCATCAGGATCACTGAAGTCGGAATCGCCATGCGCAGATCGCATCGGAGCAGCAGCACGAGCACGACGTAGACGAGCATATCCACGCCCACACCCGTGAGGGCTGCGAGTGTCCCGCCGCCGAGGACGCCGACAAGCAGCCCGGTCGTACGGACAAACCGCTGCGATGCACCGCCGATCCCCTTTAATTGTACGAACTCGCGCACTTTCGCAAAGTGCATCAGACCAAAGCTCGCCCAGAGCACTGCAAACGTGAGCTTCACAACAAGATCGTTCACCACTGGTGTCAGCAGCACGACACCCAGCGGCGTGCCGATCGAAGCACCTGCGCACGCCCAGCCGAGCAAGCGCCACGCAACCGGCCGCCTCGTCGCGAAGATGAATATGGCTGCGGACACCATCCCGATCGATTGCACCGCGAACGAGAACTGCCTGCCGATGTCTGCCGGTTGATCAAAGATAAGCACCAGCACCGGGAAGCCGATCGTCCCCCCGCCCATCGGTGTCGAGCCGGCAACGTACGAACCGATCGCCATCGCGACCGCGATCGCGCCGTGCTGGCTCATCAGATCGAAGTACCCACCGAAGATCAGCAGCGCCAGCCAGCAGGCATAGAACGCAGCAAGCCATGCGGGAAAAAGCCACCAGCGCAGATCGCGCACGGCCGACTCAACCGGAGATTCACTCGCGGCAGACGGTGACCAAGATGGATGCGAACGATCGATGGCAACTCTCTCGGCAGAATTCGTAGTGGCAGTGAGTGTAGACGCGAGGCAACGGGCAGATTCCAGCAGCAGCTACGCAGATGCCGCGTTCGCATCATCACGCCGCCAACCGCACTCCGGGCAGCCCGCATCGAAGCTGCCATGCAACTCAAACCCGCATCCCAGGCACCGGCCGCGATCCATCCGCACGAGCGCCCGGCGATTGATCACCAGCAGCACCAGCACCACGATCGGCCAGACATACCACGACGCAATCTGAATCGCAATCGCAACATTCATCATCGGATCGCCAATGAAACTGCGGCCAAGCCCTATTCGATATGCCGCCAGCGCCAGGACTGCTGCCTGTCCCACGAGACTGATGCCCAGGACCCACGCCGAAATTTGCACACTCAACTCGCCTGGCCATGCCTGATCGAGGACCCGGCGAACGGCTGCGAGCAGGTTCACAAGCCACCAGCATGCAACTGCGAGCAGACATAGCCGCCCAATCCAGAACACCATCGCGACATGACCATCGCCGACGCCCATTGAGTAGAAGCCCAGAACGCCGCAACACCAGAACGCGAGCGCCAGAATCGTCCATCTGACACTGCGGAAACGGCCGTCTTCGTGAAGGGCGTCTTGCAGGATCCGCACGCCGATCAGTGCAGGCACGAGCCAGACGAGTTCCGTGCATGCGCCGGGAATGCCGACGTACAGGCCGACGACACTGCTCCACTGTGTCAGCGGTACGATTGCCAGAACAATGTACGCCGCGACCGCAGCGATGAGCCAGTTGCATCCCGTCATCGCGCGCTCAGCGACATGTTCCATGTAGAATCTCGGTTTGATATCGTCACGCGACATTGTGTTATCGTATCGCCGCGAAGTAGCGAGCGTCTGGTTCACAACTTCGGGTCGATCAGGGCCTTGACGATCGCGCCCGACTCAACTTGCGCGAGCGCTTCATTGGCGTGCTGAAGCCCGAACCGCTGCATCGGCAGGTGCTTCCACGGTGCGCTGCGCTGCGCATCGTTCATGATCTGTACGACTCGATGAAAATGCGAGTAGTCCGAGCCCCAACACCCACGCACATCAAGATGTTTACGATTGAGATCAAGATGCGGATTGAACGGCACCTCGCCATGATCGGTGTACTGTCCCACGACCACAACACGCCCGGCATCGCGTGTGCATCGCATGGATTGCACAGCCGCATCGGGCGCACCTGCGGCTTCGATCGTGACATCCGCGCCGCGACCTTGCGTGTGTTCGAGCACCCAGTCACGCCGGGCGTCCGGATCATGTTCCATGAAGTTGAGCACATCGTGCGCGCCAACCTGCCGCGCAATCTCGAGACGATGATCCGGCGCGCCGATGCACAGCACCCGCTGCGCGCCGGACATCAATGCAAAGATGATCGCGGACAATCCGACCGGCCCGCTGCCCAGCACGAGCACCGTCTTGCCGATCTGAATCTCCGCGCGGTCCACTGCGTGCAATGAGGTCGGCAGCGAACATCCGCCGGCCATGAACGCTTCATCATCTGCATCGCCCAGCGGGATGATGTGCGTGCCGAGCTTGAGTTCAAGCTGCTGCGCCCAGCCGCCGGTCAGCCCGTCATCGAGCCCGTAGGTAATGCCGTACACCTTGCGATGCGGACATCGTGTTGATGCCTTTGCAACCAGACAGTGCCAGCATGCATGACATGTCTTATGCACATCGAGAAACGTGACACGATCGCCTTCGCTCAGTGCGTTTCCATTGATGTCGCGCACCGTGCCGCGAATCTTCGCAAGCCGGCCGACCGACACGTGTCCCGGAATGATCGGATACGGCACGCCGCTGAGTCGCGAATCGCGCAGGTGCACATCCGTGCCGCACACTTCGCTCAGTTCGACCTGCATGACAGCCGAGTTCTCTTCGAGATTCGGCTCGGGGATTTCACGAACTTCAATCGCTCGGCCGCCGCCGGGCATGACAGCCGCAAGAACAGTTGACATAGTGCTGACTCCAAAGAACTGAAGTCAACAGCGTATGGAATGTGTCCCTCACCGCAAGCAGCAACTCACCAACGGCTCACGCACGTGGGCCGGCACCGCGGACTTCGTCGGTCAGGTCGTACTTCGCATCATTCTCACGGAACAGTCCGGCGAGTTTCTTCGCCTGCATGTCGTAGGCACTCTTGTCCGACCATGTCTCGCGCGGGTGGAGCACATCAGAGGGCACATTCGGCGCGGTCTTCGGGATGTTCAGGCCGAAGTGCGGATCAATCTCGAACTCGACATCCGCCAGCGATTCATCAAGAATTGCGGTCACGAACGCGCGCGTGTACTTGAGTTCAAAGCGATGGCCCGTGCCATACGGCCCGCCCGTCCACCCGGTGTTGAGCAGCCAGACGTTGGCGTTCTGCTCGCGCACCCGCTTGGCCAGCCATTCTGCGTACACCATCGGCGGGCGAGGCATGAACGGACCGCCGAAACACGGGCTGAAGTTCGGCTGCGGCTCGGTGACGCCTTCTTCAGTCCCGGCGAGTTTGCTCGTATACCCGTTGATGAAGTAATACATCGCCTGCTCGGGCGAGAGTTTGCTCACCGGTGGCAGCACGCCGAACGCATCCGCAGTCAGGAAGATGACATTCTTCGGGTGCCCGCCGACCGACGGGATCACTGCACCGGGAATGTGGCTGACGGGGTAGGTGACGCGTGTGTTTTCTGTCTTGGAACCGTCGTCGTAGTCGGGGATGCGTGTCATCCGATCGATCACACAGTTCTCGAGCACGGAGCCGAACTTGATGGCATCCCATATCTGCGGTTCCTTCTCTCGCGTCAGGCCGATGCACTTTGCGTAACAGCCGCCTTCAATGTTGAAAACCCCTTTGTCCGACCAGCCGTGTTCATCATCGCCGATGAGCGGGCGGTTCGGGTCAGCCGAGAGAGTCGTCTTGCCAGTCCCGGAAAGCCCGAAGAAGATCGCGACGTTGCCCGGATCGTCACTGTCGACATTTGCCGAGCAGTGCATGGGGAACACATCCATGTCCGGCAGGTCGTAGTTCATCGCGAAGAAGATCGACTTCTTGATCTCACCGGC
>CAZVXI010000091.1:0-2777 GCA_964631295.1 uncultured Isosphaeraceae bacterium
GGTGCGCATAGCCGGCTTCATTGTCGTACCACGCGACGATCTTGAAGAAGCGATCGTTGAGCTCGATTCCTGCTGTCGCGTCGAAGATGCTGCTGTGCGGGTCGCCGATGAAGTCGCTCGAAACGACTGCCTCCTCGGTATATGCAAGGACGCCCCGCATCGGCCCCTCCGACGCCGCCTTCATCGCAGCGTTGATATCCTTGAGCGAAGTCGACCTCGCCGTGCGAAATGTGAGGTCAACGCACGACACATCAATCACCGGGACGCGGAAGCTCATGCCCGTGAGCTTGCCTTGCAGATCGGGAATGCACAGGCCCACTGCCTTCGCTGCTCCGGTCGATGCGGGAATGATGTTCGCATACGCGTTGCGCCCGCCGCGACGGTCCTTGCTGCTCGGCCCGTCCTGCGTGGGTTGCGTCGCCGTGACCGCATGCACTGTCGTCATCAACCCTTCATCGAGGCCGAACGTCTCGTTGATTACCTTGGCGACCGGCGCGAGGCAGTCTGTCGTGCAGGATGCATTGGAGATGATCGAATCTTTTTCCGGCTGGTACAGTTCGTGATTCACCTTGCAGGCAAAGGTGGGAACCTGCTCGGGAGTCTTGGTCGGAGCGGAGATGAGAACGCGCTTCGCGCCCGCGTCGATGTGCTTGCGCGCATCATCGTATTTCGTGAACAGCCCGGTTGATTCGAGCACATAGTCGACGCCGAGGTCGCGCCACGGCAGTGATGCCGGGTCGCGCTCACTTGTGCAGCGTGTCGCTTTTCCATCGCACGTGAACGACTCGCCATCGGATGTCACTGATCGATCAAATCGGCCGTGCGTGGTATCGAATGAGAGCAGATACGCAAGATCGTCGGCTGGAACGAGATCGTTGATGCCGAGGAACTCGAACCCGCTGCGTTGCATGCCGAAGCGATATACGAGCCGGCCGATGCGTCCAAAACCGTTGATGCCAACCTTGATCGCCATGACGACCGTGCCTTTCAACCGCCGAAGGGGTGTTCACACGAGAAACCCGGCAGGGCCGCACGGCAATGCGACAGCCGGGTCGTGTGGGAAAGACGCAGGATATGGCTCGGTCGCGAACGAATCAACGCAGCTTAGCAGCGCGACACCGCTTGGGATGTTTCAGCCTTCGCTCCAGTGCCGCGTGACGATGCCGTCTTCAACCTCGAAGTATGCACGGCTCACCCGCTTCGACTTCGACTGCCCGCCGAAGACGAGAAACACCGCATCCGAGGACTTGCGAGTCACGACGTGGTCGTATCGCAGCACTTTGACATCGGGCTGGCCGTCGACGATGGTCGTTGAACTGGGCTCGCCGAGCGTGGCAATCAGCCATGCTTCACTCGTCTTGCCCGCCTCGACTTGGCCGAGCGTGGAACTGCTGATCGCCACGCCGGATTCCTCCACTGAGTTGGCGGAACTGATCAAACAGCCGCCAGCCGCGAGCAGAAAACCGACCATGAGCGCAGCCGCACCAACGCGGCCAAGTGTGTGTGTCTGTTGCATCGAGGGGTCCTCAGTTTGAGTTTCGGGGAAATGTTCTCAATATCGTGCAGTCGTTGTGCACCATGCCTGCGTTTCATTGGGGGTCCACATTTTGAATTCCAGGGCATTCATTGTTCTCGAAGACGCTACTCATGGGTGGGGAACACAGCCCGGCTGGACCGTATTCCACGAATCTGCCAGCCGCGTATCCTTGCCCATCATGACTTCAAACCTTTACACCCGGTCCGGCGACGATGGTACAACAGGTCTCTTCGGAGGCGGTCGCGTCCCGAAAGATTCGCCGCGCGTCACCGCCTACGGCACCGTCGATGAAATGAATGCAGCCCTTGGCCTCGCAGCCGCAGCCTTGGACGACACACGCCCCCTGCATGGCCGCTTTGCCGAGATCATCGCGCAGTTGCAATCGCGACTGTTTGATATCGGTGCAGACCTCGCAACGCCGGAAGGCAACAAGCACGAAGCGAAGATCGCCCGCATCGAGGAATCACACGTGCACGAGGCCGAGCAATGGATCGACGAAATCGACGACACCAACGCACCGATGACGCACTTCGTCATGCCCGGCGGAACGGAACTCGCAGCACGATTGCATCTTGCCCGTGTCATTTGCCGGCGTGCAGAGCGCTGCATGGTCACGTTGTCACATTCCGATACTGTCAGCATGCATGCGATCGTGTACGTGAACCGCGTGAGTGATCTGCTCTTCGCCATGGCCCGCGCCGCCAATCGCGATGCAGACGTCGCCGATGTGCCGTGGATTCCGGGGACATCACCTGAGTGATGTCACGCAGCGCCGGGCACGAGTCTCATCTCACGCAGCATCCAGCAGCGGCAACTGCCCTCGGCGCACTAGAGCAGTGTCGCAGAATGACACATCAGTGTTGCGCAAATGCATAAGGGTTTGCACCAAAGCACACCTGTACGCTCGCCTTACACACCTGCGGCGCGGCGCGAGAGACCCGTGGGGCAAGAGGCATCTGTATCGAGCCATCGTACATCTGTTGCACGCCGCTGCACATGAGTTCAGAAGTATCACACCTCTGTTTCCCACTTCGATACATCTGAGCCACATGCCTGAACACTCGCGTTGCTGCACGCTCTGCATGTCCGCTGCGAGCGGGCTTTCGTATGCCGGCGTGACACAATGGAGCAGTGGCGTGGCTGTTCCGGTCCTGGGAGTACGAGTGAAGTTTCCTGTGTTCGTTGCAAACGAGTCAGCCATGATCGAACCCGGCTCTGAACGGTCGCCCGGATTCTGCAT
>CAZVXI010000091.1:2787-12288 GCA_964631295.1 uncultured Isosphaeraceae bacterium
CCATGATCAGACCGCCATCACCCGATCGAGCAGCCGTTAGTGCAACTTCGCCTGCGAATCAGAAACATGCAGGGAGCGCGCCTTGGCAGCCCGGTTGGCTTCTCACCGGCTGTGGACTACGCTGCGATTCGACGTGACCCGGTCGGGCTGCGGTGGAATGACTCCAAGGAGCGCGTGGTGCCTTCATCAAACAACTCCATGCCTGCGCACATGGATCGTGAGACGTTCCGCAAGCATGGCCATGCGCTGATCGACTGGATTGCAGACTACCTGCACGATCCAGCGAGGCAGACGCCGGTGCTCTCGCAAGTGCGGCCGGGCGATGTGCGCGCGCAACTTCCCTCGCACCCGCCGCGTGTTGGCGAACCATTTGAACTGATGATGCGCGATGTCGAGTCGATCATCATGCCCGGCCTGACGCACTGGCAGTCGCCGAGCTTCTTCGGCTACTTTCCTGCGAACACCTCGGAGCCGGCCATTCTCGGCGAGCTGCTCTCCGCGGGCATGGGCGTGCAGGGGATGCTCTGGTCCACCAGCCCTGCTTGCACGGAAGTTGAATCGCATGTGCTGGACTGGCTTGTCGACATGCTGGCGCTGCCGGACGCGTTCAAGTCGAGCACGTCCGGGGGCGCATCTGTGGGCGGGGGCGGGGTGATCCAGGACACCGCATCAAGCTCGACATTGTGCGCGCTGCTTGCCGGGCGGGAGCGCGCGACACGCGGCCAATCCAATCGAACCGGCGCAACAGGAACACTGACGGCGTATACATCATCGCAGACGCACTCCTCTGTCGAGAAGGCCATGCGCATCGCCGGACTCGGATCGGACAATCTCCGGCTGATCGATGTCGATGCCCACCACGCGATGCGTGCTGATGCATTGGCCGACGCGATCGAGCGCGACATCGCGGCTGGCAACACGCCGTGCTTTGTGTGCGCAACAGTCGGGACGACCTCGACCAACGCGATCGACCCTGTGCGCGCCATTGGTGAAGTCACCTCGCCGCATGCGATCTGGCTGCATGTCGATGCTGCGATGAGCGGGACGGCAGCGCTGTGTGAGGAGTATCGCCAACTGCAGGATGGTCTGGAACACGCGGACAGTTACTGTTTCAATCCGCATAAGTGGATGCTGACGAACTTCGACTGCGACTGCTTCTATGTGCGCGACCGGGCTGCACTCATCAACACGCTCAGCATCCTGCCCGAGTATTTGCGCAACGCGGCAAGCGATTCGGGCGAAGTATTCGACTACCGAGACTGGCACATTCCGCTCGGCAGGCGGTTCCGCGCGCTCAAGCTCTGGTTTGTCATCCGCCATTACGGCATCGAGGGTTTGCAGCAGCATGTCCGCCATCACGTTGAGCTCGCGCAGGAGTTCGCGCAGTGGGTGCGCGAGGATGACGACTTCGAGCTCATCACCGACCCGCCGCTCAATCTCGTGTGTTTCCGGCACGTGGCAGGCGATGAGCGATCGCAGCGGATTATGGAGAGCGTCAATGCATCGGGCGAGATGTTCATGACCCACACCCGGCTGGATGATCGCTTCATCCTGCGATTGGCGATCGGCGGGACGCGAACCGAGCGGCAGCATGTTGAACGAGCGTGGGCGCTCATCCGGGAAGCCGGGCGGAAGACACTCTGATCGTCGCTGCGAGGCCTGATGAGCTGTTGCCCGCCCTCGGGGCGCGGCTACGATACCCGCCCTATGGCACAAATCCGCGAGATCAAGAAACGCATGGGTGCGGTGAAGAATATCCGCCGCATCACGCGCACGATGCAGATGATCGCCACGGCGAAGTTCACGGCCGCCCTTCAGCGCGCAGCCGCGACAAAGCCGTATACGGGGAAGATTCGGCAACTCGTGGCGGAAGTGGCTCAGGCAGCAGGCGATGTCGACCATCCGCTGCTCGGCTCGCCGGACCACTCGCCGAAACGCGAACTGCTGCTGGTCATCACTTCGGATCGCGGTATGTGTGGTGCATACAACGGCAACGTGCTGCGAACGTCGCTCAAGCACTACCGCAAGACGCTCGAAGCAGGCAGGCAGGTCGATCTGCACACCGTTGGAAAGAAGGCACGCGCGTTCTTCAAGTTCGAGCGCCTCGATATCGCGGAGCAGTTCACGCTTGGCGACAAGCCGACGTATGAGCAGGTCAACGCAATCGCCCAGCAGTACATCAATGCGTTCACGGCAGGAACCTACGATGCGATCAATGTCGCCTACATGCGGTTTGAGAGCAACAGCCGGCAGGTACCGGAAGTCGTGCAGTTGTTGCCGCTCAGCGGCATCGGCGGCGATGAAGAAGCACCTGCATCCGCAAACAGCGGCCCATCGGCCAACTACGATTTCAGCCCGTCGCCCGAAGCGTTGCTTGATGATCTGCTCCCCAAAGCAGTGAAGACGGCGTTGTTCCAGGCTGTCAATGATGCTGTCGTCAGCGAGCAGATCATGCGCATGATTGCCATGAAAGCTGCAACGGACAATGCAGCCGACCTTGGCCGATCACTGGCGCGCCAGTTCAACCGGGCACGCCAGGCGCAGATCACGACGGAGTTGATGGAAGTCATCAGCGGCTCTGCGGCCCTTGAATAGGCCTGCCAACCGACGCAGCCACCAGGCTGGCGGCGTTCGCGTCGATTGCTGTCGTTTGAGATCGAACGCACCATCGACGGGAATCGACCGTACCATTATGCACGCGGCCGGGCGAGTGCATCGCCTGCCGTCCGGGGCAATCTGATTGTTGGAGACGCCATATGAAAGTCATCTGGTTCATCGTGGGCATGCTGGTACTGGCGACGATCCTGCTGCCCCTGCTGCCGGCCGGCGGCGATCGCACCGAAGCGAGTCGGCAGGACGATGTGTCGAACGAGCAGCCTGCCGCAGCAACCAATACCGATGTGGATGAGTATGCCTCAGCGGCCGGTGACGCTGCGTCGGATGAGCGTGACACACCGTCTGCCGACGATCGCGCCGAGATGGAACAGGCGCTGGCGGCAGCCACGGGCTCGTTTGCGAGCGACACGCAGCCGACAGGCGACGAATCCGTGACGCCCGACGAAACGGCAGAAGTCACCGAGGATGTTGACAAGCCGAAAAAACTCAATGCAGCAGAAATCGACCGGAGCGATCCGAACGTGATTCCCGAGGGGATTCCGGGTGTGAACGCCCCGCTGCCGACCTCGCCGGAAGATTTCCCCCCGGGCTACGACCCGTTGATTCACACGCCTGAGTTCATGGCCGACCTCGAGCGCATGCAGGAGATGGCCTCAGAAAGTCGCGGCGGGGCTGAAGGCGGGCAACTCGCCGGCAAGGGCACAGCGGAGGATCCGTACCGCATCACGTGGGATCTGCTGCTCCGGGCATCGCAAACCTACAGGCCGCGCGAAGACATGCGCGATCTGCCGGACATGATCGAGCAGCTCAATGGCAAGCATGTGCGCATCAGCGGTTACATGCTCGTTCCGCTTGGCGCTGTGGAGTTCGATGAGGCGCTGCTTCTGATGAACATGTGGGACGGCTGCTGCATCGGCCTTCCGCCGACCGCGTACGACGCCGTCGAAGTCATGCTCGGTGAGTCGAAGAAGTACGAGACCACGCGCGTTCTGTCGTTTGGCACTGTGGAAGGCGTACTGAAGGTCGACCCGTACGAAGTCAGCAACTGGCTCGTTGGTCTCTACATCATCGAAAATGCCAAAGTCACTGAGATGATGTAACGTGATAAAACCGCCAGTGGCGTCGACGGCTGCAAGCATCACCACCACTGACCGAGCGCAACCAGTCCGCAGCAGTGGTTCATGAAACCTCCCCGAAGCGCGCGGCGAGATGCTGTCTGGCATCGTGATGCATACAATCTCGCATGCCGCGACTGGATGTGACCAAGACATGGAAGCTGTTCATCAACGGCGGGTTTCCTCGCAGTGAATCGGGCAGGTCGATGCCGGTTCGCGATGCGGAGGATGCCACGATTGCACACGTGTGCCGCGCCTCGCGGAAGGATCTGCGTGATGCAGTCGAAGCGGCGCGAAAGGCACAATCGGGCTGGGCGAATCGCAGCGCGTACAACCGCGGGCAGATCATGTACCGCATGGCGGAAATGCTCGAAGGCAAGCGCGAGGAGTTCGCCGACAGCATTCGCGAGACGACCGGCATCACGACGGCCGAGGCGCGCATTGAAGTCGACACCAGCATTGATCGGCTTGTCTGCTTTGCAGGTTGGTGCGACAAGTTCCAGCAGGTGCTCGGGTGCGCCAATCCCGTTGCGTCATCACACTACAACTTTACGGTGCCCTCCCCGACGGGCGTGGTGGCCGAGATTTCCCCGAACGAGCCACCGCTGCTCGCGCTGGTTTCGCTGCTGGCGCCGGCAATGGCGGCCGGCAACACGGTCGTCGCGCTCGGGAGCGAGAAGTACCCCCTGCCGACGGCGATGCTCGGCGAGGTGCTGGCAACATCTGACGTGCCCGCAGGCGTCGTCAACCTGTTGACCGGCAAGCGCAGTGAACTTATAGAACATGTGTCACAGCACCGGGAAGTCAACGCCATCAATGCGGCCGGCCTGACCGCGGCACATCGCAGGATTCTGCAACTCGGTTCGGCGGACAACCTCAAGCGTGTTCATCACGCGAAGCGCGCGATGGATGACTGGTTTGACAGTGATGCATGCGAATCGCCGTGGGAGATCGAGCCGTTCGTCGAAATGAAGACGATCTGGCATCCGTCGGCTGTGTGAACGTCAGCCGGAACAGATGCGTCATGGCTGGCTGGCAAGCCCGCCACGAAACATGAAGTACGCAGCGCCGCACAGGCACAGCGCCGCTCACAGATAATCGAGTTTCAGCGGCTCACGAAGGTACAGCAACGCGAAGGGTACGAACACTGTCATGGTGATCACCTCCTGCAGCACCTTGAGCTGCGCGACACTCATGTGCGTGTCGCCGATCCGGTTCGCGGGCACCTGGAACATGTATTCAATCATCGCCACGCCCCAACTCACGAGCGCAGCCAGCAGCCACGGTGTGAGATTCAACTCCCTGAGATGCGCGTACCACGCGAATGTCATGAACACGTTCGAGATCACAGCCAACAGAATTGTCAGCCCGATCACATGCATCGGATGTCACTCACGCACGTACTTGCGAACACACACAAGATATAAATAAATCTATCAGCAGACAGAGGGCTGCGCCGCGCGCACGTGGGCACCCGAGGGTATGAAGGCGAGTCACACATCCACATACGCGCGCAAGCCCTGCAGGCCGCCTTCCCGGCCGAAGCCCGATTCCTTGTAACCGCCGAATGGTGATGCAGCGTCGAACTTGTTATACGTATTGCACCAGATGACGCCCGCATCGAGCTGCTTTGCGATCTCGAAGATACGGCTTCCCTTGTCGGTCCACACGCCAGCCGCGAGGCCATAGGGCGAGTTGTTCGCACGGGTGACTGCTTCTTCAGGCGTGCGGAAGCTCAGCACCGCAAGTACCGGGCCGAAAATTTCCTCGCGCGCGATGATGTGGCCGGGCTGCACATTCGTAAAGAATGTCGGCCGACACCAGTAGCCTTTGCGCGGCAACGGCGAACCGTTCACTTCGTGAAGTCGCGCGCCTTCGCGCCTGCCTGCCTTGAGGTAGCTTTTGATCGTATCGAGCTGCGCCTTCGAGTTGATCGCACCGACATCGGTGTTCTTATCAAGCGGATCACCGACACGCAGCGACTGCATGCGATGTTCGAGCCGCGCGATCACATCATTGAGTATCGACTCTTCGACGAGCAACCGGGAGCCCGCGCAGCACACGTGGCCCTGGTTGAAGTAGATGCCCGAGATGATGCCCTCGATCGCCTGGTCGATTGAGGCGTCGGCAAAGATGATGTTCGCGCCCTTGCCGCCCAGTTCGAGCGTGAGCTTCTTGTTCGTGCCGGCCGCGATGGCTGCGAGCTTCTTGCCCACCTCGGTTGAGCCGGTGAACGCAAGCTTCTTCACGTCGGGGTGCTCGGCGATCGCCTGCCCAGCCGTCGGCCCGCCGGTGATGATGTTGACGACGCCGGGCGGCAGGTCGATTTCTTCGAAGATTTCTGCGAGCCGCAGCGCTGTGAGGGGTGTCGTCTCGGCGGGCTTGAGCACACACGTGTTCCCGCACGCGAGGGCCGGGGCGAGTTTCCACGCGGCCATCAGCAGCGGGAAGTTCCACGGAATAATCTGCCCGCACACCCCGATTGGCTTTGGATCTCGGCCGGGAAATGCGTACGCGAGTTTGTCGCACCAGCCGGCGTGATAGAAGAAATGCTGGGCGACGAGCGGAATATCGACATCGCGTGACTCTTTGATTGGCTTGCCACCATCCATCGTCTCGAGGACGGCCAACTCGCGGGCACGGTCCTGAATCCGCCGGGCGATCCGGTAGAGATACTTGGCGCGCTCGGTCGGCTTGAGCCGAGCCCACTTGGGCTGGGCGGCCTTGGCAGCCGCAACTGCGGCGTTCACATCGGCCTTGCCCGCGTCGGCGACTTCTGCCAGCGGCTGCTCCGTCGCAGGGTTGACAGACCGGAAGTGCTTACGCGACTTGGGCTTAGCCCATTTGCCTGCGATGAACAGCCCGTACTGATCTGCAATCTCAACCGGCACACGCTCCGGCGCAGGGCTGTACTCCCAGCGAGGCGGCGTATCCGGGGCGGCGGCAACAAGGGAGGCATCTGCGGTCATGTGAACATCCTATCGCCCCTCCAGCGAGCGCAAACCACATGCGCCGCTGCAAAGAGAGAAACTGGGCACAACAGGCAGAAAAAAATCTTCACCGGTCGGGAACAATTTGGTACGCTCGACGTATTGATCAATGGAGAAGAACGCTCTTCCGAGGACAACGAGACCATCCTCCCTTTGAGCACCCGTGTTGATGTTCTGTAACAGTCGTCACACGGGTGTTTTTTCATCTGCTGCTGCGGGTGAGATCTCAGGCGAAGCAGTCGCGTGCTCAGTTCGCGAGAGGCCTTTGCTGATTGCTCGCACGACAGATGCCGGCGCCGGCGAGCCGAGTACGGCCGAACTCACCGCCACACCCCGGCAGCCCACGGCAGCGAGATCCCGCACATTCTCAGGCGTGACGCCACCGATCGCGAGATGCGGCTGATCTGGGAAGCGTTCCACGAACGCGCGCAGGTATGCCGGTCCGCTGGGTCGGCGATCGGGCTTGATCGCGCTGGCAAACATAGCGCCAATGCCGCAATAGTCAGCGCCCGCTGCGACCGCTGCACCCGCTTCGCTCAGATCATGGGTGCTGACGCCCACCAGCAGCCGTCGCCCGGCAATCCGGCGCACATCGTGAACTGCCAGGTCATCCTGCCCAAGATGCACACCATCTGCCTCGGCGAGCAGCGCGATATCTGGCCGATCATTGATGATCAGCGCCGCTCTCCCACGAGTGATGTCTCGCAGCATTCGCGCCCGGCGCAACAGCTCCGCATCGTCATGCGACTTCTCTCGCAACTGGATGCAGTCGGCGCCAGCAGCAACGGCCTGCTCAGCCAGTGCATCCCACGCATGGTGCGCGCACAGCGATTCAGTCAGAAGCAGGCAGATGCGCCATTGCTGCCCGCGACCAGTCGGGAATCGTACACTGAGTTGCCTTTCTATTTCATATCCACGATAGCGCAACTGTTCGACAGAGACGGCGACACGAGCATCGATGACTTTGGCATACTCTTCAATCGCTCGCAGCGCTTCACTCAGGCGCTTGCCAGCCGCCTGCACAACTTCACCAACTGATGCACGTGTTTGTTCCGATGGCAATGCGATGTGTGTCCCGACATCACCTGGCGTATCGCGGTGGGTGGCAGGGTCAGGCAAGGCAGCAATCGCCGTGCTGAGGTCATGCCGCGACTGCTTGCACTGCTCGGTCAGGGCAGGATCATCAAGCAGAAACCGGGCCGCTTCTTCCAGCACGCGCAGGGCTTCACGGGCACGATTCGCGTTTGCATCGATGATGCGCATGACGTCGGGCATGCAGGATGCTACGCTTGCTGCTCACTTCCGGTAGAACCTTCGTTCGTTCCCTGATCTGCCGCCCCAGGAGGTGCGTCCGTGTACAAGACCATCCGCATCGCGACCAGCAAGTCCGCCGAACACATCGTGCCCGTTTTTGCAGGCGATACACTCGCGCTGCCGGGCGGACTGTCATCGTTGGGCAAAGCAACAACTGATGCGCTTAAGGCAGCGCTCAAGACACCGGGCTTCAAGGCCGATGCAGGTGAAGTCGTACCCGCAGGTGACGGCGCAGCGCTGCTCGGCCTCGGCAAGAAAGACGCCCTGACCACCAGGACGCTGCGCAAGGCCGGCAGCCTGCTTGGGAAGCGCCTCGATCGCATGGGCGTCAGCGCGGCACGGCTGCACCTCACAGAAGCGCTCGACAAGCACACGATTGAGGCGCGCACCGCCGGGCGATGCATCACTGAAGGCCTCGGGCTTGGCAACTGGCGCGTCGACTTCTTCGATGGAAAAGCCACCCAACACGACAAACCCGGCGGCACCCTGTCACTCGGATCGTCCGATGCTGCCTGCACGAAGGGAATGAAGCACGGCCTCGCGCTTGCTGAATCAACCAACTATGCCCGGCAACTTGCCGCCACACCACCCAACATCTGCAACCCGACATGGATCACAAGTGAAGCGCGCAAACTCGCGCGCAAGACTGGTATGTCGTGCAAAGTCATCTCGTTCGATCAGGCAAAGAAGCTCGGCATGGGCGGGCTTGTCAACGTCGGTAAGGCATCAGCCAGCAAGCCCGCGCTGATCATCCTCGAACACAAGCCGGAGAAGCCTCGCAAGGGCTCAAAGATCGCACTTGTCGGGAAGACAATCACCTACGACACGGGTGGCTATTCGCTCAAACCCAGCGCCTCGATGAAGGGTATGAAGAGCGACAAGAACGGCGGCATGGCGGTGCTCGGTGCGATGCATGCCATCGCCACGCTGGATATGCCCGTGCATGTCTACGGCGTACTTCCCGCTGCAGAGAATATGGTCAGTGCCGACGCATACAGGCCCGATGACATCATCACGATGTACAACGGCATCACCGTCGAGGTCACCAACACCGATGCAGAAGGCCGACTCGTCCTGGCTGATGCGCTCGCGTACACATGCGAGAAGATCAAGCCGACGGCGATTGTTGATGCTGCCACGCTCACGGGCGGCGTGGTTGTGGCGCTCGGCAGCTTCAGCGCGGGACTGTGGTGCAACGACGACGCTTTGCGAGCGCGCATGCTTGATGCAGGCGAATCAAGTGGCGACCGGTGCTGGCGCCTGCCGCTGTGGGAGGAACACCGCGATTTCATGCGCGCCAGGCATGCAGATCTGTGGAACTCCGCACCATCACGCGACGCGCACGCCACGCAGGGCGCTGCATTCCTGAGTTACTTTGTTGATGAAGATGTTCCCTGGGCACATGTCGATATCGCGGGTGTGAGCGATACAGATTCTGACGATGATATCTATGTCACCGGCCCCAC